>CAYREA010000168.1:0-9866 GCA_964423075.1 uncultured Rubrivivax sp. | reverse complement strand
GCCTGGGCATCAAGCAGCTGGACGTCGACCCGTTCACCAGCTTCACCACGCTGAATGACCGCGGCGCGGTCGTTAACGGCAAGGTCAAGAGCGTCGACCCGCGCGGCGCCGAAGTCCAGCTCAACGACGACGTCACCGGCTACCTGCGTGCTTCCGAAATCAGCGCCGACCGCGTCGAAGACGCGCGCAACGTGCTGAAGGAAGGCGACGAAGTCACCGTGATGGTGATCAACGTCGACCGCAAGATGCGTTCGATCCAGCTGAGCATCAAGCAGAAGGACAACGCCGACGCCCAGCAAGGCATGCAGGCGCTGCGCCAGACCAGCGAGCGCGAGAACGCCGGCACCACCAGCCTGGGTGCCCTGTTGCGCGCGAAGCTGGACAACCGTCCGGAGTAAGCGCCCCGCGGCGGCCCCGCCTGTGCGGGGCTGCCGCCCTTCCCCTGCGTCATCTTCATGACCCGATCCGACCTCGTCGCGCGCCTGGCCGAACGCTTCTCGCAGCTGACGCAGCGCGACACCGAGTTCGCCGTCAAGACCATCCTCGACGCGATGTCCGACGCGCTCGCGCGCGGCCACCGCATCGAGATCCGCGGCTTCGGCAGCTTCAGCATCAACCGCCGTCCGCCGCGCATGGGCCGCAACCCGCGCAGCGGCGAGCAGGTGGTGATCCCCGAAAAGCTCGTGCCCCACTTCAAACCGGGCAAGGCCCTGCGCGAAGCGGTCGACGAGCAGGTGCCGGCCGGCCCCGAAACGCCCTGAAGCCCCCCTGCCGGATGGGCAGCCTTGCGGGCAGCGCGCCCTAGAATGCGCCGCGCATGCGCATCTTCGTCTGGCTGATCCGGGCCTTCATCTTCTTCACGCTGTTCGCCTTTGCGCTGAACAACCAGCAGCCGGCCACCGTGCACTGGTTCTTCGGCGTCAGCTGGCACAGCCCGATGGTGTTCATCGTCTTCGTGGCCTTCGTCTGCGGCTGCGCCGTGGGCCTGCTGGCCATGGTGCCCACCTGGTGGCAGCAACGCCGCACCATTGCGCGCCAGGCGCCGCCGCCCGTGGCGCCACCGCCTGCCCCGCCCCCGAGTTCGATGCTGCCCAGCGAGTTCGGCCCCGAGCACCCACCGCGCGAAGGCCTGTAGAAGCCTGATGGAATTCGATCTCCAATGGCTGCTGCTCGGCCTGCCCGTGGCATTCGCCCTGGGCTGGATCGCCTCGCGCTTCGACCTGAAGCAACTCAAGCGCGAACGCCAGGACGCGCCGCGCGCCTACTTCAAGGGCCTGAACCTGCTGCTCAACGAACAGCAGGACAAGGCCATCGACGCCTTCATCGAGGCGGTGCAGAACGATCCCGACACGGCCGAGCTGCACTTCGCCCTGGGCAACCTGTTCCGCCGCCGCGGCGAGTTCGAACGCGCGGTGCGCGTTCACGAGCACCTGCTGGGCCGCTCCGACCTGAAGGCCGGCGACCACGCCCGCGCCCAGCGCGCGCTGGCGCAGGACTTCATGAAGGCCGGCCTCTTCGACCGCGCCGAAGCCGCCTGGCACGCGCTGGAAGGCACGCCTTTCGACGGCGAGGCGCGGCTGGCGCTGCTGTCGCTGTACGAACGTTCGCGCGACTGGCCGCGCGCCGCCGAGGTGGCGCGCCTGCTGGAAGCCCAGGGCACCGGCTCCTTCGCCTCGCGCATCGCCCACTACGAGTGTGAACTGGCCGAAGCCGCCGATGCGCGCGGCGACAGCGCCGAAGCCGAGGCCGCACTCGAGCGCGCCCGCTGGGCCGCACCCCAGGCCTCGCGGCCCTGGCTGCTGGGCGGCCAGCGCCTGGCCCGGCGCGATGACCCGGCCGGCGCCCTCAAGGCCTGGGACCATCTGCGCACCCAGCACCCGGCTGCCTTCCTGCTGGTGGCCACCGACTACGCCAAGGCCGCCCTCGCCTGCGGCCAGGCCGACGCTGCGCACGCCGCGCTCAGCGACACGCTGGGCCGCCTGCCCGCCATCGAGCTGCTGCAGGCGCTGGATGTGCTGGAGGGCAGCGCCAACGGTGCCCGCATGGGCCGCCTGCTGGCGCAACTGCAGCAGCACCCCAGCCTCAGCGCCGCGCAGCAGGTGCTGGCCCAGCCGCCCGACACCTGGCCGCCCGAGGCCCTGGACGCCCTGCGCAAGGCCGTGGCGCGCAGCGTGGCACCGCTGCAGCGCTACCGCTGCGCGGCCTGCGGCTTCGAGGCCCAGCACTACTTCTGGCAATGCCCGGGTTGCCTGACCTGGGACAGCTACCCGCCGCAGCGCATCGACGCGCTGTAGGCGCCCGAACTTGCACTAGGGCGCGAGCTGCTTCTCGAGCAGCGCCAGCACGTCGTTGCGCGAAGGCACGATGCCCTTGCCGCCGATGCTGGCCACACGCCCCGGGCCGGTGATGCCGGCCAGGCCGGGCTCGTGGTCGCAGTAGATGCCCAGGGTGGGCTTGCCGATGGCCGCAGCCAGGTGCGTGAAGCCGGTGTCCAGGCCCACCACCGTGTGGGCGCCGGCCAGCACGGCCGCCATCTCGCCCACGCGCAGAAAGGGCGGCACGTCACCTTCGCAGCCGGCGGCGATGCTCTCGGCCTGGCTCTGCTCTTCCGGGCGGCCCCACAGCACCAGCGGCGTCCAGCCCACGTCCTTCAGGCGCTTGCCCACGGCCACCCACAGGCGTTCGGGCCAAAGCTTCTCGCGCCGGCTGGCGTTGGGGATCAGCACCGCGTACTCGCCGCGCGGCTTCCACGTCGCGGCCGGCGGGCGCAGGCCGAAGTCGGGCGCGTCCTGCGGCATCGCATAACCCAGCGTCTGCGCGGCCAGGCGGCGGCAGCGCTCCACCGCCTGCAGGTCGCGTGGCACGGTGCCCTTGAACTTGTAGAACCACGCCGCCTGCGGCTCGCGCGCGCTCTGCTCGTCGTAGCCGGCGATCGGGGCACCGGTCTGGCGTGCCCACAGCGCGCTCTTGATCAGGCCCTGCAGGTCCAGCACCACGTCGTAGCTGCCGCGCCGCAGGTCGCGCCGCAGCTCGCCCATCGCCTGCCAGGTGGCGCGCTGCAGCAGCTGGCTGCGCCACTTGCGCCATGCCATGGGCAGCACCCGCGCCACGGCCGGGTGCATCTGCGGGATGGCGGCGAAGGGGGCTTCCACCAGCCAGTCGATCTCGGCATCGGGCAGCTGGCGCCGGATGTCGGTGACGGCGGCGGTGGCGTGAACCACGTCGCCCATCGACGAGGTCTTGACGATGAGGATGCGCAAGGGGCTCAGCCTTTCTTCTGCTCAGCCACCAGCGCGGGATTGAAGCGTGGGTCGTTGTACATCTTGAACTGCCGGTACACCTTGAAGTGCGCACGGCCTGCTTCGGAATCAGCCAGCAACTGGGCCAGGCAGCCGCTCAGGTCGAGTCGCTGTTCCTGCAGCCGCGCCAGGCGGGCGCTGGCGGCGCTGCGATGAGCTTCATCGGCATCGGTGCGCTCGGATTGAGCCCGCATCGCGTGCACCTTCAGCGCCAGGATGGACAGCCGGTCGACCATGCTGCCTGCGGTCTCGCTGTTGAGCCGGGCGCCGGCCGGGGCCAGCGAGCGTGGTGCGTCACCCCGCGCCGACTCGGCGTCCACCAGCCCCAGCGCCAGCAGCAGCACTTCGTCGATGCGTTCGATGGCGTCGTTGCGGGCCTGGTTGTGGCGGTCGATGGCACGCTTGTTGGCGGCGATCTCGCTATCGGCCACCTGGGTGCGCCGCGCCAGGTCTTCCTCGGCCCAGAGCTGGCTGTTGCAGCGGTGGTTGGCCTGCACCCAGCGCCACAGCTCGCTGGCGCGCGGCGCGGGTTCGGCCACGGGCCAGCCCGCGTGGGCCAGCCAGCCATCATGCTGTTCGATCAACTCGCCGGGCAGGCGCGCCAGTTCTGTGTTCATGGTCTGATGGTGCCACGCGGCGCTGCCGAAGCCGGCCGCGGTGCGATGGCAGAATGCCCCGCATTATTGGCCGCCTGCTGTCTTGCCCCTGACCACCACCCTGCCCAGCCCCGCCGAGCTCGCCCGCCACCGCGTGCTGGTGGTGGGCGACGCGATGCTCGACCGCTACTGGTTCGGCGCCGTCGACCGCATTTCGCCCGAGGCACCGGTGCCGGTGGTGCGTGTGTCGCGCGAGGAAGAGCGCCTGGGCGGCGCCGCCAACGTGGCGCTCAACGTCAAGGTGCTGGGCATGCCCTGCACCCTGCTCACCGTGGTGGGCGAAGACGCCGCCGGCGAGCGCCTGCGCCAGCTGCTGCACGAGCGCGGCGTCGACACCCACCTGGGCACCGACCCGCAGTTGCACACCGTGGTGAAGCTGCGCGTCATCGGCCGCTCGCAGCAGCTGATCCGCATCGACTTCGAGAACCAGCCCGACCACGAGGTGCTCGACCAGCTGCTCAGCGACTACGCCCGCGTGCTGCCCGAGCACGACCTGGTGCTGCTGTCCGACTACGGCAAGGGCGGCCTCACGCACGTGTCACGCATGATCGAGCTGGCCCGCGCCGCGGGCAAGCCGGTGCTGGTGGACCCGAAGGGCAGCGACTTCAGCCGCTACGCCGGCGCCACGGCCATCACGCCCAACCGGGCGGAACTGGCCGGCGTGGTGGGCGCCTGGTCGGGCGAAGGTGACCTGCAGGTGCGCGCCAGCGCGCTGCGCGAGCGCCTGGGCCTGGACGGGCTGATGCTCACGCGTTCCGAGGAAGGCATCAGCCTCTTCGATGCCGGCGGCCACCTGCGCCTGCCCACCGAAGCGCGCGAGGTCTTCGACGTCACCGGCGCCGGCGACACCGTCATCGCCACGCTGGCGGCCTTGCTGGCCTGCGGCCTGCCGCTGCGCGAGGCGGCGGCCTGGGCCAACCGCGCGGCGGGTGTGGTGGTGTCGCGCTTCGGCACGGCGGCCGTCACCCACGCCGAACTCGCCGCCTCGTGAATCACGACCTGCTGCACAAGCTGCTGCGGCGCGACGAGGAAGCGGCCCGCGTCGCCGCGCTGCCGCGCCCGCTGGTGTTCACCAACGGCGTGTTCGACATCCTGCACCGCGGCCATGTCAGCTACCTGGCCGCAGCGCGCTCGCTGGGTGCCAGCCTGCTGGTGGCGCTGAACAGCGATGTCTCGGCGCGTGGCCTGGGCAAAGGGCCGGAGCGGCCGCTGAATCGCGAGCTCGATCGCGCCTGCGTGCTCGGTGCACTCGAAGCCGTCGACGCGCTGATCCTCTTCGACGAAGCCACGCCGCTGGCCGTGCTGGCGCGCGTGAAGCCCGACCTGTACGTCAAGGGCGGCGACTACGACATGGAAGCCATCCCCGAAACGCCGCTGGTGCGCAGCTGGGGCGGCCGCGCCCTGGCCCTGCCCTTCGTCGACGGTTACTCCACCACGAAGCTGGTGCATGCCATCCGCGGAGGCGCTGCATGACGGAGGCGCCGCGCCCGCTGATCGTGCGCCTGCGCAACTGGGTGGGTGACGTGGTGCTGGGCCTGCCCGCGCTGCGCCTGCTGGAACAGCACGGCTACAGCCTGCACCTGGTGGCGCGCGGCAAGTGGGCCCCTGCGCTGCTGGCCGGCGAAGGCTGGCCGGTGCACGTGCAGCCGGCCAAGCTGACCGACAAGGTGGCGCACCTGCGGCGTGTGCGCGCCGAATGCAAGGCCATCGACCCGCGCTTCGACCAGCGCGAGAACACGCTGCTGCTGCCGGTGTCGTTGTCCAGCGCGCTGGAAACCCGCCTGGCCGGCCTGCGCGCCGTGGGTTTTGCCAAGGAAGGCCGCACGCCACTGATGGCGCGCGGCGTGCCCGTGATCCACGAAGGCCACGAGCTCACGCGCTACTTCGGCCTGGCGGCGCAGTTCCTGCGCGTGGAAGCGTCGGCGCCGGCATCCAACCTGCTGAAGGTACAGCCGCAGAAGGCCGAACAAGCCGCGACGCTGCTGGCCGCGCAGGGCCTGAACGGCCGCTTCATGATGATCTGCCCCTTTGCCGGCGGCCGCTCGGCCAACCCCGGCAAGCCCACCAAGACCTGGCCCGCCTTCCCCGCCTTCACCGCGCTGGCCGCGCGCGAACTGGGCCTGCCGCTGGTGGTGTACCCCGGCCCCGGCGAACACGCCCAGGCGCGCGAGCACTACCCCGGCGCCACCATGCTCGAAGGCTCGGACCTGGCGGTCTACGCCGCGCTGCTGCAGCGCGCCGCGCTGGTGGTGGCCAACGACACCGGCCCCGGCCACATGGCCGCCGCGCTCGGCACGCCCGTCATCAGCGTGCTCGGCCCCACCACGGCCGAGCGCTGGGCGCCCTGGGGGCCGCAGGTGACGGTGCTGCAGAAGCCGCCAGCGGCCGACGGCAGCATCACCTGGCCCAGCGCCGAAGACGGCCTGGCCGCGGCGCGCTCGCGCCTGGGCTGACGCGCCGCCCCTCCCCCCGCCAGCGGCCCCCACCCGGGTGCCCTCTTCGCGCGCCCCCGCCGGGGGAATGTCAAAGCAGCCGTGGCTTTCCAGAATGCCTGCACCCGTTCAGCAGGAGCGGGCTCTGCAAGCAACCCACTCAAGGAGAAAGCCATGTTCCGTCACCTCATCGCCATCGTCTTCGCCCTGTTCACCCTCTCGGCCTTTGCCGCCGGCGTGGACGCCAACCAGGCCAGCCGCGCCGACCTGGAAACCGTCAAGGGCATCGGCCCCGGCCTGTCGGGCAAGATCGTCGAAGCGCGCAAGACCGGCAACTTCAAGGACTGGAACGACCTGGTCGAACGAGTCGGCGGCATCGGCGCCGGCAACGCGGCCAAGTTCTCGCAAGCCGGCCTGACGGTGGGCGGCGCGGCCTACGACGGCAAGGCCGAAGCCGCCAAGCCGGCGAAGAAGGAGAAGACCGAGAAGGCCGCCAAGAAGGGCGACAAGGCCGACAAGCCGGCCTCGATGTGAGCGGGCCTGCGCCGGCCTCAGGGCAGCATGATGTCCGGCTCGGCGCGGCCTGTGCGCTTGCGGCCGGCAGCCATGGTGTCCCAGGCGAAGAAGCGCAGCACCTCGTCGCGCCTTTCCTCGGTGTCGGCCTCGCCCAGCGCGATCAGTTCCTGCGTGAAGGGCGACTCGAACAGCAGGTAGCTGGCCAGCGCCGAGCCGCGCGCCTGTTCGCCGTGGCTGCCGGCGCCCACGCCCACGCCGCGCAGCAGCGCGCGCACCGGCGCCGGCAGGGCGCCGATGTGGCGCGCGGCGATGTCGTCCAGGCGCTGCGTGGGCGAGATCACCAAGGTTTCCAGCGGCCGCAGCGGCGTGTCGGCCAAGGCCGACTCGGGCAGCAGCGCCAGCGTGCGGTTGATGCGCCGCATGCGCTCGATGTCCACCGCCAGCGCATCCAGGAAGATGCTCGACATCGCATGGCCGGCAATCTGCGCCAGGCTCGGGTAGCCGTTCTGCACCACGCTGCGGCCGCCCGGTTCCTGCATGCGGCCGGCGCCGATGATCATCAGCCGCTGCGCCCCCAGGTGCACGGCCGGCGACAGCGGCGCGGTCTGGCGCATCGAGCCGTCGCCGAACCAGGCCGGCTGGCCGTCGCAATCGATGCTCGTCGCCGGGAACACGAAGGGGATGGCCGACGACGCCAGCAGGTGCGCCTGCGTCAGCCGCGTCGGCATCGCCACGCGCTGGGAGCGTTGCCAGGGCTCCACCGGCACGGCTGATTCATAGAAGGTGAAGTGCTCGCCGCTGGTGTAGCTGGACGCCGTGACCGCCAGCGCGTGCAGATGGCCCTGCTCCAGCATCATCGGCACGCGGTGCAGCGGCACCAGGCGCTGCAGCAGGTCGGCCAGCGGGCGGTTGTCCAGCAGCGAACGCGGGCGGGCGCGGCGCCAGCGCGCGATCACCCAGCCCACCGACAGCATGGTCAGCCATTGCGCACCGCTGCGGATGACGCCCAGTGAGTCGGAGCGATAAACCTGGTCGACGCTGAAGTCGCGCCAGACCTTGGCCAGGATCTCGACGGCGGCGTCGAAACGGTCGGCATGCGCCGCCAGCGCGGCGGCATTGATGGCGCCGGCCGAAGTGCCGCAGATCACGCCGAAGGGGTTGCGCATCTGCGCCACTGGCCCCAGCGTCTGGCGCCGCATGCGCACCAGCGCGCGCAGCACGCCCACCTGGTAGGCAGCCCGCGCGCCACCGCCGCTGAGAACCAGGGCGGTGACGGGGGTCTCGTGCATGCCCCGACTTTATAGCCGGGCCACGAGGCCGGACTCAGTCGCGCTTGTCGTGCCCGCGGCCGTGGCCACGGCCCGGCCCGTCGTCGCGATCACGGCCGTTGTGGCGCACGTTCTTGTCGTACCACTGGTCCTGCACAAAGTACACCGGCACGCCGCAGGCGTTGTAGTGGCGGCAATGCTTGCGCCAGTTCTTGCGGTGGCCGGGCGGCACCCACATGTACACCGGCTCGGGCTGCACCACCACCACCTGTGGCTGCGGCTGGTGCACCACCACCGGCCGCTGGATGATGACCGGCTGCGCCACCACCACCTGCGGTTGCGGGAAGCGGCCGATGTCGATGCGGCCGTACACACCCGGCTGACTGATGCTCACCGACACGCCCACGTCGGCGGCAAAGGCCGGGGCGGCCAGGGCCAACGCACACAGCGCCAGCAGCTTCTTGTTCATACGGGTCTCCAGGTGGAAAAGTGTCAGACGCCCATTGAACGCCAAACCGGCTGCCGCGGATGTCAGACAGCCGCTATGTTTCATTCGTAAACAATCTGCGCCGCTCCGCCCTGGGCGATGCTGCGCCAGCGGCCCAGCGCCTCGTCGCAGGGCCAGAAGCGGGCTTCGTCGCCCAGGTCGATCTCGGCCGTGGCCTCGGCGCGCTGCAGCTTCAGACGCACCAGCAGGCCCTGCGAGGTCTCGCCGTGTTCGCCGTCCACGCGCTTGGCGGGCCACAGGCGCAGCACGTCCTGCACCGGCGGCGTGTACCCGTTGATCTCCACGCTCAGGTAGCGCCCGAAACGCGCGCGCGCGCCGGCCAGGTCCCACACCGCGGTGATGTTCAGGCGCAGGCCGCCGCTGAAGCGGTCGGGCTGCACCTTGCCCTGCACGATCAGCAGCGTGTCTTCGGCCATCAGGTCGCGCCGCTCCTCGAAGATCTCGTCCTGCGCCACCGCTTCCACCGCCTCGCTGCCGTCGTCGAGCTTGAAGATGAACACACGGCCGCGCTGGCCGTTGACCACACGCGGGTCGGTGACGATGCCCGACAGCAGCACCGGCTCGCGGCTTTCCACCAGGTCGGCGATGGCGCGGCGGCTGAAGCGGCGCACCTCGTCGCGCCAGGCGTCGAAGAGGTGGCCCGACAGGTAGAAGCCGATGGCGCTCTTCTCCTGCACCAGGCGTTCGCGGATGTCCCAGGGCGCGGTGTGCACCAGCGCCGGCTCCTGCGTGCTGCTGCCGTGGCTGTCGCCGAAGTCGAACAGGCCGCCTTGCAGCGCGTTGGCGTCCTGCGTCTCGGCCCAGTCGAAGGCCAGGCCCACGCTGGCCAGCGTGCTGGCGCGGTCGGCATGCAGGGTGTCGAAGGCGCCGGCCTTGACCAGGGCTTCGACGGCGCGCTTGTTGACGGCCTTGCGGTCGATGCGGGCGCAGAAGTCGAACAGGCTGCGGAAGGGCCCGCCGCCTTCACCCGCCTGCCCTTCGCGCGCCGCGACGATGGCCTCGATGGCGCCCTGCCCCGTGCCCTTCACCGCGCCCAGGCCGTAGCGCACGGTGCGGTCGTCGATGGGCTCGAAGCGGAAGGTGCCGCGGTTGATGTCGGGCGCCTCGAAGCGCACGTTGAACAGCTTGGCGTCGGCCAGCAGCACCTTCAGCTTGTCGGTGTTGTCGGCTTCGATCGTCATGTTGGC
>CAYREA010000167.1:0-9867 GCA_964423075.1 uncultured Rubrivivax sp. | reverse complement strand
TTCCTGACGCTCGAAGACGTGGTGACCACGCTCACCCAGCACTGGATGGCCATCGTCGGCATCGTGTTCATGGTCTTCGTGCTGTTCTTCCCGGCCGGCATCTGGGGCACGTTCATGAAGCGGCTGGAGCGTGCGCCATGAGCGGCACGCCCATCCTCGAAGTCGAAGGCGTCAGCAAGCACTTCGGCAAGTTCGTGGCGCTGAACAAGGTCAGCGCGCGCTTCGAGGCGCGCAAGTTGAGCGCCATCATCGGCCCCAACGGCGCCGGCAAGAGCACCTTCTTCAACGTCGTCAGCGGCGCCTTCCCGCCCACCAGCGGCAGGCTGAAGTACCAGGGCCGCGACATCACCGGCCTGGCGCAGCACGAGTTCGCGCGCATCGGCATCGCCAAGAGCTTCCAGATCACCAATGTCTTCCGCCAGCTCACGGCGCACGAGAACGTGCGCGTGGCGGTGCAGATGCGCCACGCGCGCTGGCAGCTGTGGAAACCCCGCGCGGCGCTGGCCGAGCTGAGCGGGCGTGCCGATGCGCTGCTCGAACGCGTGGGCCTGGCCGCACACGCGCGCCGCCCGGCGGCCGACCTGGCCCACGGCCAGCAGCGCGCATTGGAAGTGGCCATGGCGCTGGCGGCCGAGCCCGAGCTGCTGCTGATGGACGAACCCACCGCCGGCATGTCGCCCGAAGAAACGAAGGTGATGATGGACCTCATCGTCGCCCTGGCCGCCGAACGCAGCGTGATCCTGGTGGAACACAAGATGAAGCTGGTGATGGGCATCTGCGAGCGCCTGCTGGTGCTGCACCACGGCGAGTTCCTGGCCGAGGGCACGCCGGCGGAGATCAAGGCCAACCACGACGTGAAGCGCGTCTACCTGGGGCAGGGCTGAACATGCTGAAGGTGCAAGCGCTGAACGCCTGGTACGACCGCAGCCACGTCGTGCAGGACCTGAGCTTCGAGGTGAAGCGCGGCGAGATCGTCACGCTGATGGGCCGCAACGGCGCCGGCAAGACGACCACGCTGAAGTCCATCATGGGCCTCTTGAGCCGCACCGAAGGCTCCGTGCTCTTCGACGGCCAGGAGATCCGCGCCCTGCCGGCCCATGCGCGTTACCACCTGGGCCTGGCCTACGTGCCCGAAGAGCGGCGCATCGTGCCCGGCCTGAGCGTGCGCGAGAACCTGCGCCTGGGGCTCATCGCCGGCAAGGAAAGGCACCTGGAGCGTGAACGCATCGCCGAGATCGCCCAGACCTTCCCGCGCCTGGCCGAACGCATGGAGCAGGACGGCACGTCCATGTCGGGTGGCGAGCAGCAGATGCTGGCCATTGCGCGCGCGATGATGGCGCGGCCGCGGCTGATCCTGCTGGACGAGCCTTCGGAAGGCATCATGCCGCTGCTGGTGCACGAGATGTTCCTGCTGTTCGAGCGCCTGCGCGAACAGGGCAGCACCATCCTGCTGGTGGAACAGAACGTGGAGCGTGCGCTGCAGATCAGCGACCGCGCCTACATCCTGGACCAGGGCCGCGTGGTGCACGAGGGTTCTGCCCAGGCCTTGCTGGCCGACCGGGATATCCAGGAGCGCTACTGCGCCGTCTGAACTGTGGCAATCTGCGCGACCCTGCCGAGAAGGAACGCCGCATGAACAGCATGGACGTCGAAGTCATCCGCACCGCGCTGGACTGGATGAACCGCGGCCACCGCGTGGTGCTGGGCACGGTGGTGCGCACCTGGGGCAGCAGCCCGCGGCCGCCGGGCAGCCTGATGATCATCCGCGACGACGGGCAGGTGGCCGGTTCGGTCTCCGGCGGCTGCATCGAAGACGACCTGATCGACCGCGTCAAGCGCGGTGAACTGGCGCCGCGCCTGCCGCAGGCCACGGTCTACGGCGTATCGGCCGAAGAGGCGCAGCGTTTCGGCCTGCCTTGCGGCGGCTCGGTGCAGATCGTGCTGGAGCCTCTGTCGGCGCAGTCGATGCTGCGTGAACTGCAGGCGGCCATCGAATCGCACCGCCGCGTGCGCCGGCGGCTGGAGCTGTCCACCGGGCTGGTGGCCATGCAGCCGGCCGACAGCGACGATGCCGTGCGCTTCGACGGCCTGGCGCTGGAAACCGTGCACGGCCCGGCGCTGCGCCTGCTGCTCATCGGCGCCGGCCAGCTCAGCCGGTATCTCGCGAGCTTCGCGGTGGCGCTGGACTATCGCGTCACCGTCTGTGACCCGCGCCAGGAGTACCACGAGGGCTGGGAGAAGATGGAAGGCGTGACGCTCTCGCGCACCATGCCCGACGACCTGGTGCTGGCGATGAACCTCGACGCCAACAGCGCCGTGGTGGCCGTCACGCACGACCCCAAGCTCGACGACCTGGCGCTGATGGAAGCGCTGAAGACACCGGCCTTCTACGTCGGCGCCCTGGGCTCGCGGCGCAACAATGACGCGCGCCGCCAGCGCCTGTTGGGTTTCGACGTGAGCCAAGCCGAAGTGGCGCGGCTGCGCGGCCCGGTGGGCCTGAACCTGGGCGGCAAGACGCCGCCGGAGATTGCGATGTCGGTGATTGCCGAGATGACGGCGGTGCGCCGTGGCGCTGCGCTAGGCGGCAGCCTGGTGGACTGGAGCGCTTCCGACTCGGCCTGTCGCACGCCGGCCTGAGCCGCCCCGGTCAGCGCAGATCGGCGCGGTCGGGCAACTCGTTCGGGTTGCTCTGGCCGGCGGCCAGCGGGTAGTGCTGGCGCAGCAACGCGTCCACCGCATCCACGGCCTGGTTCAGCCCTTCCTCGAAACGCCCGGCGCGGAAGGCCTCGCGCATGGCGCTCACCAGCGCGGCCCATTGTTCGGCCGGCACATGGCGCGCGACGCCGCGGTCCGCCACGATCTCGATGGCGTGTTCGGCCAGCAGCAGGTAGATGAGCACGCCGTTGTTGTGCTCGGTGTCCCACACGCCCAGCGTGCCGAACAGCGTCACGGCGCGCTGGCGCGGCGTGGTGTCGCGCCACAGCTCGGCCAGCGGCAGCCCGGCTTCCACGCACAGGCGGATCTCGCCGCTGTGCACACGTTCGCTGGCCGCCACGCGCGCTTCCAGGCGCTGCAGCGCGGCCTTGCCCAGGGCTCGCGCCGCGTCGCCTTCGTCGCGCCAGCGGTGCTGCAGGATGCGGGTGAGCCGGCCCATCACCACCGCCCCGAGGCGCCACCGCCACCGAAGTCGCCCCCGCCGCCTGACGAGAAGCCGCCGCCGCCTCCGCCATGACCGCCGCCGCCCCGGCCCGAGGTCATGGCCAGGATCTGCAGCACGGTGCCGATGCCGAAGACGCCTACGATCACCAGCGTGGCGAAGGCGGCGCCCAGGGCCATGAAGAGGCCGGCACCCAGCCACCAGGCGGCGCCGCCGGCAGCGCCCGCCGTGACGACGGCGGCCAGCTTGCGCCCGAACAGCGCGCTCAGCACGCCGCCCACCGCCACCACGCCGACGAAGAAGAAGATCAGCCCTTGCTCCGACGGCAAGCCGCTGCCGCCCTGCGCCACGCGTGCGGCCGGGGCCGGCAGGCCTTCACCCTTGATGCGCGCCATGAGTTGGTCCAGCGCCAGGTTCAGCCCGCCGGCGTAGTCGCCATTGCGAAAGGCAGGCACCAGGGCGCGGTCGATGATCTGCCGCGCGGCCAGGTCGGGCACCGCGCCTTCCAGCGCCTTGGCCACCTCGATGCGCACCACGCGCTCGTTCTTGGCCACCACCACCAGCACGCCGTCGCCCACCTCGCGGCGGCCGATCTTCCAGGCGTCTGCCACGCGCTGTGCGTAGCTGGCGATGTCTTCCGGCGCCGTGGCCGGCACCAGCAGCAGCACGATCTGCGGGCCGCTCTGGGCCTCGAAGGCAGCGAGCTTGCTGTCCAGCGCGGTGGCCTGTACCGGGGTGAGGGTGGCGGTCTGGTCGATCACGCGGCCGGACAGCGGCGGCACCGGCAGCACGTCCTGCGCGCCCGCGGCGGCTGCCATCAGCAGCAGCCACAGGCCCAGGAAGAGGCTGCGCATCGGGGGGCTTACTTCGAGGCCGGCTTGTCGAAGCTGACCGCGGGCGGCGTGCTGATCTGCGCTTCGTTCTGCACCGTGAAGCTGGGCTTGACCGAGTAGCTGAACACCATGGCTGTGAGGTTGGTGGGGAAGCTGCGCGTGAGCACGTTGTAGTCCTGCACCGTCTTGATGTAGCGGTTGCGCGCCACGGTGATGCGGTTCTCGGTGCCTTCGAGCTGCACGCGCAGGTCTTGAAAGCCCTGGTTGGCCTTGAGGTTGGGGTACTGCTCGCTCACCACCAGCAGCCGGCTCAGGGCGCTGCTGAGCTGGCCCTGCGCGGCCTGGAATTTCTCGAACGCCGCCGGGTCGTTGATCAGCTCGGGCGTGGCCTGGATCGAGGTGGCCTTGGCGCGTGCCTCGATCACCTTGGTGAGCGTTTCCTGCTCGAAGTTGGCCTCGCCCTTGACGGTGTTGACGATGTTGGGGATGAGGTCGGCGCGGCGCTGGTACTGGTTCAGCACCTCGCTCCAGCCGGCCTTGACCTGTTCATCCAGGCGCTGGAAGTCGTTGTAGCCGCAGCCGGACAGGCCGAGTGTGGCGGCAACGAGGGCGGAGGTGGTGATCAGCTGGCGCATGCGGGGTCTCCTGGGCAGGGCGTGGATGCTACGCGCCGATGAAGATGGGTCCGCCAGGGCCCCGGTTCAAGGGTGCGGGCTGTCCCGTGTGCGCAGAACGGGAACGTTCGGGCATTGTGTTTGGCAGGCCGCAGAGCCTTCAGGGAGAGAACGGATCCATGCGAACGCGATTCCTTGCCGCCGCCGTGCTGGCCGCGACCATGCTGGCCCCGGCCTGCGCGCAGCAGGCCGCCGCAGCGGCGGGGCCGGTTCCGATCGAACGCTTCTTCGCCCGGCCGGCCATGCAAGGGGCTGTGCCGTCGCCTTCGGGGTGCTGGCTGGGCGCGCTGGCCAGCGTGCCGGGGCGTCGTGTCAGCTTCCACCTGGTGGACCTGGACGGCCAGGAGGCGGCGCGCACCATCGAGGCTTCCGCCACCGACGACGTGGCCTGGTTCCAGTGGGCCAGCGACGACTGGGTGGTGTTCGGGCTTCGTGATACCGAGCAAAGCAAGTTCGTCTACCGGGGCTCGGGCTTGCTGGCCATGCGGCGCGACGGCAGCGACGCGCGGCAATTGGTGGCGCGCGGCTGGGACGGCCGGCCGCGCAGTGCACAACCGCCAAAGTTCATGTTCCTGGGGCTGGGCCCGCCGGGCAGCCTGGAGGTCTTCCTGGGCGACGCGCACTACGACCGGCAGGGCGAGTTCATGCACATGACGCTGAGTGCGCTCAACATCGTGACGCAGAAGCGGCGCCGGATCCACGAAGACGCTCCGCGGGCGACCGGCTGGATCTTCGACCCGCAGGGCCGGCCCCGGCTGATCGTGCAGCAGGACATGCAGCAGGTGCGCTACCTGTGGGCCGCGGCCGACGGCGACAAGCTCGGGCCCTGGCGCGAGATCGGCATCATGCCGCTGCTCGAGCCGACCTGGGAGCCGGCCTACATCGACGGCGCCAGCCGGCTGTTCGTGACCACACACGATGCCGAGGGCTTCATGGAGCTGCGAGCCTTCGACATTGCTGCCGGCAAGGCTTCGGCCAAGGCCCTGCGACAAACCGCGGCGCGTGCTGGTGTATTCCTACGCCGACAACGACCCGGGCCACTTCCTGCTGTACCACCCCCAGCAGGACAAGTGGCAGTTGCTGGGCAGCGCGCAGCCGGACATCGAGCCGGCGCGCATGGCCCGCATGAGCTTCGAGCGCATCCGCGCGCGCGACGGGCGCGACCTGCCGCTGTGGGTGACGCGCCCGGCCCGCCCCACCGGGAAGTCACGGCCCGCCGTGGTGCTGGTGCACCGGGGCCCGCACACGCGCGGGGCCAGCTGGGGCTGGAACGCTGACGCGCAGTTCCTGGCCTCGCGCGGCTACGTGGTCATCGAACCCGAGTTCCGCGGCAGCACCGGTTATGGCTACCGGCACGACCGCGCGGGCTGGAAACACTGGGGCCGCGGCATGATCGACGACATCACCGACGCGTTGCGCCACGTGGTGGCCGCCGGCGGCGCCGACGGCAGCCGGGTTTGTGTGATGGGCAGCAGTTATGGCGGCTACGCGACGCTGATGAGCCTGGTGAAGGAGCCTGACCTGTACCGTTGTGGCATCGCCCACGCGGCCGTGTCCGACCCACGCCACCGTTTCGACTTCCACTGGTCCGACCTGGACACCTTCAACCGCCGCGTGGTGCTGCCCCTCACGATGGGAGACCCTGTTGCCGACGCACAGATGCTCGTCGAGACCTCGCCGCTGGAGCAGGTCAAGCGCATCAAGGCGCCTATCCTGCTGATGCACGGCGACGACGACGTGCGCGTGCCCATCGAGAATAGCGAACGCATGCGCGACGCGCTGAAGAAGGCCGGCAAGGAAGTCGAGTGGGTGGTGTTCGTCGACGAAGGCCGTGGTTTCAGCCGGCCCGCCAACGAACTGGACTATTGGCGCCGGGTCGAGGCCTTCCTGGCCAAGCACCTGCGCTGACGGGCGGGTACGCTCAGTTGCTGCAACATACGGTGGAAGCAATCAGGGGGGATGAAGATGTTCTGGCGTTCGATGGGCGTGCTTTGCCGCGCTGGGGTTCTTTGTCTGCTGACCGGGTTGGCGCTGCCTGCGCGTGCGCAGGCTAGCGCGGCGCCGCCGCCGGTCGAAGCGTTCTTCGCACCGGCCAAGCTGCAGGACGCGGAACTGTCACCCTCGGGGCGCTGGATGGCGGCGCTGACCAGCGTGCCGGGCCGGCGCATCGGCTTCCAGATGTTCGATCTGGAGGGCAAGGAGCCGCCGCGCTTCATCGAGGCTTCGCCCAAGGACGACGTCGTCTGGTTCCGCTGGGTCAGCGACGACTGGCTGATCTTCAGCGTCATCAGCCCCAACGACCGCAGCTTCGAGCGCGAAGGCTCGGGGCTCGTGGCGCTGCGTCGCGATGGTTCGAGCTCTCGGCTGCTGATCAACCGCGAGTACGAGAACGAGGATCCGATGAAGCGGCAGCGCTATCTGGATCCCAACCACCTGTTCCTGGCGCTCGGTGCGCCTGGCAGCAACGAGATCATCGTCGGACAATGGCACTGGGACGTGCGACACGAGTTTTCGCACATCACGCCGCGCGTCGTCAACGTCACCACGGGCGCCGTGCGCACGCTGCTCGACGGCGGCCCGCGTGCCGACGCCTGGACTTTCGACGCCAAGGGCCGCGCGCGCGTGGCGCGCCACACCAAGGAGGGCTTGGTCACCACTTGGTGGGCCGATACCAAAGGCGAATGGCGGGAAATCAGCAAGGCTCCGACGTTTGAGCAACCGTGGATCCCGCGCTATGTCGACGGTGACGACGAGCTGGTGGTCAGCAGCGTCGATGCCACGGGTTCGCTGGAGCTCAGGCGCTTCGACTTTGCCGCCGGCAGGCCTTCGGCGACGGCCCTGCTGGCGACGCCCGGCTTCAGCACGATCCCCGATGTGCGCATCGAACCCGCTACGGGCCGTGTGCTGGGCCTGAGCGTGACCACCGACGCCACCAACGCGGTGTGGTTCTCGCCCGTGATGAAGGCTTTGCAGGAGAAGGTCGACGCCAAGTTCCCCGACAACGTCAACTACATCTGGTGCCGGGACTGCGCGAACACGAAGCTCGTGATGGTCTACACCTACTCCGACCGCGACCCGGGCAACTTCGTCATGTGGCGCCCGCAAGAGGACAAGTGGCAACTGCTTGGCGAAGCGCGGCCCGAGATTCCGCCGGCGCGCATGGCACCACTGGAATTCCACCGCATCAAGTCGCGCGACAACCGCGATCTGCCGGTGTGGGTGACGCGGCCGCTGCCGGCGCATGCGCCGGCGGCCAAGCCTATGCCGGCCGTTGTGCTGGTGCATGGCGGCCCCAATGTTCGGGGTGTCGAATCCTGGGCCTGGCGCAACGAGGCGCAGTTCCTGGCATCTCGTGGATACGTTGTCATCGAGCCCGAGTTCCGCGGCAGCCGCGGCTACGGCGAGCTGCACTACCGCGCCGGCTTCAAGGAGTGGGGCCGCGCCATGCAGGACGACGTGACGGATGCGGTGCGCTTCGTCGTCAAGCAGGGCTGGGTAGACGCATCGCGCGTGTGCATCATGGGTGGCAGTTACGGCGGCTACTCGACGCTGATCGGCCTCGTGCGCGATCCCGACATGTATCGCTGCGGCATCGCCTTCGCGGCGGTCTCGGACCCGCGCAACATGTACGACTTCCACTGGAGCGACATCAGCCGAGAGGGCCGCGGTTTCACCTTGCCCGTGACCCTGGGCGACAAGGTCAAGGACGCAGATCTGCTGGCCGCCTCCTCCGCGGTGGACAAGGCCGACAGAATCAAGGCGCCCTTGCTGCTGGTGCACGGCGCGCGTGACCGGCGCGTCCCCATTGAGAACGCGGAGATCATGCTCGCTGCGCTGCGCAAGGCCGGCAAGAACGTCGAGTGGGTGCGTTACGCCGAAGAGGGCCACGGTTTCTCATTCGACGAGAACCGCTACGACTACTACCGCAAGGTCGAAGCCTTCCTGGCCAAGCACCTGAAGTAGCCGATGTCGCGCCGCGTGCTGGTGCTCGGGGGCGGCGGTGCCCTCGGTGCCGCGGTGCTGGAGCAGTTGCTTACCAGCCACCGCTTCGACGGCGTGGGTGTACTTGCTCTGCGAGCGCTGCAGCCGGCGCTGCGCGGCCTGCAGGTGCTGGACGATGGCGATCCGCAGGCCGTGCTGCGCTTCGGCGCCGACACGGCACTCATCGTCTTCGACCGCGAACGCCACGCCAACGGCCGCGACGCCGCCTTCGTGCGCCTGCAGCCGGCCGAACTGCCCGCCGCCGCAGCGCGGCTGCGCGCAGCCGGCGTGCGCCGCCTGGTGGTCGTGGTGCCGCACGCGCCGGCGCTGCTGCCGCAGGCGCTGAAGGTGGGCCTGGCCACGCTGGACGAAGGCGCCGTGGCGGCGATGGACTTCGAGCAGGTGGTCTTCATGCGCATGGCGCAGGCCGGCGGCGATGAGGGCCCGGGCTTGCGTTCGTATGCGCAGCGCCTGGCGCACTGGATGCTGGCGCAGCTGCACTGGATGGTGCCGCAGCGTGAACAGTCGGTGCGCAGCCTTACCGTCGCGCGCGTGGCCGCGGCGCTGGCCGTGGCCCTGCCGGCCGCGCCGCGCGGCACGCGTGTGCTGCCGCCCGAGTGGCTGTGGCAGGCGGCCCAGGGCGGTGACACCGAAGGCCTGCTCGCCGGCTGGCTGGCCGGCCACCCGCTGCCGTCCACCACGGCCCCGCGCCAACGCTGGTAGCCGGCCGCTGATAATGCCGCGCATGAGCGCTGCCACCCTGCACAACGACACCTTCCTGCGGGCCTGCCTGCGCCAGCCCACCACGCACACGCCGATCTGGCTGATGCGCCAGGCCGGGCGCTACCTGCCCGAGTACAAGGCCACGCGTGTCAAGGCCGGCAGCAGCTTCATGGGCCTGGCCACCAACCCGCAGTTCGCCACCGAGGTGACGCTGCAGCCGCTGGAGCGCTACCCGCTCGACGCTGCGATCCTGTTTTCCGACATCCTCACCGTGCCCGACGCCATGGGCCTGGGTCTGTCCTTCGGCGCGGGCGAAGGCCCGCGCTTCGAGAAGCCGGTGCGCGACGAAGCCGCCGTGGCCGCGCTGCACTTCGACATCGGCCAGCTGCGTTACGTCTTCGACGCCGTGAGCTCCATCCGCAAGGCCCTGGCCGGCCGGGTGCCGCTGATCGGCTTTTCGGGCAGCCCCTGGACACTCGCCAGCTACATGGTGGAAGGC
>CAYREA010000166.1:0-10195 GCA_964423075.1 uncultured Rubrivivax sp. | reverse complement strand
GGCTCGACGATCTCCAGCGGCAGCAGCACGTTGTCCAGCGTCGTGCGCCAGGGCAAGAGGCTCGAGGCCTGGAAGGCCATGCCGCTGATCTTCAGCGGCCCCGTCACCGGCTCGCCGCCGATGCGGATGCTGCCCTTGCTCGGCATCTTCAGGCCCGTGGTGAGCTTCATGAAGGTGCTCTTGCCGCAGCCCGAAGGACCCACAATGGCGATGAACTCACCTTGCTGCACCTGCAGCGAGATGTCCTCCACCGCGTAGTGGCCCTGGGCCAGCAGCTCGTCGTTGTAGGCGAGCCAGACGTTCTGAAAGTCGACGAAGGCGCTCATGGTGCGGGCAGCGAGGCGATGAGTTGCTGGAAGGTGGACTGGTAGAGCTCAGGCGCTTCGCTGAAGAGGCGGCTGTGCGTGCCCTGCGGGATTTCCACCCAGGTGGTGCCGGGCGGCGCGGCGTCGCGCAGGCGCCGGCCGAGTTGGATGGGCACGGTGCGGTCGAGTGCGCCGTGCAGCATCCAGATGGGCGCGTCGATGCGCCCGATGCGCGAGAGTGAATCGAACTCCAGGCTCGTGACCGCCGCGCCCACGCGGCCCAGAAAGCCGGCCTCGGCGGCCACGTCGGGCAGGCGCGTGAAGGTGGACTCGAGCACCAGCGCCGCATAGTCGCGCCCGCCCTGCTTCGTGGCGGCCAGCGCCACCGCTGCGGCGCCGCCCATCGAATGGCCGTAGATCACGCGCCGCCCCGGCTGCGGCTGCAGTTGCTGCAGTTCGCTGAAGGCCAACGCCGCGTCGGCCGTGATGCTGGCTTCCGAAGGCACGATGGCCGTGCTCTCGCCCCAGCCGCGGTAGTCCACCGCCAGCACCGAGAAGCCCGCCTCGCGCAGGGCGTTGATCTTGGGCAGGTTGCCGTACAGGTGGCGAAAGGTGCCGTGCAGGTACAGCAGCGTGGGTGCCTGCGCGTCGGCATGCGGCAGCCACCACAGCGCGAGTTGCTGCGTGTCGCCCACCGCCACCGTGTAGCGCCGGTCTCCGGGGCGGAAGTTGGCGCGCTCCGCTTCCGAGCCCGGCGCGAACTCGGCCGGGCGGCCGGGCGTGGGCCGCAGCGCCAGTTCGCGTTCCTTCTCGCTGAACCAGGCGCAGCCGGGCAGCAGCAGAGCCACAGCCAGCGCTGCGACAATCCGGGCCATGCCTTGTCCTCTCGTGCGGCCCATAGCGGCCGCTTTTGCTTTCTGCCTGTGCACGGCCGTACGGGCCGACGAGGCCCCCGAGCCCAACCACTGGCGCCTGGTGGCCTCGCCTTATACGCACCATTTCCGCTACAGCGCCGAACACCGGCCGGTGTGGGCCCTCGGCCTCGAACGCCAGCACACGAACGGCTGGCTGGGCGGCGCCACCGTCTTCAGCAATTCCTTCGGCCAGCCCAGCGGCTACCTGTACCTGGGCCATCGCTACGAGAACCTGTTGGGCTTCGACCCGCTGTTCGCCCAGTGGTCGGCGGGCCTGATGTACGGCTACAAGGGCAAGTACCAGACCAAGGTGCCGCTCAACGTCAACGGCTACTCGCCCGGTGTGCTGGTCTCGGCCGGCTGGCGCTTCAACCAGAACCAGTCGGTGGCGCTGCACCTGCTGGGCGACGCGGCGGTGATGCTGCAACTGGCCTACGACTTCCGCTAGCGCGGGCTACTTCTTCGCCGCCGGCAGCACGTTCAGGTCGGCCTTGGCCGGCAGGAAGCTGTCGGTCCACACCGAGGTGGCGTCGATGCGCGTCTTGGTGGCGAAGGCGTCGCTCACCTGCGAGGCCATCAGCGCCAGGCGCCCGGGCACCACCACGCCGAAACCTTCTGCGCGGGCGTCGGGGCTGGCCACCACGCTGTCGATGGCCATGCGCAGGCGGCGCTTCTCCAACTCGACGTTGATGATGCCGTCGCGCGCCTTCACGTACTCGATGGCCGGGTCGGGGTTGGCCATCACTTCCTTGATGCCCTTGAGGAAGGCGCCGAGGAAGGCCTTCACCGCCGCCGGGTTCTCCTTCAGCAGCTTGGGGCTGGCGATGATGACGTTGCCGTAGAGCTTCACGCCGTGGCTCGGGTAGGGCAGCACGACGATGTCTTCGGTCTTCACGCCGCGCGCTTCCAGGTTCAGCAGGCTCGTGAACGAGAAGCCGGTGATGGCCTCGATGTCGCCGCGCACGAGCATGGTTTCGCGCAGCGGCGGGTCCATGCTGGTCCACTGCACGCCGCTGATGCCGTTGGCCTTGGCGAAGATGGGGAAGGCGCGCCGGCCGGCGTCGAAGCCCGGGGCGCCGAGCTTCTTGCCGTTCAGGTCGGCCGGCTTGGTGATGCCGCTCTTCTTCAGCGCCAGCACCGCGGCCGGCGTGTTGTTGTAGACCATCAGGATGGCCACCGGCTTGTTCGGCGCGTCGGGGTTGTTGGCGTGGAACTCCATCAGCGCGGCCATGTCGGCAAAGCCCATGTCGTAGGTGCCGCTGGCCACGCGGGTGACGGTGCCGCCGCTGCCGTTGCCGGCGTCGATGGTGACGTCCAGGCCCGCCGCCTTGTAGTAGCCCTTGGCCGACGAGGCCAGGAACAGCGCCGCCGGGCCTTCGAAGCGCCAGTCGAGCTGGAACTTGATGGGCGTGGCGGCCTGGGCCCACGCGGCCAGCGGGCTCATGAGGGCGAACGAGGCGGCCAGCAGGCCGTTCTTGAGGGCGGTGCGGCGCGGGGCGGAAAGGCTCATGGGGACAGGCTCCGGAGACAAGGGTGGCAGCCGCTGTGGGCAACGGGAGGGCAACGCAAATTCTGTGCGCGGCAGCTGGCGCACCAAATGCGGGTTTAGCCGCTACACAGCGCGCCGTCCTAGCCTGTCGGCGGGGCATGGAGCCACCAGCGTGGTGCGCGGGTGATGGCCCATCGTGGCCCGGCGCGATGGCTCCTCCGGTTCATGACGCGCCGACGCCGGCTCGCGAGACTGACGGCACTTCAAGAGGAGAGATCCATGCCCCAAGTGTTTTCCTTCAAACCGCTCCGGCTCGGCTGGTGCGACCCGATCGTGCTGCTGCTGGCGGCCACCCTGGCGCTGAGCGCGTGCGGCGGTGGCGACGGCAGCAGCAACGGCACCACGCCCGGCAACGGTGCCAACGAGACCCCGGTGCTGAACCAGCCCTTCGACGCCGTGGGCAGCTCGGCCCGCACCGTGAGCCTGGCCTGGACGCCGCCGGCCGAAGCGGCGCGTTACGACATCGAGCGCCGCGCCGGCGCCAGCGGCGACTTCGTGCGCATCGCCACCGTCGACAGCGGCAGCGGCGCCTACCTGGACAGCGGCCTCAACGAAGGCGCCAGCTACAGCTACCGCCTGGCCAAGGCGGGCGGCGCGCGCAGCGAGACCACCGCCAAGACCGCCACCACCACCAACGACCAGGCCGTGATCACCGACCGCGGCGCGCCGCTGGGCGAGTTCACCGGCCGCACGCTGGGCACCGCAGGCGGCACGCTCAGCTCGCCCGACGGCGTGATCGAGGTCGTGATCCCCGCCGGCGCCTTCAGCGCCGACACGGCCACCGAAGCGCAGCCGGTCGAGAACATGGCGCCCGAGGCGCGCTGGAACGCGCTCAAGCTGCGCCTGGCCGCGGCGCCCAAGCTGCCGCTGGTGCTGAAGCTGCACTACAACGAGGAGCAGGACGAGGAGGTGGAATCGCTGCGCATCGCCGTGCAGCGCCCGCTCGGCGACTGGACCTCGCTGCCGACGATCATTGCCGACCGCACGACGCGCACGCTCGAAGCCAAGCTGCCGCCGGAGTTCCTGGCCGCGGGTGGCTCCACCGGCGCCACCGGCGTCGAGTTCCACGTCGCCCAGTACGTCGCGATGACCCTGCTGCCGCGCGAGGCGCGCGTGAAGGTGGGCGACTCGATCGAGTTCGTGCCCTGGGCCCATGTGCGCGGCTACGAGACGAACGCCGCCGGCTGCCCGCTGCTGCCCGACGGCAGCAGCGACTGCGTGCTGCAGCCCGTGCTGGAAGCGCGCAAGCTGCCGCTGACCAACGCCAAGCCCGGCTACGACCGCTACTGGCGCGTGAACTTCATCGAAGGCGGCAATGCCACGCTGGGCACCCTCACCCCCACCGGCAGCGTCGGCGCGCGCTACACCGCGCCGGCCCGGGTGCCGAGCCCGGCCACCGTGCGCGTGGTGTTCCACACCGCGCACACCGCCAGCGGCCGCGTGCTGAACCTGTCGGCCAACGTGGAGATCTGGGACGACGCCTTCAACGGCACGCTGGACGCCATCGACGGCCCCTCGGACGAAGGCACCACGCTCTTCGCCCGCGCGCAGAGCCGCTGGGAGCTGGACCCCGCCACCGCCAACCAGCCCGTCAAGCGCTACAAGGGCAGCGGCAACGTGAAGGTGTGGGCCACCGACGCCGACTGCTCGGCCATCAACTTCTCGCCCGACAACGCGGCCATCGACACCAGCTCGCAGATGGTGTGGCTGGAGGTCGACGAGAGCCAGACGCCCTTCACCTACAAGCTGACGCTGGTGACCTTCTGGACCTCGACCTTCAGCGCCCAGTGCAACCGCGGCAGCGCGACGCTGCCGGGCATGACGGCCGGCTGGGGCTGGCAGGTGCAAGGCACGGTCGCCAACGACGGCCAGCTGATCGTCGGCGAGCAGGTCACCGAAGACGGCTACAGGCTGAGCTGGCGCCTGACGCGCTGAGCACCCTCTGCACCCGGTGATCGGGTGCCGATGAAGGCGACGATGCGCACTAGCATCGCCGCCTTCATGCCTTTCATCAGCGCCCGCAACCTGCAAGCCGACTATGACGTGATCGTGGTCGGCTCGGGCGCCGCCGGGGGCCAGACGGCCTACACGCTGGCGATGGAAGGTGTGCGCGTGCTGATGCTCGAAGCCGGCCGCCGTTACGACCCGGCGACCGAGACGCCGATGTTCCAGACCGCTGCCGACGCCCCCTTGCGCGGCGCCGGCACCCCCGACAAGCCCTTCGGCTACTACGACGCCACCGTCGACGGCGGCTGGCAGGTGCCGGGCGAGCCCTACACCAACGCGTCCGACGACGAGAGCCGGCGCTTCGAGTGGTGGCGCGCGCGCATGCTGGGCGGCCGCACCAACCACTGGGGGCGCATCGCCCTGCGCAACGGGCCCTACGACTTCAAGCCGCACAGCCGCGACGGGCTGGGCTTCGACTGGCCGCTCAGTTACGACGACGTGGCGCCCTGGTACGACAAGGTCGAGATGCTGGCCGGCATCTACGGCGGAAGCGATGGCCTGGAGAACACACCCGATTCACCCCCCGGCTGCCTGCTGCCGGCGCCGGCGGCGCGTGTGGGCGAACGGCTGATCCAGCAGCGCGCGGCGAAGCTGGGCATTCCGGTGGTGCCTATCCACCGCGCGGTGCTGACCACGAAGCTCGACCACCAGCGCCTGCCTGCGCTGCTGCACCCGGGCAATGTGCGTGCGCAGCGCATCCTGGCGCGTGCGATGCAGCAGCGCGCGGCCTGCTTCTGGGCCACGCCCTGTGGCCGCGGCTGCTCCATCGGCGCCACCTACCAGAGCCCGGCGGTGCACCTGCCGCCGGCGCTGGCCACCGGCAAGCTCGACATCCTGTGCGACGCGCATGTCCACGAGGTGGTGATGGGCCGCGACGGCAAGGCGCGCGGCGTGCGTTTCGTCGACCGACGCAGCGGCCGCCACCTGGCCGTGAACGCGCGCGTGGTGGTGCTGGCGGCGAGCGCCTGCGAGTCGGTGCGCATCCTGCTGAACTCGAAGTCGGCGTCGTTCCCGAATGGGCTGGCCAACTCGAGTGGCCTGGTCGGCAAGTACGTGATGGACACCGTCGGCAGCGATCTCGCGGGCCAGGTGCCGCTGCTCGAAGCGCTGCCGCCGCACAACGAAGACGGCGCCGGCGGCTCGCACATGTACGCGCCGTGGTGGCTCTACGGCCAGCAGGGCAAAGGCTGGCCGAACGGCGGCCTGGGCTTCGCCCGCGGTTACCACATCGAGATGGGCACCGGCCGGCGTATGCCCTCGCTGGGCACCGGTGCGTCGCTGGACTGGCTCACACAAGGCAGCTACGGCGCGCGCTTCAAGCAGGACGTGCGGCGGCTCTACGGCTCCTTCGTCTACTTCGCCGGCCGTGGCGAGATGATCCCGAACGAGCAGTCGTACTGCGAACTCGACCCCGTGGTGAAAGACCGTTTCGGCATTCCCGTGCTTCGTTTCCACTGGCAGTGGTCGGACCACGAAACGCGCCAGGCCGCGCACATGCAGAAGACCTTCGCACAGATCATCGACGCGATGGGCGGCAGGGTGAACGGCAAGCCCGAACTCGACGGCAGGAAGGCCATCGCGCCGGGCGGATCCATCATCCACGAAGTGGGCGGCGCGATGATGGGCAGCGACCGCATGACCTCGGTGACCAACGGCTGGTGCCAGACCTGGGACGTGAAGAACCTGTTCATCACCGACGGCGCGGTGTTCTGCTCCAACGCCGACAAGAACCCGACGCTGACCATCATGGCGCTGGCCTGGCGCGCCGCCGACCACATGGTCGACCTGCTGCGCAGGAAGGAACTCTGAGCCATGGACCGCAGAACCTCGCTGCAGTGGATGTTCGCCGCGCTGGCGCTGCCGGAACTGACGGGTGCCGCGGTGGCGGCGCCGACGAAAGGCGACAAGGGCTACGGCACCGACCCGCAGCTCACGCAAAGCCACAAGCTCGGCGCTTTGTGGCCGCTGTCCTTCGACGCCGCGCAGCGCCGCTGCGCCGCGGCCTTGTGCGCGCTGATCATCCCGGCCGACGCCCACTCGCCCAGCGCGGCCGAGCTGGAAGTGCACCAGTTCATCGACGAGTGGATCAGCGCGCCCTATCCGCGGCAGCAGAAGGACCGCGTGCTGATCGTCGAAGGCCTGGCCTGGATCGACGCCGAGGCGCAGCGCCGTTACGCTGGCAAGGCCTACGCCGAATTGAGCGAGGCCGAACAGAAGGCCATTGCCGACGACATCTGCTGGAAGCCCAAGGCCGCGCCGGGCATGGAGAAGGCCGCCACCTTCTTCGCACGCTTCCGCGACCTCACGGCCGGCGGCTTCTACACCACGCCGCAGGGCACGCTGGACCTCGGCTTCGTCGGCAACCGGCCCTCGGCGACATTCGACGGCCCTCCTGAGGCCGTGCTGAAGGTCGTGGGAGTGACATGACGATGATCGATGCCGCACGCAGAACCCTGCTGCTGGCCCTGCCGGCGGCGACGCTGGCCGGCTGTGCCTCGAACCCTGGAGCGGCGATGAGCCCCAACACCCTCAGCGCGCAGGAGCAGGCCGCCGGCTGGCAACTGCTGTTCGACGGCCGGTCGCTCGAGCACTGGCGCGCCAGCGATGCACCCGGCACCTTCAGCGTGAGCGACGGCGCCATCGTCGTGAAAGGCCCGCGTTCGCACCTGTTCTACCTGGGCCCGGTGGCCCAGCACGACTGGCGCAACTTCGAACTGAAGCTCGAGGTGAAGACCTTCCCGAACGCCAACTCGGGCGTCTACTTCCACACCGAATGGCAAGAGAAGGGCTGGCCGAACAAGGGCTACGAGGTGCAGGTGAACAACTCGCACACCGACACCAGCCGCACGGCCGGCCTGTGGGGCATCCAGGACTTCCGCGAGGTGGTGGTGGGCGACGGGCGCTGGTTCACGCTGACGATCAAGGTCGAAGGCCGCAAGGTGCAGACCTGGATCGACCAGCGGCTCGTGGCCGACTACACCGAAGCGCCGAACCCGCCGCGGCCCCGGGGGCTGGAGCAGCGCCTGCTGAAGAGCGGCACCTTCTCGCTGCAGGGGCACGACCCCGGCAGCGAGGTGCACTTCAGGACCATCAGGGCGCGCGTGTTGCCAGGCTGAGCGGGTGCCGGACGGCGTCAGGGCCGCTGCAGCACCGTCATCGTGACGCTGCGGGTATCGCCGCCCAGCGTCGCGGTGATCACCGCATTCACCGAGCGCTGGTTGCGCACCACGGCAAAGCCCGTCAGCCCGAAGTTCACCGACGACTGGCCCTGCGCCACGACCACGCTGTCGGGCACGCGTGCGGCGATGTTGGAACTGTTCAGGAACACCACCGTGTCGGCCTGCGCCGGTGCCGAGAGCGTGACCGTGCCGGTGATCGTGCTGCCGGCGTTCACCGAGGGCGAAGCGAAGGACAGCGCCGTCAGCGCCACGGCGCCGGGCTGGGGCACCACCTGCACCACCTTGCCGCCGTAGTCGACGACGTAGAGCTCGCCGCCCGCGCCTTCACCGAAGGACGAGATGCTGCCCAGGGCGCCGCCGGCACCGGCGTCGATCACCGCGGTGATCTCGGTGGCCTCGGCGAGTGTGTGCAACTGCCCGTTGGCCAGCAGCGCGGCGTCGATGGCCCAGATGCGGCCGCTGCCGAAGTCGGCGAAGACGTACATGCCGAACAGCGGCGAGCCGGGCTGGCGCACCACATATCCGCCGGTGACGGCGATGCCGAAGCTGTGGTTGTAGCTCAGCGCCGGCTCGGTCAGGCCGGCCACGGGCGGATCGCTGATGCCGGGCGTGGCGATCTCGCCTTCGCGGATGCGCCAGCCGAAGTTCTGCCCGCCGGGGCTGGCAGCGCCGATGAAGTCGATCTCCTCGCGCGCGTTCTGGCCCACGTCGCCGAGCCACAGATCGCCGGTGCTGCGGTCGAAGCTGTTGCGGAACGGGTTGCGCAGGCCGTAGGCGTAGATCTCGCCGCGCACGCCGGCCTGGCCGAAGAAGGGGTTGCTGGGCGGGATGGCGTAGTTGATGTTCGGGTCGGCGAAGTCGTCGCCGTTGATGTTGATGCGCAGCATCTTGCCCAGCAGGCTGTTCTTGTTCTGCGCCTGGTTCAGCGGGTCGTTGCTGCTGCCGCCGTCGCCGGTGGCGATGTAGAGGTGGTTGGCGTCGCCCGGCTTGAAACCGACCCAGCCGCCCTTGTGGTTGCTCGCGCCGGTAGGCGTCTGGGTGATGCGCATGACCTCGACCCGGGTGGCCGGATCGGCCGCCAGGGGATTGCCGTTGGTGCGGTAGCTGGCAATGACGGTCTGGTTGGTGCTCGGGTCGATGTAGTCGACGAAGAGACGGCCGAAGCCGGGCGCACCGACAACCGCGTAGTTGGGGTCGAAGGCCAGCCCGAGCAGCCCGCGCTCGCCCGAGGTGCCGACCGAGATCTGCAGGAAGTTGGTGGTCGTGCCACCCTGCACGGCCTTGATCAAGCCGCCCTTCTCGACGACGTAGAGCGGGCCGCCGGGCACCGGCGATGTGGCGAACAAGGGCTGGGTCAGCCCCGTGGCCACCAGCACGGTGTTGAGCGCCTGCGCGTGGCTCACTGCCGCGGCGCCCCAAAGGCCCAGGGCCAAGAGAGCGGAAAGCACCATCTTCTTCATGCACTGGCTCCTGAGAAATGCAGGCCGGCAAGCTATCACGCGCCCATGACACCTCCACCCCCCGAGTCGGGGGCGCGAGTTGTTACCTGGTGAGTGGCCGCCGTCGATCGACGACACGCGGTGTTGCCTTGTCAGCCCAGCAGGTCCAGCAGGGTGCGCGCCACCACCTTCGTGGCACGGCGCAGGTCTTCCAGCAGCAAATGTTCGTCGGCCCGCTTCGCATTGCTCTCCAGCACCGTGCGCGGGCCGGCGCCGTAGATCACGGCTGGCACGCCGTGCGCGCCGTAGAGGCGCACGTCGGTGTACAGCGGCGTGCCGCTTTCGGGGATGGCTACGCCGAACACGGCCTGGCCGTGTTTCTGGATCGCCGCCACCAGCGGCGCATTGCCGGGCATGGGCTTGAGCGAGTGGGCCAGCAGCAGGCGCTTGATCTCGAGCCGCACGCCGGGGCTCTGTGCCACGGCGTTCTCGATCAGCGTCCACACCTCGCGTTCGACAGCGGCGGCATCCTCTTCGGGAATCATGCGCCGGTCGAGCTTCAGCACCACCTTGCCGGGCACGACGTTGGTGTTGCTGCCGCCTTCGATGCGGCCCACGTTCAGGTACGGGTGCGTGATGCCTTCGACCGCCGAGCGGCGCGTCTTCAGCACCTCGTTGTGGGCGTAGAGCGCGGCGAGCAGCTTCGTCGCCGCCTGCAGCGCGTCGACGCCGGTGTGCGGGTAGGCGGCGTGCGAGGCCAGGCCGTGCAGCGTCACCTCCAGCTGCAGGCAGCCGTTGTGCG
>CAYREA010000165.1:0-10212 GCA_964423075.1 uncultured Rubrivivax sp. | reverse complement strand
ACGATGGCGTCGATCACCGGCTGCTTGCAGTCCAGGCAGCCGATGCCGGCGCTCTTGCAGCCCTGCACCACCCAGTCCTTCGTGGGCTGGTCGCTGTAGATCTTGTGGAAGTCCCACACCGGGCACTTCTCCGGGTCACCCGGGTCGGTGCGGCGCGCGCGCGCAGGGTCGGTCTTCATCTCGCGCACCTTCTTGGTCACGGCGGCCGGTTCGTCGCGCATCAGGATGGCATTGCCGTAGCTCTTGCTCATCTTCGTGCCGTCGGTGCCGGGCAGGCGCAGCACCTCGGTGTGCAGGGCGCCGGGCTCGGTGAGGATGGTCTTGCCGGCGCCCTTCAGGTGGCCCAGCAGCAGCTCGGTGTCGTCGTCGGTCCAGCCGGCGGCGGCGGCCGCCTTCTTCACCATGCCTTCGCCCTTGGCCAGGGCCTCGGCGCTGCCGGTCTCGCCGTAGGCCTTACGTTGCTTCTCGAAGTAGCGCGCGTCGTCCTTGGCCATCTTGGCCACGGCCGATGCGATGCGGGCTTCAGAGTCGCTGCTGCGGCCGTAGAGGTTGTTGAAGCGGCGCGCCACCTCGCGCGTGAGTTCGACGTGCGAGCTCTGGTCTTCGCCCACCGGCACGTAGTTGGCCCGGTAGATCAGGATGTCGGCCGCCTGCAGCAGCGGGTAGCCCAGGAAGCCGTAGGTCGCGAGGTCGCGGTCCTTCAGCTTTTCCATCTGGTCCTTGTAGGTGGGCACCCGTTCCAGCCAGCCGAGCGGCGTGCCCATGGCCAGCAGCGTGAACAGCTCGGCGTGTTCGGGCAGGCGGCTCTGGATGAAGATGGTGCAGGTCTCGGGGTCCAGGCCGGCGGCGATCCAGTCGATCACCATCTCGTAGACGTAGCGCTCCATCACCTCGCGCTCTTCGTAGTGCGTGGTCAGCGCGTGCCAGTCGGCCACGAAGAAGAAGCACTCGTGCTCGTGCTGCAGGCGCACCCAGTTCTTCAGGGCGCCGTGGAAGTGGCCGAGGTGCATGGCGCCGGTGGGGCGCATGCCGGAGAGGACGCGGGATCGCATGGTCGGGGCGGGGCCGTGAAAGAAAGCAGGCGCGGATTGTCGCAAGGAACGGGCTGGCTACACTGCCGCCCCCATGCAGCGCATCGTGATCCTCATTTCCGGCCGTGGTTCCAACATGGAAGCCATCTGCACGCGCTGCGCCGAACAGGGCTGGCCGGCCCAGGTGGCCGCCGTCATCGCCAACCGGCCCGACGCGGCCGGCCTGGCCTGGGCGCAGGCACGCGGCATCGCTACCGCGGTGGTCGACCACAAGGCCTACGGCAGCCGCGAGGCCTTCGACACCGAACTGGCGCGCGTGATCGACGGCTTCGAGCCGAGCCTGGTGGTGCTGGCCGGCTTCATGCGCGTGCTGGGCACCGCCTTCGTGCAACGCTACCAGGGCCGCCTGCTCAACATCCACCCCTCTCTGCTGCCTGCTTTCCCCGGGCTGCACACGCATCAGCGCGCGCTGGACGCCGGCTGCAAGGTGGCCGGTGCCACCGTGCACTTCGTGACGCCCGAGCTCGACCACGGCCCCATCGTCATGCAGAGCGCCGTTCCGGTGCGGCCGGTTGATGACGCACACACGCTGGCAGCGCGCGTGCTGGCCACCGAACATGCCATCTACCCGCAGGCCGTGCGCTGGTTCGTCGAAGGCAGGCTGCGCGTCGAAGACGGCCGCGTCGTGCAGACCGATGGCGCCAGCCAGGCACTGATCTGAACCGAACCATGCATCCCAACGCCCTGCTGGACCTGGCCACCGAGCTCTTGCGCGCGGTGCTCAAGCTCGACCAACCCGCCGACGCCGTCGTCTCGGCCTTCTTCCGCGGCCACCGCGCCCTGGGCGCGCGCGAGCGCCACGCGCTGGCCGAAACGGCCTACACGGTGCTGCGCCAGCGCCTGCTGTTCCAGCACCTGGCCCAGAGCGGCAGCGGCGTGCTGGAGCGCCGCCTGGCCATCCTGGCCTGGCAGGGCGCAGACACCTTCCTGCGCGGCGCACTCGGCCCCCACGAACAGGCCTGGCTGGCCGAGGTGCAGAAGGTCGACCGCAGCACCTTGCCCGACAAGCTGCGCCACAACCTGCCCGACTGGCTGGCCGCGCCCCTGCGCGAGCGCCTGGGCGACGACTTCTGGCCACTGGTGCAGGCGCTGGCCGAACCGGCGCCGCTGGACTTGCGCGTCAACATCCTGAAGGGCAAGCGCGAAGACGCGCAGCGCCAGCTGGGCGAAGCCGGCCTTGCGGCCGCAGCCACGCCGTATTCACCCTGGGGCCTGCGCCTGCAGGGCAAGCCGGCGATCAACAAGCTGGACGTCTTCACGCAGGGCCTGGTGGAGGTGCAGGACGAAGGCAGCCAGCTGCTGGCCCTGCTGACCGACCCCAAGCGCGGGGAGATGGTGGTGGACTTCTGCGCCGGCGCCGGCGGCAAGACCCTGGCGCTGGGGGCGGCCATGCGCAGCACCGGCCGGCTCTACGCCTTCGACACCTCCGGCCACCGGCTCGACGCGCTGAAGCCGCGTCTGGCGCGCAGCGGGCTTTCCAACGTGCACCCGGCGCAGATCGCCCACGAGCGCGACGATCGCATCAAGCGCCTGGCCGGCAAGATCGACCGCGTGCTGGTCGATGCCCCTTGTTCCGGTCTGGGTACCCTGCGCCGCAATCCCGACTTGAAGTGGCGACAGTCGCCCAAGGCGGTGGCCGAACTGCAAGCCAAGCAGCGCGCCATCCTGGCCGGCGCGGCGCGGCTGCTGAAACCGGGCGGGCGGCTGGTTTATGCCACCTGCAGCCTGCTGGAAGAGGAAAACGAGCAGATCGCCGAGGCCTTCACCGCCGAGCACGCGGCCGATTTCTCACCCCTGCCGGCACTCGACGCGCTGCTGGCCGCGCGGGTGGAGGCGCCCGAGCCGCTGGTGCAGGGCCCTTACCTGCGGCTGTGGCCGCAGCGTCACCAGACCGACGGTTTCTTCGCTGCGATCTGGCAAAGGCGTTGAACGCGGCTTGATTTGCCGCCTTTTGCCGCCATCTGCTTCAATGGGCTGATCCGATACCCCGGAACTGGCGGGCAAGCCCTAGGCAATAACCGCAACTCCCACGCCGGGCGGGCGCCTACAATCGGTTGGCAACTTTCCGTATCAAGGAATTTCGATGGATCAACTGTGGCTGGCGCACGACGCGCTCGTGGACTGGCTTTCCAACGGGCTGCTGGCCGCCGCATGGTGGCAGGTGCTGCTGTACACCCTGGTCACCACGCACATCACGATTGCCGCGGTCACCATCTTCCTGCACCGCGCTCAGGCACACCGTGCGCTGGACCTGCACGCGATCCCCTCGCACTTCTTCCGCTTCTGGCTCTGGGTGGGCACCGGCATGATCACGAAGGAATTCGTGGCCGTTCACCGCAAGCACCACGCCAAGTGCGAGACCGAGGAAGACCCGCACAGCCCTCAGACGCGCGGCCTGAAGGCCCTGCTGCTGACCGGCGTGGAGCTCTACCGCGCTGAAGCCCAGAACAAGGAAACCCTGGTCAAGTACGGCCACAACACGCCGGACGACTGGATCGAGCGCAACCTGTACAGCCGCTTCACCTGGCAGGGTGTGGGCCTGATGCTGATCCTGAACCTGCTGATGTTCGGCGCCGTCGGCGCCGCCGTATGGGCGGTGCAGATGGCGTGGATCCCGGTGATGGCCACCGGCATCATCAACGGCGTGGGCCACTACTGGGGCTACCGCAACTTCGAGAGCGCCGACGCGTCGACCAACGTCTCGCCCTGGGGCGTGATCATCGGCGGCGAAGAACTGCACAACAACCACCACACCTACCCGACGGCGGCCAAGTTCTCGGTCAAGCCCTATGAGTTCGACGTGGGCTGGATGTACATCCGCGGCATGGAGATGGTGGGCCTGGCGCGCGTGAAGAAGGTGCCGCCCAAGCTGGCGCTGGGCGCCGCCCGCCCGGTGGCCGACGACAAGACCCTGGAAGCGCTGATCGCCAACCGCTACGAGGTGATGGCCGGCTACGCCACCGAGATGAAGCGCGCCGTGGCCGCCGAACTGGCCAGGCTGAAGGCGCAGGGCGCCGAGAACAGCGCGCGCTGGCGCAACATGCGCCTGGCCAAGGCCTGGCTGCACCGCGACGACGACAAGATTCCCACCGGCATCCGCTCCAACCTCGACGAGGCGCTGGGCGACAGCCCGAAGCTGGCCAAGCTGGTGGCCATGCGCGAAGAGCTGCGTGCGCTGTGGACGCGCACCGGCGTGTCGGCCGAGCAGCTGGTGGCTGACCTGCAGGCCTGGTGCCGCAAGGCCGAGGAAAGTGGCATCGCCGCGCTGCAGGAGTTCTCGCTGAAGCTGCGCGCCGCCCACGCCTGAGGCCGGTCCTTGCGCAAAACCACGAGCCCGCGCCCGCGCGGGCTTTTTCTTGGGCGCTCGCCGCGGCAGCGGGCAGCGGGCTGCGGCTGACGTACCATCAGAAAGTAGTGGACTCCCGGTGCTTCAAGGTCGGTTCGTGAAGCCGCCCGACAACCCCCAAGCCGACGCGATGAGCCCGATCACCGGCCGCGGATGGTGGAGCACCTTGCCTTTGCTGCTGGCACTGGCGGCGCTGGTGGTGGCCCACGCGCTCACCACGCGCAAGGCGCTGCGCTCGCAGCTCGAGGACAGCAACCGCGAAGGCGCGGCCATGCTCGCGGCCGCGCTGGCCCAGCAGGGCGGCAACGTCGTCAACTGGCAGGCCGTGGCCGCGGCGCAGTTCGCGGCCGGCCGCACGCGGCTCCTGCGCCTGTCGGCCGCGGGGGGCGCGGTGCCGCTGGAAATGCAGGCCCCGCCGCGGCCCATGGGCGCGCCCGACTGGTTTGTCAGCACCCTGCCGGTGGACCCTGCACCCGGCCGCGCGCCCGTTCTGGGGCCCGAGAAGCAGGCGCTGGGCGAGGTCGAGCTCATCAGCGACACCTCGTCGGTGCAGGACGCCCTGTGGCTGTCCTGCGTGGAGGCCGCCGCGGCGGCCACGGTGGCCTGGTTCGTCGCCGTGCTGGCCATGCAGGGCTGGCGCCGGCGCTCGGCCGCCAGGCGCGCGGCGCAGGGCCTGCAGGCCGACACCGTGCTGCCGCCCGGCACGCCCGTCGAGCAGGTGGTGTGGGCTGAACAGGTGACGCAGTTGCAGCGCCAGGCGCAGGAGGACGGTGTCACGGGTCTGCCACTGCGGCGTCATTTCCTGGTGCAGCTGCAACAACGCCTGGCCGAATCCGGCGGCCCGGGCTCGGCCCTGCTGCTGGTGCGTGTGCTGCACCTCGATGCCCTGAACCGCCGCGTCGGCCACGAGGCCACCAATCAGTGGCTGCGTGCCGTGGCCGACGTGCTGTTGACCTATGTGGACCGTGTGCCCGGCACCTTCGCCGGCCGCCTGAACGGCAGCGACTTCGCGCTCTGCCTGCCGGTGCCCGGCGTGGCGCTGGAAACGGCGCAATCGCTGCGCGCCGCGCTGGCTGCCGCGCCCGCGCTGCGCAGCGGCACGCCCGAGATGGCGGTGGGTGGTGTCGACGGTGTGCACGACACCACCGGCAGCCAGGCCCTGGCTGCCGCCGACGCCGCCCTGGCGCGTGCCGAAGACGGCGCCGACAGCGGCAACGGCCTGGTGATCGAAAGCCATGTCGAAGCCGTGCCCGGTGCGCCGCAGGGCGAAAGGGCCTGGCGTGACCAGATCGGCACGGCACTGGACGAAGGCCGCACCGAGCTGGCGGCCGAGCCGGTGCGTGATCGCAAGGGCCGCGAGTTGCACCTGGAATGCCGCCTGCGCGTGCAGCTCACCGCCGGCGCGCCCTACCAGGCTGCCGACCGCTGGCTGGCGCTGGCGCGCCGCAGCCGGCTGATGCCGCAGGTGGACCTGGCCGCGCTGGACCTGGCGCTCACCGCCATCACCACCGACGGTCACCCACGAGCCGTGCACGTGTCGCCGGTGTCCCTGGCCACGCCGGGCTTCGTCGGCGACGTGGCCGCGCGCCTGTCCGCGGCCCATGCGGCGGCGCGGATGCTGTCCATCGAATGCGCCGAAGGCCCGCAGCCCGGCAGCGGGCTGCCGGCGCTGGCCGCCGCGGTGGCGGCCTGGCGGCCGTCGGGCGTGCGTGTCGGCATGGAGTACGCCGCCGCGTCGGCGCAGCATCTGCCGGGGCTGCTGGCGGCCGGCGTGCAGTACGTCAAGGTCGACGCACGCCATCTGCAGGGCGTGGCCACGGAGGCCGCGGTGCAGGGTTACGCCCAGAGCCTGGTGGCCTTGCTGCACGGCCTGGGGCTGAAGATCCAGGCCGCCGGCATCGCCGACCCGCAAGACCTGCAGCAGTTGTGGAAGCTGGGCTTCGACGCCGCCGGCGGGCCCGCCCTGCAGGCCGGGGCCGGCGCGCGCTGAACCGCCCTCAGGCCACCTGGCCGACGTGCACGCCGAAAGCGCCGGCCCGCCGGTCGGCGAAGTAGTGCTCCAGCGTCATGCGCACGGTGCGGAAGGCCAGTTCGTCCCAGGGCACCTCGTGTTCGCGGAACAGGCGCGCCTCGATGGTCTCGGGGCCGGGTGCCAGGTGTGTGTCGAGCATGCGCGCGCGGTAGAAGAAGTGCACCTGGCCGGCGCGCACCACGTCGAGCACGGTGAACAGGTCCTGCAGCTCGACATGCGCGCCCGCCTCTTCGTCGGTTTCACGCAAGGCGCCTTCGGCCGTGCTTTCGCCGAGTTCCAGGAAACCCGCCGGCAGCGTCCACAGGCCGTAGCGCGGCTCGATGTTGCGTCGGCACAGCAGCACCATCTCGTCCCACACCGGCACGGTGCCGACCACGTTGATCGGGTTCTCGTAGTGGATCTCGCCGCAGGCCGGGCAGGTGGCGCGTTCGCGGTTGTCGTCGGCCGGAACACGGTAGCTCACCTCGGTGCCGCAGACCCGGCAATGCTTGATGCGGCGGGGCAGGAACATCAGCCGCAGTTTAGCCGCGTGGCATCATCGACCGTCACGTCCGCCCGATGTCCACAGCCACCATGAACCACGTCATCACACCGCCTGCCGTTGCCGCCATTCCCGTTGCCGGCGGGGGCAGTTTCCCCGTGCGCCGCGTCTACTGCGTGGGCCGCAACTACGCCGAACACGCGCAGGAGATGGGTCACAGCGGCCGCGAGCCGCCGTTCTTCTTCATGAAGCCGGCCGACACGCTGGTCTACGTGCCCGACGGCGAGACCGGCCGGGTTCAATACCCCACGCTGACCAGCAACTACCACCATGAAATCGAACTCGTCGTGGCCATCGGCATCGGCGGGGCCAACATCAAGGCGGCCGATGCGCCGGCCCACATCTGGGGCTACGCCGTCGGCCTGGACATGACGCGCCGCGACCTGCAGGGCGACATGAAGAAGCAGGGCCGGCCCTGGGAGATCGGCAAGGCCTTCGAACAGTCGGCGCCCATCGGGCCGGTGCTGCCGAAGTCGAAGACGGGTGAGCTGCTGAAGGGCGCCATCACGCTGCACGTCAACGGCGCGCTCAAGCAGAGGGGCGACCTGTCCGACCTGATCTGGAGCGTCAACGAGACCATCGAGCAGCTCAGCACCGCGTGGGTGCTGGCGCCGGGCGACCTGATCTTCACCGGCACCCCGGCCGGCGTGGGCGCGGTGGTGCGCGGCGACGTGATGGAAGGCGCCATCGCGGGCCTGCCACCGCTGAAGGTGGCGGTGGTCTAGCAGGCGCGCGGCGATGGAGCTCTACAACTACTTCCGCTCGTCGGCCTCGTTCCGGGTGCGCATCGCGCTCGCCCTCAAGGGCCTGGACTACGACTACAAGGCCGTGCACCTGCAGAAAGGCGAGCAGATGCAGGAGTCCTACGCGTCGGTGTCGGCCTCTCGCCTGGTGCCGCTGCTGCGTGACGGCGAAACTGTGCTGACGCAGTCGATGGCCATCATCGAGTACCTCGACGAGACCCATCCCGCGCCGCCGCTGCTGCCGGGCACGCCGGCCGAAAGGGCCCGCGTGCGGGCGCTGGCGCAGGACATCGCCTGCGAGGTCCACCCGCTCAACAACCTGCGCGTGCTGCGCTACCTGGTGCGCGACCTGAAGGTCAGCGAAGACGACAAGAACCGCTGGTACCGCCACTGGGTGGAGACGGGCCTGGAGGTGGTGGAGCGCCAACTCGCCGCGCGCCCGTCCACCTACTGCCACGGCGACACACCCACGCTGGCCGACTGCGTGCTGGTGCCGCAGATCTTCAATGCCCGCCGGCTCGACTGCCGCACCGAGCACGTGCCCAACGTGATGCGCGTGTTCGAGGCCTGCATGAAGCTCGACGCCTTCGAGCGCACCCGGCCCGAGAACTGCCCTGACGCCGAAAAGTGATCTGCCGCTGCTGAGGCCCGGGTGGCCGGCGCCGCCCGGCGTCGGCGCGGCGATGAGCCTGCGCGAGGGCGGCGTCAGCCTAGGGCCCTTTGCGAGCCTGAACCTCAGCTTGTCGGTCGGCGACGAGGCTGCGGCCGTGGCGACCAACCGAGCGCGCTTCGAGGCTGCCGTGCCGGCCCGCGTCACCTGGCCCTGGCTCGAACACGGTGCCGCTGTCGTGCGCCTGGGCGTGAGTGAACCGCGCCATGCCACGCGGCCCGCCGATGGCTGCTGGAGCACCGAGCCCGGCGTCGCCTGCACCGTGACGGCGGCCGACTGCATGCCGGTGCTGTTCGCACTGCGCGACGGCCGCGCGGTGGGCGCCGCGCATGCCGGCTGGCGCGGTCTCGCCGGCGGCGTGCTGGAAGCCACGCTCGCTGCCATGTGCGCCAGCACCGGGGCGCGCCCGGCCGACATTCAAGCCTGGCTCGGCCCCTGCATCGGCCCGCGGCAGTTCGAGGTGGGTGCCGACGTGCTCACCGCCTTCGGCCAGCGGCCCGACCAGCCTGACCTGCAGCGCTTCGTGCCGCGCGCGGGCCCCGATGGCGCGCCGCGCTGGCTGGCCAACCTGCCGCGGCTCGCGCTGGATCGGCTCGAAGCGGCCGGTGTCGGCCTCGTCATCGACAGTGCCCTGTGCACCGTCGAGAACTCCTCAAGGTTCTTTTCGTTCCGGCGCGACCGCATCACCGGCCGCATGGCCGCCGCCATCTGGCGCGGCTGACGCGGCCGCCAACTCGGCGGCTTCCGCCGCCCGGCGCGCCCGCCACCGTGCCGGCGTGGTGCCGATGTAGAGCACGATGGCCAGCGGCAGCACCCCGTACAGCACGAAGGTGAAGAACGCACCGAGCACGGTGCCTTGGCTGGACAGCGCCTCCACCACCGCCATCATCAGCACCACGTAGATCCAGGCTATGGCTATCAGGTGCATACCGTGATACGACTTATCATTCCGTAAAGTGAAAATTGTTGTCATGGCCGAGTCAGCGCCGGCCCTTACAACGTGAACCATCGCACAAGGCGCAAGACCTCGTGCACCGGGCCCCAGAAGTCCGGCCCATCCAGGAGACAAATCGCGTGACTGCCAAGCCTATCCCGAGCGGCATGCCGCCCAACGCACCGGTGCAGGCCTTCGGCGCCGCGCTGGGCGACATCTTCAAGTCGATGTCGGGGCTGAACCTGCCGATGCAGCAGCTGGCGCAGATCCAGGCCGACTACCTGAAGCAGGCCACCGAGGTGTGGAACCAGTCCCTGCACCGCCTGCAGGGCGACGCGCCCGGGCAGCCGGCGCCGCTGGGCGACCGCCGCTTCGGCAATGAATGGCTGGCCAATCCGGCGGCGGCCTTCACGGCCCAGATGTACCTGCTGAACGCACGCGCGCTGATGCAGATGGCCGAGGGCCTGGAGGCCGACGCCAAGACCAAGGGCCGCATCCGCTTCGCGGTGCAGCAGTGGATCGATGCCGCCAGCCCCAGCAACTACCTGGCGCTGAACCCCGACGCGCTGAAGAAGGCCATAGACACCAAGGGCGAGAGCATCACCACCGGCATGCACCACCTGCTGGAAGACCTGCAGAAGGGCCATGTCTCGCAGACCGACGAAAGCCTGTTCGAGGTGGGCCGCAACGTGGCCACCAGCGCCGGCAACGTGGTGTTCGAGAACGAGCTGTTCCAGCTGATCGAATACAAGCCCCTGACGGCCAAGGTGCACGAGCGGCCCATGCTCTTCGTGCCGCCCTGCATCAACAAGTACTACATCCTCGACCTGCAGCCCGAGAACTCGGTCATCCGCT
>CAYREA010000164.1:0-10221 GCA_964423075.1 uncultured Rubrivivax sp. | reverse complement strand
CCGGCTTCGGTGCCGACCTGGGCGCCGAGAAGTTCATCGACATCAAGTGCCGCAAGACCGGCCTGGCGCCGGCCGCGGCGGTGATCGTCGCCACCATCCGTGCGCTGAAGTACCACGGCGGCGTGGCGCTGCCCGACCTCAACCGCGAAGACCTGGGTGCGCTCGACAAGGGCCTGGCCAACATCCAGCGCCACCTGCACAACCTGCGCGAGGTCTTCGGGCTGCCCGTGGTGGTGTCGATCAACCACTTCACCAGCGACACCGAGGCCGAACACGCGCTGCTGCGCGAACGCATCGGCGCCCAGGGCGTCGCGGTGCACACCTCGCGCCACTGGGCCGAAGGCGGCAAGGGCGCCACCGCGCTGGCGCACGAGGTGGTGGGTCTGTGCGAACAGCCGAGCACGCTGCGCTTCGCCTACGAAGACGCCGACCCGCTGTGGGACAAGGTGAAGAAACTCGCCACCCGCACCTACGGCGCCAAGGACATCTCGGCCAGCGCCGCCGTGCGCGCGAAGATCCAGCACCTGCAGGACAGCGGTTATGGCGACCTGCCCGTGTGCGTGGCGAAGACGCAGTACAGCTTCAGCACCGACGCCAGCCAGCGCGGCGCCGCCAGCGGCCACGTGGTGGACATCCGCGAGGTGCGCCTGGCAGCCGGCGCCGAGTTCGTGGTGATGGTCTGCGGCGACATCATGACCATGCCCGGCCTGCCCAAGGTGCCGGCCGCCGAGCACATCGACCTGGACGAGAACGGCCTCATCGTCGGCCTGTCCTGAGCCGCTGAGTGGCGAGCCACACCGAGCGCCTGGTGCGCATCGAGGCGCTCATCCGCGCCCGCGGCCATGCCAGCGCAGCCGTGCTGCTGGCCGAGCTCGAGGTGTCGCGCGCCACGCTCATGCGCGACCTGGAATACCTGCGCACCAGGCTGGGTGCGCCCATCGAGTACGACGCCAGCGTGCGTGCCTACCGTTTCGGCAGCACGGCCTACGCCGGCGCGCGGCACGAGCTGCCGGGGCTGTGGTTCGACGAGTCCGAGCTGTACTCGCTGCTGATGGCGCAGCAGCTGCTGGCCGGGCTCGACAGCGACGGCCTGCTCAGCCGCCACCTGCAGCCGCTGCTGGACCGCATCCGCCACCTGCTGGCCAGCGGCGGCGGCGACGAGGCGGCCGAGCAGCTGATGCAGCGCGTGAAGGTCGTCACCGCCTTGCGCCGGCCGGTGCCCAGCCGCTTCTTCGAGCGCGTCAGCGCCGCGCTGCTGCAGCGCCGCCGCATCCACCTGCGCTATCTCACCCGTGGCCGGCGCGAAAGCGGCGAGCGCGACGTGTCGCCGCAGCGCCTGGTGCACTACCGCAACACCTGGTACCTGGACGCCTGGTGCCACCGTGTCGACGCGCTGCGCCGCTTCGCGCTGGACGCCATCGAAGAGGCCGCGGTGCTCGACGTGAAGGCGCGCGAGATCCCGATGAAGCGCGTACAGGCCGAGATGGACGCCGGTTACGGCATCTACGCCGGCGGCAAGCGGCAGTGGGCCGTGCTCAGCTTCGACGCGCAGGCCGCGCAATGGGCCAGCCGCGAAGAGTGGCACCCGGAGCAGCAAGGCCGCTGGGCCGAGGACGGACGCTACGAACTTCGCCTGCCCTATGTCGACCCCACCGAGCTGGTGATGGACCTGCTGCGCCAGGGCGAGCAGGTGCGGGTGCTGGAACCGCCCGCGCTGGTCCGGGCCGTGCGTGATCGTCTGGCTGCGGCTCTCGCGTCGTACGAGGCGCCGCCGCGGGCCTAGCGCTCAGCGCTTCATCTGGGCGGCACGCTCGCCGTCTTCGCGCATGTGCTTGAGGAAGTAGCGCAGGTAGAACACGCCCATGCCCAGCATGAAGGCGATGCCGCCGATGCTCATGAGGCCGACATCGCTGCTGAAGAGCTCGCTCAGGAGTCGCATCGCACCGTCCCTGGTGGCTGTGAAGGGAATCCCATTGGGCGCCGCTGCGGCGGGCCCCGCTTTGCCCCATATCAAGCCCGGGTGCCGGCTCAGAGATGGCGTGCCAGCTGCTCGACGTCTTCAGGAAACAGCTGGCCGGCTTCGGCCACCTGCACGCGCCCGTCGCGTCCGCGCAGCACGGTGACCGGCAGGCCGCGCGGCTTGGGCAGCACCTGCGCGACGGCTGGCGTCACCAGGCCGGCGGGAAAGGCGTAGCGGTGGCGGGCCAGGTAGGCGCGGGCGTCTTCGGCCTTGCGGTCTATCGACAGGGCCAGCAGGCGCAGCCCGCGCGCGCGATGGGCCAGCCAGAGCTGGTTCATGGCCGGGGTCTGCTGGGCGCAGAAGGGGCACCAGCTGGCCCACCAGTACAGCACCAGGACTTGTCCTTCCGCGTCGGCGGGGCTGAAGCGGCCGCCGTCGAGCAGCGCCACCTCGGGCAGCGTCAGCAGGGTGCCCGGCTGCGGCGGCGGCGCCTTGTCTTCGCCGGCCGGCGCCTGCTGCGCCAGCGCCGGCAGGGCGAGCACGGCGGCGGCGCCGGCCAGGGCGTCGCGGCGGTTCAGCCCGCGGCTGGGCATGGGCTCAGCGGTGCACGGCGCGTGTCAGGCGCTCGGCGGCGGGCACGCTGCCGTCGCCGTCGAGTTCCATCGCCACCTGGGTGCAGACGGCGCGGCACAGCGTGGCCACACGTTCGCTCTGCAGCCGGTAGTAGATCTGGGTGCCGTCGCGGCGCCGGCCCAGCACGCCGGCGCGGTACAGCGTGGCCAGGTGCTGCGACATGTTGGGCTGCGTGGTGTCGATCTGCTCCAGCAGCTCGGACACGTTGCGCTCGCCGTTGCACACGGCGCTGATGATCTTCAGCCGCACCGGCGTGGACAGCAGGCCGAAGAGTTCGGCGGCGGATTCAAAGACCAGGTCCTGTTCGCCCTTGTCGGCCACGGCAAACCTCTGCGAGGGGGTGGAGGCATCACTGTATCAGCACACGCCGATGTGCCGAGCCCGGCCCCCCTACTTGAAGCGGTAGTGGTCGCGGTTGAGCACGGCGGCGATGGCCGTGGTTTCTTCGGGGAAGAGCGACAGCTTCAGCTCCAGGCTGCACTGCTCGACCATGCCGCGCAGCAGGCCCGGCGTGTTGATGCGGCCCTGCGGGCGGTAGATGGCGGTACCGTCGCCGCCCACCTTGCGCACATGGCATTCGCTGCAGCGGTTGTCGCGGATGAGCTTCTCGCCCAGCGCCACGTCGGCGCCCTGGTACAGCACCGCGGCCGTCTGCGCGCAGCTGGCGCTGGCGGCCAGCAGGGCGGCGGCCAGGGCGGCGTATCGAGAGTGGGTGCGGCGCTTCATCGATCTATCAATCAGCCATGAAGGCTATCCTGAAGGCGCGCACGCGACAATCCGCCCATGCCCGACATCGACACGAACCAGATCGCCAACCAGGTGCTGTGGGCGAGCTTTCTGCTCGCCGCCCTGTTCGGTGCCATCGCGCAACGCACGCGCTTCTGCACCATGGGGGCCGTGGCCGACGTGGTCAACATGGGCGACTGGGCGCGCGCGCGCATGTGGGCCCTGGCCATCGCCGTGGCGGTGCTGGGCTTCAACGCCATGGTGGCGCTGGGTTACGTGGAAGCGCGCCATTCGATCTACGCCGCGCCGCGCCTCTTGTGGCTGTCGTCTGTGCTGGGCGGCCTGCTGTTCGGCTTCGGCATGGTGCTGGCTTCAGGCTGCGGCAGCCGCAACCTGGTGCGCCTGGCCGGGGGCAACCTGAAGTCGCTGGTGGTGTTGCTGGTGCTGGGCCTGGCGGCCTTCATGACGATGCGCGGCCTCACCGCCGTGCTGCGGGTGCGCAGCGTCGAAGCCGTGTACGTCGAACTGCCGGCCGGGCAGGACCTGCCATCGCTGCTGGCCGCGGCCGGCGGCACGGCGGTGCCGGTGGTGGCGGGGGTGCTGGGCCTCGTCGTGGCGCTGCTGATCGCGGCCTGGGTGCTGCGCCGCCCCGAAGGCCGCAGCGGCGAGGTGTGGCTGGGCGGCGTGGGCATCGGTGCCGTAATCGTGGCGGTGTGGTGGGTGTCGGGCCGCCTGGGCTTCCTGCCGGAAGATCCGAACACGCTGGAGCCGGCCTTCCTGGCCACCAATTCGCGGCGCATGGAGTCGCTGAGCTTCGTCGCGCCGGTGGGCTACGCACTCGACTGGCTGATGTACTTCAGCGACACCTCCAAGCGGCTGAGCCTGGGCATCGTCAGCCTGGCCGGCGTGGCCGCCGGGGCCTTTGTCGCGGCGCGCGCCGACGGCAGCTTCCGCTGGGAAGGTTTCGGCGGCACCGAAGACCTGGCCAACCACCTGGCCGGCGCAGTGCTGATGGGTGTGGGCGGCGTGGTGGCCCTGGGCTGCACCGTGGGCCAGGGCCTGAGCGGCGTGTCGACGCTGTCGCTGGGCAGCCTGCTGGCACTGGCCGGCATCGTGGGCGGCGCCGTGCTGGCGCTGCGCTACCAGATGTGGCGCCTGGAGCGCATGGGCTGAAGACCGCCTCAGCGTCCCTGCTGCTCCATCAGCAGGTAGGTGTTGTAGGCATTGATGCGGTTGGCGGCGCGGAACAGCGGCAGGTGCTGGAAGCGCGACCAGTCGGTGCGCGCGTAGGCTTCCTCGAAGGGTTCCAGCTCCTGCGCCGCCCGGCCCATGCTCAGGCGCAGGAACTGCAGGTAGTCGCGCGTCAGCTGCAGGTCGGGCAGGGGGTCGGTGGACAGCGGCCCGTGGCCGGGCACCACCACCTGGGGCCGCAGCTCGATCAGGCCGCCCAGGGCCTTGATCCAGCTGCGGCTGTCGGCCTGGCCCACAAAGGGAATGCGGCCGCGGAACACCAGGTCGCCGGCGAACAGCACCCCGGCCTTTTCTGCAAACACCACCAGGTCTTCGGGCGTGTGCGCCGGGCCGGCGTGGCGGATGTGCAGGGTTTCGTCACCGAGCTGCAGGGTGGTGTCGGCGTCGATCCAGCGGTCGGCCGGCACCAGCTTCGTGTGTTCGTCGATCCAGGGGAACAGCTCCTCGCGGCTGGCCTGCAGGCGCAGGCCAGCGGTGTCGGAGTTCAGGTACTCGCGCCCGGCACGGTGCGCGATGACCGTGGCGCCCAGGGCCTTGAAGGCCTGCAGGCCGTAGATGTGGTCGGCGTGGTAGTGGGTGACGATGAGGGTGCGGATGGGCTGCGGCGTCACCTGGCGGATGGCCGCGATCAGCTCTACGGCCAGCGCGGGCGAGCCCAGCGCGTCGATCACCACCACGCCCTGGCTGGTGACGATGAAGCCGGCGTTCGAGATGAAGTTGCGGTTGGCAGCCGTTCCCAGCGCCGCCTCGCCCTGCACGAACCAGGTGGTGGCGGTCACGCGCTGCGCGCGCAAGGGCTCGGCCTGCACGCGGCCGGCCAGGCCGACCATCAGGCTCAGGAGCAGGGCCGCGGCGGGGCGCATCGGTGGCATGCTTGCTGGCGACACTTCAGGCACTTGAGGGAATACGCTCAATTGGCATACACAAATATAAGCCGAGAATTCTGGACAAGGCCTGGGGCCAGCCCTGAGCCCGCCACCCTTCGAACCTCTGGACAGGAGACATCACGATGAGAACCTGGATGCTGGCCCCGGCGCTGCTGATGGCCGCTGCGCCCTGGGCGGCCCTGGCGCAGGACGCGCACCTGGCGCGCAACCTCGCCGCCACCTGCGCCAACTGCCATGGCACCAACGGCCAGGCGCGTGGCGACATGAAGCCGCTGGCAGGCATGTCGGCCGGCAAGATCGTCGCCGCCGTGGCCGACTTCAAGAGCGGAGCCCAACCCGCAACGATCATGCACCAGATCGCCAAGGGCTACACCGACGAACAGATCAGGCTCGTGGCCGCGTACTTTGCGGCCCAGCCGGCCGCCAAGTGAGGGGACTCGAATGAACCATCAAGCCTCCATCGAAACCGGCCGCCGACGCTTCATGCTGTCGGCCGCCGCACTGGGCGGCTTGTCGCTGGCCGGCTGCGCGGCCACGGCACCGGCCGGGCCATCCATCGGCCGCGTCGTCATCGTCGGCGGCGGCTTCGGCGGCAGCACGGCCGCGCGCTACCTGCGGCTGTGGGGCGGCAACGTGGACGTGACGCTGGTCGAGCGCAACGCCGGCTTCGTCTCGTGCCCCATCTCCAACCTGGTGGTGGGCGGCTACAAGCAGATGAGCGACATCACGCGCGACTACGGCGGCCTGAAGGCGATGGGCGTGAAGGTGGTGCAGGGCGAAGTCACGGCCGTCGATGCGGCAGCGAAGAAGGTGCGCCTGGCCGGCGGCCAGGAGCTGCCTTACGACCGCCTGATCGTCTCGCCCGGCGTCGACTTCATGAACGAGCAGGTGGGTGGCCTGGCCGCCGCCTTCGACAGCGGCCGCCTCGTGCACGGCTGGAAGGCCGGCCCCCAGACCGTGGCGCTGCGCCAGCAACTGGTGGACATGCCCGATGGCGGCGTCTATGCCATCAGCATCCCCAAGGTGCCCTACCGCTGCCCGCCCGGGCCCTACGAACGCGCCTGCATGGTGGCGGCCTACTTCAAGGACGCCAAGCCGCGCAGCAAGGTGCTGGTGCTGGACGCCAACCCCGAGATCCAGAGCAAGAAGGCCTTGTTCGAGCGCGCGTTCGCCCAGCACTACAAGGGCATCGTCGAGTACCGGCCCAATGCCGAGCTGAAGGAGATCGCCGGCAACGTGGCCAAGTTCGACTTCGAGGACGTGAAGGCCGACGTGCTGAACGTGGTGCCGCCGCAGCGCGCCGCCGACCTGGCGCGCAGCGCGGGCCTGGTGAACATCAACAACCGCTGGGCGGGCGTGAACTGGCTCACCATGGAATCGACCGCGGTGCCCGGCATCCACGTGCTGGGCGACGCCACCTTCCCGGCGGCGCTGATGCCCAAGTCGGGCCACATGGCCAACCAGCATGCCAAGGTGGCAGCGGCGGCGGTGATCCAGCTGCTCAAGGGCGAGGCGGTGAGTGCCACGCCGGTGGTGATGAACACCTGCTACAGCTTCGTGACGGCCAAGGACGTGATCCACGTGGCCTCGGTGCACCAGTACGACGCGGCCGAAAAGACCTTCAAGACCGTGCCCGGCTCGGGCGGCGTGTCGGCGGGTGCCAACCAGATCGAAGGGCGCTACGCGCTCGCCTGGGCCGACAACATCTGGCACGACATGCTCGGTTGAACCGAGCCGCGGTCACTGAAGGCCGCTGAGGTAGGCGGCCACGGCCTTCAGTTCCAGTTCACTCAGTTTGCTGGCAATGCCGTGCATCACGGCGTTGTCGTTGGTGCGCTCGCGCGTGTTGAACTGCTTGAGCTGGTTCTCGGTGTACTGGGCGTGCTGGCCGGCCAGGCGCGGCAGGTTCTCGCTGCCGTGGGCATTGGCGCCGTGGCAGGTGGCGCAGGCCGCCACGCCTGAATACGGGTTGCCGCGCAGGTAGATGAAACGCCCCATCTGCGCGAGCTCGGCGTCGGCGATGGCATGCACCAGGGTCGGCCGCGTCGAGAAGTAGGCGCCCAGGGCCTTGAAGTCGTCGGGCGTCAGGTCTTCCACCATCGGCTGCATGGTGCTGCTCTTGCGCTTGCCCGAACGGTAGTCGGCCAGCTGGCGCGCCACATAGGCGGCGTTCTGCCCGGCCAGGCGCGGGAACACCGGGCTCGAACTTTCGCCGCCGGCGCCGTGGCAGATGAAGCACTTGCCCATCACGATCTCCTCGCCCCGTGCCGCGTCGGGTGCCGCCTGGGCCGTGCCCGGCTGCAGCAACAGGGTGCCGCATACGAAGAGCCCGAGCGCGGCCGCGTAGCTGGCCGAGCCGCCGGGCACGGCCTGGTCGAGCGAGCCGCTCGGGCGCTGGTCCACCAGGCGGTCGGTCAGCGCCGCGGCGGCCCACATGGTGCACAGCGTCACCCACGAGGTGGCCGTGAACACGGCGGCGCCCGAGAGCCCGGCCCCCACCGCACAACCCCCGGCCAGCATGCCGCCGAAGCCCATGCAGACGGCGCCCACGATGTAGCGCCGCATGCTGGCGCCGCCCTGGAAACCTTCGAGCTTCAGCTCGCGGAACAGGGCCGCGGCCAGGAAGGAGCCGAGGAACACGCCCGGCACCAGGCCGAGGTCGAAGCTGAGCGGGCGGTCGCTGACGAAGAGCACGCGGTTCAGCAACTCGGCCGAAGGGCCGGTGAAACTGAGCGACTGGATGGGGTGCGGATCGAAGGCCAGGGTCGACACCGCATAGGTGAACCACCAGGCGCCAGCGATCGCCAGGCCCACGCCGATGGCCCCGGCCCAGCCCCAGGGCGGCACCTTCTGGCGCCGCGCCCAGAACACCGCGGCGGCCAGCCACACCAGCGCGAAGGCGAGGGCGCCGCCGTGGCCGATGCCGCTGCGGGCGATGAGGTCGCGCGCACCGCCGCCGTCGATGGTCCACCACTCCGAGATGGCCAGGCGCAGCGGCGACAGTGCGCCCGTCAGCGCGGCCTGCGCCGTTACCGCGAACACCAGGCCGGACAGCAGCGAGCGCAGGTTGCCCTGTGCGGCCAGCACCAGCAGCCGGCTGGAGCAGCCGCGCGCCAGGATCATGCCCACGCCGAACAACGCGCCGCCGATGGCCGCGCCCGACAGGCTGCCGCGTGCCGCGATCTGGCGCGCATTGCCGGCGTCGAACCAGCCGGCCCAGGCCAGCGCCTGCGTCACGCCCACGGCGGTGGCAAACGCGAACAGCCACACCGTGAGCTTGCCGCCGGTCTGCCGGCGCGCAAACTCGATGACGGCCGAACGCAGGCAGAAGCGCGAGCGTTGCGCCATGAAGCCGAAGAGCACGCCGATCAGCAGCGCGCCGGCGGCCAGGGCGCCGTTCTCGCCCAGGCGTTCGACCCAGCTCTCCAGCATCGGCGGCCCCGCTTCAGGGTTTGATGTAGGCGTAGCCCTGCGTCTGCAGGCGCGCGATGCGCACCACGCCCGAGGGCGTGAAGTCGGCTTCCTGGATGAACTGCTCCTTCTTCAGGCTGCGGTTCTTGAGCGTGATCTCGCAGATCTCGAAGCTCACGCCGCGGCTTTTCAGCGCCGACACCAGCGGCGCGTACTCGGTGCCGTTGGCCGCCTTGGCACCTTCCATCAGCATGTCGATGCCCTCGGCGTGGGTGACGACGGTGATCTTGGCGGCGGGGTCGGTGTCGAGGTGGTTGCGCACGTTGCGCAGGCCCTTCAGGCCCTGCGCCACGGCGTTGTCGAAGTGGTAGACCACCTTGTCCTGGGCCAGGCTGGCGCCGGCGGCCACGGTCAGGGCCAGGGCGGCGAGGATGGATCTGCAGCGCATGGGGAAGGTCCTCCGGTCAGAACTCGATGGCGTCGGCGATGGCTTTGATGCCGGCAGCGGCACAGGCGTCGTCGGCCTCTCCGCCGGGCGCGCCTGAGACGCCGATCGCGCCCAGCACCGCACCGCCGGCTTCGATCACCAGGCCACCGCCGATGGCCATCACACGGGGCGCGCCGCGGATGCCGCTCATCGGCTTGCCGGCCTGCGTCTCGATGGCCAGGGCCGTGGTGGAGATGCGGAAGCTGGCCGCCGTCCAGGCCTTCTGCGGGGCGATGTCGAGCGTGTGCGCGCCGGCGTAGCGGTCGCGCAGCAGCACCTGCACCAGGCCCGAGCGGTCGACCACCGCCACGGCCACCTGGTGGCCGGCCTTGCGGCAGTGCGCGAGGGCCGCCTGCGCGGCCGTCAGCGCGGTTTCGGGGGTCAGCAGCTTCACCGCGTAGGTGCCCTCGGGCGCCGCCGCGGCCAGCGTGCAGGCGAAAGACAGGCCGATGCCGGCCAGTGTGTTCAAGCGGAAGGGGTGCATGCGGGGCCAGCCTTTCAGGTGCGGGCGATGCCGGGGTTGCCCGGCGCCGTCACCAGCGTGGGGGTGTTGATCCGGCGCGCCTTCACGCGCCCGCCCTGAGCCTTGAGCCAGGTTTCCACATGCTCCCACACCGGCTTCACGCCCGGCAGCGACTTGGCCTCTTCGGCCACCGGCGCCCAGCCGGCCACCTTGTACTTCTTCGCCGCGTCCAGCGGCTTGCCGTTCAGGCGCAGGTCGCCGATGCGGCCGCCCATCTTCTCGCCCGGCGTCAGCGTGTAGGCCAGGCCACCCACACGCACCATGTCGCCGCCCTGCTGGTAGTAGGGGTCGGGGTTGAAGAGGTTGTCGGCCACGTCCTCGAGGATGGTCTTGATCGTTTCGC
>CAYREA010000163.1:0-10236 GCA_964423075.1 uncultured Rubrivivax sp. | reverse complement strand
GCCCGTCGATGGACATCAGCAAGGCCAGCAACTTCGAGCGCTTCGTGTTCGACCTGCTGCAGCGCGACGGTGCGCGCACCAAGGCCTTGTTCAGCAGCGAACTGTCGACCAAGGGTGGCTTCACGGTCACGCGCGAGGAGTTCACGCGCATCGCCGGCTTCGGTTTCGTCTCGGGAAAGAGCACGCATGGCGACCGCCTGGCGACGATCCGCAGCACCTGGGCCCAGTCGAAGACCCTGATCGACACCCACACCGCCGACGGCCTGAAGGTGGCGCAGGCCCACCGCGAACCCGGCGTGCCGATGCTGGTGCTCGAAACCGCTCTGCCGGCCAAGTTCGCCGCCACCATCGAGGAAGCGCTGGGCTTCGCGCCCGAGGTGCCGGCCGCGCTGCGCGGCATCGAGCAGCTGCCGCGCCGCTGCGTGGTGATGAAACCCGACACGGCCGCAGTGATGCGCCTGATCGAGGAACATTGCGCCGCATGAGCACGAAGGACCCGCGCGCGCTGCTGCGCCTGGACGAGGCGCTGGCCCGGCTGGAAGCCGGCAGCCGGCCGTTCGCCATCACGGCCACCGAGACCGTCTCCACCTTCGAGGCGCTGGGCCGGGTGCTGGCCGCGGACGTGCGCAGCACGCTCGACGTGCCGCCCGAGGACAACACCTCGATGGACGGCTACGCCTTGCGCGTGGCCGACGTGCCGGCCCAAGGCGCTGTGCTCGCCGTGGCCCAGCGCATCCCGGCCGGCCATGTCGGCCAGCCGCTGCAGCCCGGCACGGCCGCGCGCATCTTCACCGGCGGCCAGGTGCCACCGGGTGCCGATGCGGTGGTGATGCAGGAGCAATGCGTGGCTGTCGCGGGTGAGGGTCTGGGGCAGGTGCAGGTCAACACCGTGCCGTCGCTCGGCCAGTGGATACGCCGCCGCGGCGAAGACGTGCAGCAAGGCGCTGCGGTGCTGAATCGCGGCCAGCGCCTCACGCCGCAGGCGCTGGGCCTGGCGGCCTCGGTGGGGGCCGGACAGCTCACGGTGTTGCGTCGCCCGCGCGTGGCCATCCTGTCCACGGGTGACGAGCTGCAGATGCCCGGCGAGCCGTTGCGCCCCGGTGCCATCTACAACTCCAACCGGTTCACCATGCGCGCGCTGGCAGAAGCCGCGGGGTGCACCGTCATCGACGGCGGCATCGTGCGCGACACGCTCGCCGACACGCGCGCCGCGCTCCGCGAGATGGCGCAGCAGGCAGACCTCATCGTCACCAGCGGCGGTGTCTCGGTGGGCGAGGAAGATCACCTGAAGCCCGCCGTGCGCGCCGAGGGCCAGCTCGACGACTGGCAGATCGCCGCCAAGCCCGGCAAGCCGCTGGCCTTCGGCCAGGTCCGCCGCGATGGCAGTGGAAACAGCGGCGGCACGGCTCTGCTGCTGGGCCTGCCCGGCAACCCGGTGTCGGCCTACGTCACCTGGTTGCTGGCGGTGAACCAGGTGCTGCGCGTGCTGCAGGGCATGCCCGCCGGCCTGCCGCGCGCCTGGCCCTTGCGCGCCGCCTTCGACTGGCCCAGGCCCGACAAGCGGCGCGAGTTCATGCGCGCGCGCCTGAACGCCGATGGCGAACTCGAGCTCTTTCCCAACCAGAGCTCGGGCGTGCTGACCTCGGCCGTGTGGGCCGACGGCCTGATCGACAACCCGCCCGGCCTGGTCATCGCTCGTGGCGATGTCGTGCGTTTCCTGCCGCTCTCGGAACTGGTGCAGCGATGAAGGTGCAGGTGCGCTACTTCGCTTCGCTGCGCGAGGCCCTGGGCCCGCAGGAGACGGTGGACGTGCCGGCGGGCAGCACACTGGGCCAGCTGCGCGACGCCCTGCTGGCCCGCGGCGGCCGCCACGCCGAGGCGCTGGCCCGCGGCCGCCCCATACGCTGCGCGTTGAACCAGGCCATGGGCGACGAGGCCATGCCCATACCCGAAGGCGCCGAGGTGGCCTTCTTCCCGCCCGTGACGGGCGGCTGAAGGCCATGGCCCGCGTCACCATCCAGAGCGCCGACTTCGACCTCTCGGCCGAGGTGGCGGCGCTGCGCGCCGGCGACGGCGGCGTGGGCGCGGTGGCCAGCTTCATCGGCACGGTGCGCGACCGCAACGGCGGCTTGGCCGGCGAAGTGAGTGCCATGGAGCTGGAGCACTACCCCGGCATGACGGAAAGCGCCATCGAGCTGATGATCGAGCAGGCCTGCGCCCGCTTCGACATCCGCGGCGCGCGTGTCATCCACCGCGTGGGCCTGCTGCAGCCGGGCGAGCAGATCGTGCTGGTGGCCGTCAGCTCCGCCCACCGCGGCCAGGCTTTCCAGGCCTGCGAGTTCCTGATGGACTACCTCAAGACCCAGGCCCCGTTCTGGAAGAAGGAAAGCACGCCCGAAGGCGCACGCTGGGTGGACGCCCGCGTGGCCGACGACGCGGCTGCGGCGCGCTGGGGCATCCCCACCGGCAATGCCTGAGCGCGGCTTGATGGACAGCCGCCACCTCCGCACCGCCCTGGGCCGCTTCACCACCGGGGTGACCATCGTCACCTGCACGGATGCGGACGGGCGCTTCGTGGGGTTGACGGCCAACTCCTTCAATTCGCTCTCGCTCGACCCGCCGCTGGTGCTGTGGTCGCTGCGCCAGAGCAGTCCCAACCTGGCCGCCTTCGCCGCCGCCCCGCGCTTCGCGGTGAACGTGCTGGCCGAAGCGCAGGTGGAGCTGTCGCGCCGCTTCGCCGCGCCCGTGCCCGACCGTTTTGCCGAAGGCGCCTGGGCCCTGGGCGAACAGGGCGCGCCGGTGCTGGCCGGCTGCGCGGCGGTGTTCGAGTGCGAAAGCCTCAGCCACCAGGTGGCGGGCGACCACCGGCTCTTCATCGGGCGGGTGCTGGCCTGCACCGAGTCGGCCCTGCCGCCACTGGTGTTCCAGGGCGGGCACTACCACCTGTTGGGCGAAGTGTTGTGACAGCCTTGCCGGGGCACTGGATCGACATGTTCGTCGAGGTCTTCCGCCTCTGCGGCGTGAAGGAAGGTGATGCCTGCGCCGTGCTGTGTGAAACGCCGACGCGGGCCGAACTGCCGCAGCTGTCGATGCTGGCCCTGCAGCGCATCGGCGCGCGCCCTTTCCAGGTGGTGCTGCCGGCGCGCAAGCTGGCCGCACCCGTGCCGGTGCGTTCCACCGGCGCCAGCGATGCCATCGCCGGGCTCAAGCCGGTGGTGCAGGCGCTGGCCGGCTGCGTCTTCATCGCCGACTGCACGGTGGAAGGCCTGCAGCACGCCGCCGAGCTGCCGCTGATCCTGGCCGGTGGCGCGCGTGTGCTGGCCGTCAGCCACGAGCACCCGGAGATCCTGGAACGCTGCCTGCCGCGCGCCGAAGACGAACTGCCGGTGCGCGACGCGATGCGGCGCCTGAAGGCGGCGCGCGAGATGCAGGTCAGCAGCGCTGCCGGCACGAACCTGCGCATCGATCTGGCGGGCGCGCGCATCGGCGGCGTGTGGGGCTTCAGCGCCAAACCGGGCACGCTGAGCCATTGGCCGGGCGGCCTGGTGCTGGCATTCCCCGCGGCGGGCTGCGTCAACGGCACGCTGGTGCTCGACCGGGGCGACGTCAACCTCACCTTCAAGCGCTACCTGCAGGACCCGGTGCGCCTGCGCATCGAGAACGACCACGCGGTGGCGGTGGAAGGCGAGGGCGTAGACGCCGAGATGACACGCGGCTACCTGCAGGCCTGGGACGACCGTGCGGCCTACGCCGTCTCGCACGTGGGCTGGGGCCTGAACCGCCGCGCGCGCTGGGACGCGATGGCCTTCTACGACAAGGCCGACTTCAACGGCACCGAACTGCGCGCCTTTGCCGGCAATTTCCTCTACAGCACCGGCGCCAACGAAGTGGCCGGCCGCCACACCCTGGGCCATTTCGATCTGCCCCTGCGCGGCTGCACCGTGCTGCTGGACGGCGTGGCGGTGGTGGATCGCGGGCAACTCGTGTGAACCTGCCGGCTTTCGACGCAGCCGGGCAGGGCGACACGGCCGTGCTGCTGCTGCACGGCATCGGCGGCGGGCGTTCGATCTGGGGTGAGTCGGGTTCGGGCACGCTGGGCGCGCTGGCCGCGGCGGGCTTCCTGGCCTTGTCACTGGATTTTCCGGGTTATGGCGATACACCCGGCCCGGCCGGCATGGACCCCTTCGTCGCCGCCGTGGCTGCCGCCATCGCCCACGTAGCGCCGCGTCGCGTGGTGCTGGTGGGCCACAGCATGGGTGGCATGGTGGCGCAGGAACTGGCCGCGCGCGCGCCGGCTTCGGTGCAGGGCCTGGTGCTGGCCTGCACCTCGGCGATGTTCGGCAAGGCTGATGGCGACTGGCAGCGCCAGTTCCTGGCCCAGCGCCTGGCGCCGCTGGACGCCGGCCTGGGCATGGCCGGCATGGCCGATGCGCTGCTCCCCGGCCTGGTGTCGCCGGCTGCACCGGCGGCGGCACGGCGCATCGCCCGCGAGGTGATGGCGCGGGTGCCCGAGGCCAGCTACCGCGCCGCGCTGGCCGCCATCGCCGGTTTCGACCGCCGCGCCGCGCTGGCCGCACTGCACATGCCGGTGCTGCTGCTGGCCGCCGAACACGACCGCACGGCGCCGCCCGATCTGATGCAGCGCATGGCCGCGCGCATCGCCGGCAGCGAGTACCTGTGCCTGGCCGATGCCGGGCACATCGCCAATGTCGAACAGCCGGCCGCCTTCAATGCGGCGCTGCTGGACTTCCTGCAGCGCCGCCGCGCTGGCGCGTAGACGGGCCGCTCAGGCCGGCTCGGGCTCTTCGGCCCGCTGCGCGTGCAGCACGGCGTTGCGGCCCGCCAGCTTGGCGGCAAACAGCGCCCGGTCGGCACGTTCCAGCGCCTGCGCCACGGTCTCGTCGGCGCCCAGTTCCGCCACGCCGATGCTCACCGTGCAGCGCACCTCACCCAGCGATGTGGCCGCCACGGCATCGCGCATGCGTTCGGCAATCTGGCCGGCCTGCGCCGCGGCGGCACCCGGCAGCACGGCGGCGAACTCCTCGCCGCCCAGCCGCCCCAGGCGGTCGCGCTGGCGCAGTGCGGTGCCCAGCACACGCCCCAGGTGGCGCAGCACCTCGTCGCCGAAGGCGTGGCCGTGTCGGTCGTTGACCTGCTTGAAGTGGTCGGCGTCGATCATCAGCAGCGCCAGCGGCTCCTGGCGCTGCCGCGCCGCCTGCAGCGCCGCCTGTGCATGCGCCAGCAGCGCGCGCCGGTTGGGCAGGCCGGTGAGTTCGTCGGTGGAGGCCAGTACACGCGCTTCGCGCTCGCGCCGCCAGCGGTGCGCGGCCAGGCCCACAAGCAGGGCCAGCAGCACCACCAGCAGCGTCAGCGCCACCGCCTGCAGCGTGCGCAGGCGCTCGCCCTGCTCGTTGAGGCGGCGCAGGTGCGCCAGTTCCTGGTCGTCGCGCTCGCGGTTGAACTGCAGGCGCAGGCGGGCCGAGTCCTTCGAGTAGCGCTCGGCCTGCACGCCCTGGTCGATGCGGCTCCATTCCGACAGCGCCAGCCAGGCCTCGCGCCACTGGCCCAGGCGTGCGCGGGCGTCGGCGCTGTGGCGCAGCAGGGCGGACAGGGAACTGGTGTTCGGGCGCTCGCGCAGCGGCTTTTCCAGCGCCTGCAGCACCTCCAGCGCCTCGCGCGGCCGGCCCAGCACGTTGAGGATCTCGGCGCGCAGCAGCAGCGACGAGGTGCGCTGCGCCGGCTCTGGGCTGGTTTCCAGCCCCTGCAGCGCACGCTCGACGTGGCCCAGCGCTTCGGTCGGCTTTTGCAGCGCCAGCAGCGACTGCGCGTAGCCGTGTTCGGCCTTGACGATGCCCTGCAGGTCCTTCACCTGCGTCGCGAAGCGCTCGGCCTCGGCATAACGCGCCAGCGCCAGGCTGTGTTCACCGCGCTCGGTGTGGATGCGCGCGGTGATCATCACGTAGATCGACTCGTCGAAGCGCGCGCCGCGGCGGTGGGCGTCGTCCAGCAGGCGCAGTGCCAGCGGCAGCGCTTCGTCCAGGTCGCCAATGCGGCGGTAGTGGTTGGCCAGGTGGGCGCGGCACAGTTCCACGTCGCGCGGCTGTGGTGCCAGCAGCGCGCAGGCGGCCAGCAGGTCGCCCTGGCCGTCGGACAGCGCACCCACGCGCGAGCGGTGGGTGCCGCGCTCCATCAGCGCCAGGCCACGCGCCGCGGCCAGCTCCGGCGTGCCCGTCTCGCGCAGCACGGCTTCCAGTTCGGCCAGGCCGGCGTCTTCCTGGCCGGAGTCGATCAGCACCGAGGCGCGGCACACCCGCAGGCGCAGCAGCGGCAGTGCCGAGACCTGCGCCGTGGCCGCGGCCAGGCCGGCGTCGGCCACGCGGCGGGCCTCGTCGATGTCCAGGTCGGTGAGCAGCCGGCATTCGATCTCGTCGGCCTCGGTGCGCACGTCCGGCGCAGCGGCAGACAGGGCATCCTGGCGCAACTGGGTGATGGCGAGGCGCGCGCGCATCGGGTCCACGCCGATGAGTTCACGTGCAAGCACCACCCGGCCCGCCAGCGGGTGGGCCGGGGGCGCGGCCGCCGGGGCCGGCGTGCAGCCGGCGGACAGGGCCAGAACGACAGCCCCGCGCGCCGCGTACGTGCGCAGGCAGGTGTGCATCAGGTCGACTCTAGTGCACGGCGGCGGGCATGCTCGCGTTCACACCAATGCTTCGAGCGGCGACTCCTGCGGCAGGGACTGCAGCGACGCGTCCACGCCGGTGTCGCCACCGATCAGCCGGCTGTCGAGCAGTTGCACCAGCACCGCCTCGTCGGCCGCACCGCCCACGGCGGTGCACTCGACGATGCGCTGCACCCAGGGCGCAAAGCGCACGAAACCTTCGGGCGCGGGGTGCATGCGGTCGCGCGGCACGTCCAGCACCGTGAGCACGTCGTCCACGCGCAGCGCGTAGGCCGGGCGCGCGTCGTCCAGCGCCGAGCGCAGCACCAGCAGCACGCCGTCGCTGGCGCGCGCGGGGTAGTCCACGTTGAACAGGCGCCGCGCGCACAGCGCCGGCACCAGGCGCGCGCCACCGGGCGCGGGCACCTCGATCATGCCCACCGCGGCGCCGTGGGTGCCCGGCGTGTGCACCAGGCCCTTGTTGGAAATGGCTTCCATCACCTCGGAACTGCGCAGCGCGTAGCGGTTGGCGCCGACCTGGAACACCGCCACCTCCATCACCTCGCGCCCCTGCGCGCGGCCCGGGCTCATCAGGTCGCGTTCGCTCAGCTGCGTCTGGCGCCTTTCGGTGTTGCCCAGGCGCAGGCCGATCAGCGCCGTCACGCCGTTGTCGTAACCGTCGCCGTTCTTGAATTCGCGGTAGCCGCCGGCCTGCACGCGGGCCACGGCGTAGTGCGTGCCCGCGTGGTCCAGCAGCGCTGCGGCCTGGTTGCCGATCTGCTGCGCCACGCCGGCGGCCAGGGGCACGTCGGTGGCGGCCAGCACGCGGCCCTGGGCGTCGACGAAGGCGGCAAAACCGCTGCGCTCGGCCATCACGTCGCGCAGCATCGCGGCCAGTTCGGTGGCCGAGCTGAAGACGATGGCGATGCCGCCGACGGTGCGGCGATCGTCGGCGGGGTCGCGCACGGCGGCCAGGTAGACGTAGGTCGGGCCCTGGTCGTGCAGCACGGTGTCTTCGAAGGGCGACACCGCGTAGCGCTGCGCGTCGCCGAGCTGGGCCACGGCCTGCAGCCAGCCGCCGGGCACCTGGCTGCCGGGCAGGCCGTCACCTTCAGTGCTGCGTGAGGTAGCCCGTATGACGCCCTGGGCGTCGAAGGCCACCAGCCGGCTGTAGACGGTGTAGAGGCGGTTGATGCCGTCCAGCACACGTGCCAGCGCCGCGTCGTCGGGGGTGGCCGAGGCCAGTTGCTGGCGCAGCACCGGCGACAGCGCCCACCAGCGGCAGTCGTTGGCACGTTCGTAGAGGTTGCGGTCCATGATGTCCGCCGCCAGGCGCGCCAGCTCGCGCGTCTGCCGGCGCGCCCGCGCCAGCGAGGTGCGGTGGATGTCCTGGATGGCCCGCGCCACGCGCTCGCGCGTGCGCATGCCGGTCTGGTTCACCTGTTTGAGCACGGCCTTCAGGCGGCCGCGGTCACCGCCGTCCTCGCCGGCCATCAGGCGGCCGTTCCACACCACGCGGCGCAGGTCGCGGTTGATGGCGTCGGCGTTCTGGTTCATGGCCACGAGTTCGGCGTTGTCCAGCGGCACCACGTCGCCCGTGGCCTCTTCCTGGCCGCGCTGGCGGAACGCGGTGAGCAGCGACACCATGGCCTGGGCGCGCCAGGCGGGGCCGGCGTAACCCTGGTAACCGGGGCTGGCGCGGCGCACGGCCAGGTATTCGCGGCCGGCGAAGGCCGTCAGCGCGATGGTGCCGCCGTCCACCGGGGCGAGCAGGGCGCCGATGGGGATGTGGGCCTCGTCGTTGCTGGCCACCACGCGCTGGTGCTCGTCCACCAGCACCAGGGCCAGCTGCTGGTTGTCTTCGTTGATGCTGCCGAAGATGCGGCGCATCTCGTCGGCGAAACGGAAGCGCAGCACCAGCACGCCCAGCGGGCGGCCGTTGTCGGCGTCGATGCGGTGGGCGTAGAGCAGGGCGGGTGCGGCGCCGGCCGCCAGGTCGCTGCTGCGGAAGCGCTCGATGTAGCTGCGGCTGGCCAGCGCTTCGGCCACGATGGCGTCGCTGCTGGCCTGCAGCTGGGCGCTGCCGTCCAGCCGGGCCAGGATCTCACCCTGCGGCGACAGCAGGATGATGTCGTCGTAGACCGTGTACTTGGCCTGGTAGGCGGCCAGCCGCGCCACCATCGCGGCGCGTTCGGCGCTGCTGCGCGCAGCGGCGCCGCAGTAGCCGCGCACCACGTCGTCGGTGGACAGGAAACCCACGTCGGCCGTGCGTTCGAACAGGTTGCGCACCAGGATGTCGATGGCGCACTGCGCCTTGGCCGACAGCTCGTCGGCCAGCTCGGCCTGGTTCTCGTGCACCATCTGGTTGACGAGGCGCTGGCGCAGGTCGTCGAAGCGCACGCGCGTGTCTTCCAGCGTCGGCAGGATGGGTGCCACCTCGTCGGGGCAGCTGATCGCGGCGCTGGACTCCACCATGCGCCAGACCACGCCCAGGTCGCGCAGGTCGCGTTCGGCCGCGTGCACGCCGCGCATGTGGGTGACGAGGTCGTCGGTGCTGATCACGGCGCAGTCCTGGGAATGGGGTTGGCAGCCAGTCTAGGGACGGCGGTTCCGGCCGCAGCGCGGAAAAGCGTGCCTTCGCCAGCCCAGATCAGGGCTTAGCCCGCCGCCGTTCGCTACGATGCGCAGCTGACCCTGGAGCTTGGCCCATGCACATCGCCGGCAACCCGCAGCACCTGAGCGCGCAACAGCGCGAGCTGATAGACATCGCCGCCACGCTGGGGCGCGAGAAGTTCGGCCCGCGCGCCGCGCGCTACGACCGCGAGGCCAGCTTCCCGTTCGCGAACTACGCCGACCTGCGCCAGGCCGGCCTGCTGAAGATCTGCGTGCCGCAGGCGCAGGGCGGTCTGGGTGCGGACTTCGCCACCTACGTGATGGTGGCCGCCGAGATCGGCCGCCACTGCGGCGCCACCGCCCTCAGCTGGAACATGCACGTCAGCAGCTGCATGTGGAGCGGCTTCATCGCCGATGCGCTGGACATGACGCCCGAGCAGCGGGCCGACCACGAGGCCAACCGGGCGCGCCACTACGCCCACATCGTCGAACACGGCAAGGTCTACTCCCAGCCTTTCAGCGAGGGCGGCGCGGCGGCGGCCGGCAAGGCGCCCTGGGGCACGCTGGCGCGGCCCGTGGATGGCGGCTACGTCATCAGCGGCAAGAAGATCTTCGCCTCGCTGGCCGGCGCTGCCGACTTCTACGGCGTGCTCTGCACGCTCGACAAACCCGGCGCCACCCAGCGCGACTCGCTCTACCTTGCCGTGCCGGCCGGTGCGCAGGGGGTCAGCGTGGTCGGCGACTGGGACCCCCTGGGCATGCGCGGCACCGTCAGCCGCACCCTGCTGCTGGAAGAGGTGTTCGTGCCCCACAGCGCACGGCTCATGCCCGAGGGCCTGTACTGGCAGGCGGCGGCCCGTTTCCCGCACATGTTCGCCACCCTCTCGCCCACCTACATGGGCATCGCCCAGGCCGCCTACGACTTCACCGTGGCCTACCTGCGCGCCGAGGTGCCGGGCATGCCG
>CAYREA010000162.1:0-10262 GCA_964423075.1 uncultured Rubrivivax sp. | reverse complement strand
GGCATCACCGACTACAAGTGGATCGACTGGTACCGCGAGCACCCGGTGGAAGACGACGTGAAGCTGCTGAAGTGGAGCGACGAGCAGTGCGGCGGGCTGGCGCACGTCACCTGGTACCCCTTCCAGCACCCGCAGCTGGGCATGGTGGAACTGGGCGGCTGGGACAAGCTGAACTTCTGGCGCAACCCGCCGCCGCAGCTGCGGGAGCGCGAGGCGGCAAGGTTTCCGGGCTGGCTGATGCAGATGGCGCTGAGCCTGCCGAAGCTGGAGCTGCTGCGCACCGAAGTTCGGGCGTTAGGCAACGACACCTGGCGTGTGCGGTTTGCGGTGGCGAACAGCGGGTGGTTGCCGGCGTATGTGAGCAAGCGCGCGCTGGAGCGCAAGGTGGCGCGGGGCACGGTGTTCCAGATCCATCTGCCGCCGGGGGTGGCTTTGGTCAGCGGCAAGGAGCGCGTGGAGGGCGCGCATCTGGAAGGGCATGCGCCGAAGGCTTCGTTGCAGGCCTTCCTGCCGAACCGCGAGATCACTGGGGACCGGGCGGTGGTGGAGTGGGTGGTGAGCGGGTCGCGCGGCGCGCGGGTGGGCTTGAGCGCGGTGGCGGACAGGGCGGGGGCGGTGCGCACGGAAGTGGTGCTGGATTGAGGGGGCTGTAGTAGGGGTGCGGAGCGGGCAAAACCCACCAGAGTCGCATTCGGCGGTGATTTGCGCTTCGGGATATCCCCTAGTTCTTGAACTGAGCGCACTGTAGAAAACTGCAGTGCATACGGTTCGTGCGGCCCAGGTCGGGTTGGCAACGGCCGGCTCAGGGAGGTCCTAATGACTCGTCCACTGCATGTGCGGCAGTGCCGCATCCTGCCGCGCGTTCAGCGCTTCGTCGTTTTGCTTCTGGTCCTGGCCACCCTGTCGTCACCGACCTTGGCGGCGAACCCGCTCTTGGGCCACGCCTCTCAGTACAGCTACGACCCCGCCAGTCTCAACACAACGATTCGGCATGGCGGGTGGAGGAGAACCCAAAGCGCCGCGTGCGCTGCTCTGGGAGACGTGGTCAATGCCTTCTTCGCCACCTTTACCGATGGCAGGACTCGCACTGTGATCAGTACCCAGTCGCAGGGCTACTACTGCCATATGAACTGTGTGTTCAGTCCCGCGTGCCCCACTTGCCCGGTCCAGAACCTGACGTTGAGCGGGACGTTGTCAACGCTGCCCACAGAGGATCACTTTCAGCGCAATCCGAAAGTGTGCAGGCCGAACGGCGGCAACCCGATCTATCCACTTGAGGGAAGCAAGCGCCAGGTCGAACCGTTGGGATTTTCGGTTGCCCCTGACGTCACGCTAGCTGCCGTCTTCGATTCGCTCGCAAAGGTTCCGACGTTCGGGCAGGAGGTTTCGTTCTCGACGCAGGCCATCCCGTCTTTCGGAAGCCTTTGGGAGAGCAATCTTCACAAGAGCCTTGCTCTGCAACAAGGCAGCGCCGGCCTCAGGGCGATTCACGCGTCGCGTGGTGCGGGCACCTGGATCAGCTTCACCTATCAGGGTGGCGGCACTTACGCGCCCAGTGCTGACATTGACGACCGGATCACCGCCATAACCGGCGGCTGGCGCTACTACGATGCCGCAGCCAGCGCCCTGGAGACCTATGACAGCCAAGGCCAGCTCAACAGCATTCACTACGCTCGCGGTGGCTCGCTGAGTTTCACCTACAGCACGGAGAACTCGCCAACTGCGCCCGCGGTCGGCCTCTTGACCGGCGTGGCAGACAGCTTTGGCCGATCCATCGGTTTCGAATACGAGGCGGGGCCGGGAGGTGAACCGCCCCGGGTCGTCAGAGTGACGAGCAGCGAAGGGCGCTCCACGGCGGTTGGCTACGACGCCGCCGGCAACCTCCAGTCTTTGACCTGGCCGGACGGCCGAAGGCGGCTCTTCATCTATGACGCCCCCGGCTTGCCGTGGGCCCTGTCCGGCGTCAGGGACGAGAACGAACGTCGCCATTCCGCATACGGCTATGACGCTCAGGGGCGGGCCGTCAGCACGGAACTGGCCGGTGGTGTGTCCCGATTCACCGCGACCCATTCCGCGCCAGCCGTCTGGCGCACCGACGAGACCGTTGCCAGCAATCTGCTGCGTTGGGACCACTACCTTCAGCCGCCTACCGATCCGAAGATGACAGACCCCTTGGGTCAGTCCATCGCATTCGGCACCCAGATGGTCCATGGCACCGCTCGCATGACCAGTCGCAGCCAGGCGGCAGGCAGCGGCTGCCAGGCCGGCAACATGAGCGTTGGCTATGACGCCAACGGCAATGCGTCCACCGTCGACGACTTCGATGGTCACCGAGCCTGCCGGAGCTTCAATACCACCCGGAACCTGGAGACGGTGGGCATTGAAGGCCTGGCGCCCTCGCAGGCTTGCGCCGAGGTGCTGGGATCCGCGGCTTCGTTGCCGGCAGGTAGCCGCAAGACAAGTACCGAGTGGCATCCGAACTGGCGCCTTCGCACTGCGCTCGCGGAGCCTGGGCGCATCACGAGGTACGTCTACAACGGTGCGGGCGCCACCTGCGCGCCCGCGGGCTCCGCACTCCCGGACACCAAGCCTCTGGCGCTGGTCTGCACGCGCATCGAGCAGGCCACGACGGACCTGAATGGCGCCGCGGGGTTTGGGGCCGCCGCGGCACCGACCGTGCCGCAGCGAATCTATACCTGGACCTACAACGAGCTGGGTCAAGTGCTCACCGAGAAGGACCCGCTGAACAACACGACGCACTACGAGTACTACCAATTGCCCTCCTTCTCCGGCGCCGGCCCCGACGCCGAGGGCTACTCGAAGGGCGATCTGAAGCAGGTGACCAACGCCGCCGGCCATGTCACGCAGTACACCAAGTACAACCGGGCCGGGCAGGTGTTGGAGATGAAGGATCCGAACAACGTCACCACCACCTACACGTACGACGCACGCAAGCGGCTGCTCAGCAAGAGCGTGGGCGGCCGGACCACGGCCTACGACTACTGGCCAACCGGCCTGCTGATGCAAGTAACCGCTGCCGATGGTTCATACACCGTCTATTCGTACGACGACGCGCATCGCTTGACGAGTGTCCGCGACAACCTGGGCAATCGCATCGACTACGACCTGGATGCGGCGGGCAACCGCAAGGGCGAGAAGGTGCTTGACCCGTCGGGTGCGCTGAGGCGACAGATCGATCGGGTGTTCGATGCGCTGGGGCGCGTCGAGAAGACAACCGGCCGGGAGTGAGCGATGAAACACTGCATCACCCTCTGCGCGCGTTTGTTCCTGCCGCTCCTGTGCCTGGTGCCCCTGATGGCGGCGGCTCAGCTGCCGCCGCTGCCCACATCGCCCGCGCCCGTGGTCAAGCGCGAGTACTTCGCCGGAGGTAAGCCGAAGGCCGTCATCCTGGCGCCCGACCAGACCAACTTCGGCCTGACCACGCGCTACGGCTACGACACCCTGAATCGCAACACCTCCATCAGCGACGCGCTGGCCGGCGTGGTGGACCTGGGTTACGAAGGGCGCGACGTACCCATCAGCGTGAAGGACCCCAGAAGGCTGACCACGGCTTACGGCCGCGACGGCTTCGATCAGGTTCGCAGCCTGACCAGCCCCGATACCGGCACGGCCAGCAGCAGCTTCGATGCGGCCGGGAACCTGCTGACACGCACCGACAGTCGCGGCGTTCTTGCGGCCTACGTCTACGACGCGCTGAACCGTCCGACCTCGGTAACCTTCTCGAAGGCCGGCAGCGCCAGCCTCGTCCAGACCTGGGGCTACGACGGCACGCTGCCCGAGAACACCCATGGCAGGGGGCGGCTGACAAGCACCAGCTATCCGGGCGGCAGCGCCAGCTACGGTTACGACCCGGAAGGTCGGCTCGCGCTGTCCGTGCAGCGACACAGCGGGCTGCGTGAGTTGTCCAGCGTCGTCCAGACCGTCGGGTATGCGTACGATGCCGGCGGGCGCCTGGCGCGCCTCACCTACCCTTCGGGGCGGGTCTTGAGCATCGGCTACAGCGACGGTCTGCCGAGTTCGCTGACATTGCTGCCTTCTGGCTCGGCTGCCAGCGGCCAGGCGCTGCTGACGGACATCCGCTTCGAGCCTTTCGGCGCCGTGCGCAGCTGGTCATGGCAGATGAGCAGCGGCACGCAGGCGCACGAGCGGGAGTTCGACGCCTACGGCCGCCTGGTGCGCTACCGCCTGGGCAACCAGGTGCGCGACCTGTCCTACGACGAGGCTGACCGCATCACGGGCTACGCTCACTACGACGCTGCCACCGGCAGCCCCAACACCGCGCTGGATCAGACCTTCACCTACGACGCGCTGGGCCGGCTGACCGATGCGACCGTGAACGGGGTGGCATGGGCGTTCACCTACGACGCCAATGGCAACCGGCTCAACCACACAGCCGGCAACGCCACCCGCACCTACAGCGTCAGCGAGACCAGCAACCGGCTGCTCGGGCTGGACAACCCGGCAAGGCCCCTGGCGCACGACGCGATGGGCAACATCACGTCCGACCCTGAGACGCTGGGTACTGCGACCTACGACCTGGCTGGGCGCCTGGTTGCGGTGTTGAGGGCCAGCGTGACCACCTCATACACCCTGAACGCGATGGGCCTGCGGGTGCGCAAGGACAGCAACTCCCGCTCTGGCGAGCGACTGATCTTCGTGTACGACAACATGGGCCACCTGCTGGGCGAGTACACCTACAGCGGCGAGGCCGTGCGCGAGTATGTGTGGCTGGGCGATACGCCGGTGGCGGTGTTCACGCCGGGCACTCAAGCCGGTGACCCGCCGCGCGTGTACTTCATTCATGCCGATCATCTGGACACGCCGCGCGTGGTCCTTGACCAGGCGGGTGGTGTGCGCTGGCGCTGGCACGCCGATCCGTTCGGGGTGTATGCAGCGGATGAGAACCCGGCCGGGCTCGGGATGTTCACGATGCCGCTGCGGTTTCCGGGTCAGTACTTTGACCGGGAGACGGGGTTGCATTACAACGTGATGCGGGACTATGACGGGACGACGGGGAGGTATGCCCAGTCTGATCCTATTGGGCTGGCGGGGGGGATCAATACGTATGCGTATGTGGGTGGGAACCCAGTAAGTCGTATCGACCCAGACGGTCGCCTTTTCTTCGTTGCCTTCTTCGGGCCTAGCATTGCTGCCGGATTGGCCGACCTAGCGGTCATTGGTGCAACTTGGTGGGCCACGCAGCCGACGCCTCCAAGCATTTCAATCCCTCCAAGGCCCGCACAAGACTTGGCGCCTCCTGTGGGTGTGCCCTCTACCGTCACTGAGGTTTGTGTGTTTCAGTTCATATTGGATGGTAGATGCTGGTATCGATGCTCCGGCGACTACGGCTTTGACCTGCCGCAGCCACGTGACTGGTGTGGCAACCCCGCTCCCTGTCAGAGACTGGTCAAGCGCCAATAGGGGGCGGAAGAAGAACGGGATCTCCGTTCGATAGGCTTCGTAGGAACGAGCATGAACGATGACCAAAACGGCTGCTACTACTGCGGTCGCAATAGCGCAAGTGCAGTGCGGTTCTTGAGGGGCCCCAGTGTTTCGATTTGCGCCAGTTGCGTTCTGGACGCGGTGGCTGCCCTAGTGGATGACCTACGGGTGCAGCCGCCTGCTTCGCCCAAGCCAACTCATCCAGATTGTGGCTTCTGTGCACACCCAGTCAGCCTCTCGGCAGCGCTCTTCGGTGATCGCTGCTTGTGCAGTGAATGCGCGTCGAGTGCACTTCGGATCCTGTTGGATGAGGCCGGGCAGTGGCCACGCTATGTCCATGTGAGTGATCCCGCTGATCCACTGCATCACCTCTCGCGGCGACCGCAGCGAGGCGATCCGCCGCGATGACGCGAGGCCTCGGAGGCCTAGTGGTTTTGGGGTCAGTTCTCCTTTTGCCTACCTCAAGAGCACAGTCCACCCATGTCCCGCCCCTCCGCCTCGACTTTCCCGGCGCCGTTTACCACCTCGCCTCCCGCGGTGACCGCCGCGAGCCGATCTACCGCGACGACGAAGACCGGCGCCAGCACCTGGCCGTCCTGGCGCAGGCGATGGACCGCTTCAATGCCAGCATCCTGGCCTACTGCCTGATGGGCAACCACTACCACTTGGTGCTCCAGACCCGTTAGCCCAACTTGTCGCGCCTGATGCGCCATCTCAACGGCGTCTACACGCAGCTGTTCAACCGCCGCCATGGCCTTGTGGGCCATCTCTTCCAGGGCCGCTTCAAGGCCATCCTCGTCGACACCGACAGCTACCTGCTCACCCTGTGCCGCTACGTCGAACGCAACCCGGTCGCAGCGGGGCTGGTCGATCAGGTCAGCCAGTGGCCGTGGTCGAGCTTCGGCGCGCATGTCGGCGCTGCGGCGGCCGAAGACTGGCTGGAGGTGGACGCCGTGCACCGCAAGCTGCTGCAACGCGAACCGCGCGGGCCGGCTGACCGGCGCCGTGCCGCCGCTCGCTACGCCGAACTCGTCGCCGACACGGCAGTGCCTTCGCCATGGGACGAAGGTCTGCGCCAGCAGATCTTCCTGGGCGACGAGGCCTTCGTTGCCAATGCCCTCGCGCGCCTGCCTTCCACCGCCGCCCGCGCCAGCGACATCCCGCGCCCCCAGCGCCAGCTGCCGGCAAGCTGGGCGCAGTTCCTCAGCAACGCTGGCCAGGATTGCGACGCAGCGCTCCACGCCGCCTACACCCAAGGCGGCCTGACCATGTCCCATCTCGCCACCCAAGCCGGCCTGTCTGTCTCGCGCGTCAGCCGCATCATCGCCACCGTCGAATCGGCGCCACGCCACGAGATGCCTTCCTAGTCCGACAATCGCGGCCGGCCCCGCAGCTTCGCGCGGCCCGCCCCATGCCCGACCACTTCGGCTCCCTCTTCGAATTCCTCCCCATCGGCGCCTACCGCACCGGCCTCGACGGGGTGCAACTGCGCGCCAACCCCGCCCTGGTGCGCCTCAACGGCCTGGCTACCGAAGCCGAGCAACTCGCCGCCGCCTCCGGCAATGGCGGCCGCTGGTACGTGCAGCCGGGCCGGCGCGAAGAGTTCATGGCCCTGCTGCACCGCGACGGCCGTGTCGTCGGTTTCGAGTCCGAAGTCCACCGCGAATGCGACGCCCGCCGCATCTGGATCCGCGAGAACGCGCAGATCGTGCGTGACGACGCCGGCGCGCCGCTGCACTACGAAGGCACCATCGAAGAGATCACCGACCTCGTCGCCGCGCGTGAGGCCTTGCGGCGCAGCCAGGGCCAGCTGCAGCAGATCGTCGAGCTGGTGCCGGGTGTGGTCTACCGCGTCGCCTTCTCGCCCGATGGCCGTCGCCGCTACACCTACGTCAGCGCCGGTGTGCGCGAGCTCTACGGCATCGAGCCCGATGAAGCGCTGCGCGACGGTTCCGCGCTCACGCGGCGGCGCCATCCCGACGACGCGCAGCGTGTGCACGACATCGCCGAAGCCGCCATCGCCGCCAACCGGCGCCTGCTTTGCGACACGCGCGTGCGCCTGGACGACGGCACCGAGAAGTGGATACAGGTGTACAGCGCACCGGCGCCCGACGAAGACGGCGAGCGCGTGCGCGTGGGCCTGCTGTTCGACATCACCGCGCGCAAGCACGCCGAACAGGCACTGCAGGAAAACGGCGAGCTGTGGAAACGCGCGCTGGAAAGCAGCGGCGACGGGGTGTGGGACTGGCAGGTGCAGGCCGGCATCGAGCTGTTCTCGCCGGCCTGCAAGGCGCTCTACGGCTACGCCCCGCACGAGCTGCCCGACACGCCCGATGCGCTGGACGCCCGCACCCACCCCGACGACGTGCCCGCCATGCGGCAGGCGCGCGAAGACCACTTCGCCGGCCGTGCGCCGGCTTACATCAACGAGCATCGCGTGCTGTGCAAGGACGGCAGCTGGAAGCGCATCCTGTCGCGCGGCATCGTGATCGCGCGGGATGCGGAAGGCCGGCCGCTGCGCATGATCGGCACGCACACCGACGTCACCGCCGCGCGCCAGGCCGAGGCGTTGCGCCATGAACGCGACCTGGCCGCCGCCGCGCGCCAGGCGCAGGCCGAGTTCCTCTCGCGCGTGAGCCACGAGCTGCGCACGCCGCTCAACGCCGTGCTGGGCTTTGCGCAGCTGCTGGAGCTGGAGCCCGGCGATGGCGAGCGCCAGCGTGGCTGGGTGGGCCATGTGCTGACGAGCGGCCGCCACCTGCTGGCCCTGGTGGACGATGTGCTCGACCTGTCCAGCGCCCAGACCGGCCAGCTGCCGATGACGCTGGAAACGCTGCCCGCCGCCACCCTGCGTGCCGAGGCCATGGCCATGCTGGCCGGCGCGGCCCAGGCCGCCGGCGTGGCGCTGCACGACGACAGCGATGCCACGCTGCCACTGCCGCTGCGCGCCGACCGCAAGCGTGCGCTGCAGGTGCTGGTGAACCTGCTGTCCAACGCCATCAAGTACAACCGCGCCGGCGGCTGGGTGCGGCTGCGTGCCTGGCGCGATGGGGCCGAGGTGAAGATCAGCGTGGCCGACGGCGGCCCGGGGCTGGATCAAACCCAGCTGGCGCGCTTGTTCCGGCCCTTCGAGCGCGCCGGCGCGCAGCACGGCACTGTGGCCGGTACCGGCCTCGGCCTGGCCCTGGCGCGCCAGTTCGCCGAGGCCATGCAAGGTGGCATCGACGTGCACAGCGCGCCCGGCCAGGGCTCGGTATTCACGCTGCGCCTGCCGGCGGCCTGAGCGTGGTCAGCTGTCGCTGAACAGGTGGATGGTCTCGCGCAGCAGCGGATAGATCTGCCCCTGCCAGCGCCGGCCGCTGAACACGCCGTAGTGCCCCACACCCGCCTGCACGTAGTGCTTGCGCATGTAGGGCCGGATGCCAGTGCACAGGTCGTGCGCCGCCATGGTCTGGCCGATGCTGCAGATGTCGTCGCGCTCGCCTTCCACCGTCAGCAGCGCGGTGCGGCGGATGGCCGCCGGGTTCACCTTGCGGCCACGGAACGTCAGCTCGCCGCGTGGCAGCTCATAGGTCTGGAACACGCGCTCCACCGTCTCCAGGTAGAACTCGGCCGGCAGGTCGGCCACGGCGAAGTACTCGCGGTAGAAGTCGCGCGTGCCGGCGGCCTTCTCGTGCTGCTCTTCGACCAGGTTCACCCAGTACTCGCGCAGCGTGTCGGCGTGACGCTCCTTGTTCATGCTCATGAAGGCGCTCAGCTGCACGAAGCCGGGGTAGACGCGCCGGCCCCCGCCCTTCAGGCGCCAGGGCACGGTCTGGATCAGGTTCTTCTCGAACCACGCGATCGGCTTGCTGGTGGCCAGCTCGTTCACGCCGGTGGGGTTCACACGGCAGTCGATGGGGCCGGCCATCAGCGTCATCGTGGCCGGCGTGGCGGGATGCCCGTCTTCGCTCATCAGCGCCACCGCGGCCAGCGCGGCCACGCAGGGCTGGCAGATGGCCACCAGGTGCGCGCCGGGGCCCATGAAGGCGAGGAAGTCGATCAGGTGGGCGATGTACTCGTCCAGGCCGAAGCGGCCTTCCTTGAGCGGCACGTCGCGCGCGTTCTTCCAGTCGGTGACGTAGACGTCGTGGTCGGCCACCAGCGTGCGCACGGTGTCGCGCAGCAGGGTGGCGAAGTGGCCCGACATCGGCGCCACCAGCAGCACCTTGGGGCCGGGCTGGTCGATCTTGCGGCGAAAGCGCGTGAGGGTGGCGAAGGGCGCCTGCATCGCGGCCTCTTCCACCACCGGCTGGCCGGCGGCTTCTTTCACCAGCCAGTCGGGGCGGCGGTGTGTCACCTCGGTCAGGTTGAACACCTCGCAGGTGGCGGCCCATTGGCGCTGCAGCACCGGGGCCTGGCCCATCGTCAGCCAGGGCGGCGCGGCCTGGCTGGCCAGGCGCATGGGCCACAGCGTGTCGGCCTGGGCCTGGTAGGCGTGATAGAGCATGGGCGGTCCTCCGGGAAGCCCCCTTTGATTGCAACTCCCGCGCCAGGACACATGGCACAACGATTGCTCGCCCGCAGTCAAGGAGACCGCGCCATGCCCACCACCAAGGCCGCACCCCGTGCCCGCGCCAAGCCAGTCGCCCCGCCGGGCGCCACGCTCACGCTCAGCAGCAAGAACTACTCCTCCTGGTCGCTGCGCGGCTGGCTGCTGGCGCGCTTCGCAGGCATCGACTTCGACGAAGTGATCGTGCCGCCCGACGACGCCGCCGCGCGCCGCGAGCTGCTGCTGCTGGCGCCGTCCATCCTGGTGC
>CAYREA010000161.1:0-10302 GCA_964423075.1 uncultured Rubrivivax sp. | reverse complement strand
GCACCGCGTCGTCACCACCGGCTGCGGCCAGGGCACGGTGTTCGGCGACGTGATGAGCCAGCTCGATACCGTCACCCTGCCTGACGCGCAAACGGCACGCATCCGCCAGGGCACCCTGCAGCGCATGCTGGAGACCATGCGCCAGCAGGACAGCATCCACCGCAAGGCCGGCTCGGTGCACGGCTGTGCGCTGTTCCAGGGTGCGGAGATGCTGATGTTCGTCGAGGACGTGGGCCGCCACAACGCCATCGACACCATCGCCGGCTGGATGGCACTGCACGGCGTGGAAGGCGGCGACAAGGTCTTCTACACCACCGGCCGGCTCACCAGCGAGATGGTGATGAAGGCGGCGCAGCTGGGCGTGCCCATCATCGTGTCGCGCAACGGCGTCACCGCGATGGGCCACGAGCTGGCCAGCAAGCTGGGCATGACACTCTTCGGCCGCGCGGCCAACCGGCACTTCCTCTGCTACACCGGCACCGAACGCTTCGATTCGGAACCCGAACCGCAGCGCGCACCGGTGCGCGTGGTGGCGGGCTGAGGCTTCAGCCCACCAGGATGTAAAGCGTCGTCTTCGGCGCCGCGCCCTCGGCACCGTTGTCGCACTTCAAGGCTATTTCGTTCGTGGTGGGGTGGCGGATGCCGCCGCGGAAGGCGGCAATCGCGTCGCGTTCCAGGCGGTCGAAGCTGTCGTCCATGTAGTGCGACGGCTCCTCGTAGATGGGGATCATCAGCTTGAACTCCGGCCGCTTGCGCTGGTGGCCGTACAGGCGTTCTTCCACATCACCCGTGATGCCGATGTAGAACTGCGTGTACTCGGGCTTGGCGGCGAAGCTGTTCAGCACCATGCGCAGGTGGCCGATGACGACCTTGCGGTCGACGGCGCTCACGCGCAGCAGCCAGCGGTTCTGGGTGGGTTCGATCAGCTTGAGTGCCATGCGCTGCACTCTAGCCCTGCGCCGCGACGGCCCGTATCCCCAGCTTGATGGAGGGCGCCGCCCTTCAGACCAGGCCGTCGAACAGCCAGACGTCGACCGGCTCGCCCGCCGCCACCGAACCCTGTTCGTGGCGCAGCACCAGGAGCGCGTTGGCCTCGCTCATGCTGCGCAGCACGCCGGCCCCCTGCGAACCCGTGAGCTTCACCTGCCAGCCGCCGTCGGCTGCGGGCTCGACGATCGCGCGCTGGAACTCGGTGCGCCCGGGCCGCTTGCGGATGGGCGCCGTGCAGCGCGCCTGCAGCACCGGCAGTGGGGCAGGCGTGGCGCCGGCCAGTTGCAGCAGGGCTTCGCGCGCGAAGACGTAGAAGGTGACGAGCGCGGCCACCGGGTTGCCCGGCAGCGCGAACAGCCAGCTCGGCGGCAGGCCCTCGCCGCGCGACAGCGGCCCGAAGGCGAAGGGCCGGCCGGGGCGCATGGCCACCTTCCAGAACGCCACCTCGCCCAGGCGCCCGAGCACGGCGCGCGTGTGGTCGGCGTCGCCGACGCTCACGCCGCCGCTGGTGAGCACCACATCGGCCTGCGCGACGGCGGCTTCCAGCGTGGCCTGCAGCGTGGCGGGGTCGTCGCGCACCAGGCCGAGGTCGACCACGTCCATGCCCAGGCGCGTCAGGGCCGACTGCAGGCTGGCGCGGTTGCTGTCGTACACGCAGCCCGGGTCCAGCGGCTGGCCCAGGGTGCGGATCTCGTCGCCGGTGGAAAACAGCGCCACGCGCAGGCGGCGGTACACGCCCACCTCGCCGATGCCGAGCGAGGCCACCAGGCCCAGGTCGGCCGGCCGCAACACGCGCCCGGCGCGCACGGCAGGCTTGCCGACAGCCAGGTCTTCGCCGCGGCGGCGGCGGTTCTCGCCGGACTTGATGACGCCCGCTGCGATGCGTACCGTGTCGCCGTCGGCCGTGCACAGTTCCTGCGGCACCACGGTATCGAGGCCCGCGGGCATCACGGCACCGGTCATGATGCGCAGGCATTCGCCATCGGCCACGCGGCCCGCGTAGGGCGTGCCGGCGTAGACGATGCCGACGTTGCGCAGCACCGTCTCCTGCCCAGGCACCAGCGCCACGCCGTCGAAGGCGTAGCCATCCATCGCCGAGTTGTCGTGCGCGGGCACGTCGATGGGCGACACCACGTCGGCCGCCAGCACGCGGCCGGTGGCCTGCGTCAAGGCGACCGTCTCGGTGGTGGTGACGGGCCGCAGCGCCGCGGCGATGGCCGCGCGCGCGGCGGTGACGCTGATGTTGCGGTCGCCCGCGGCTAGCGGCGACTCGGCGAGTTCGGGCATGGGCAAGGGCTGGCTGGCGTGTGCCGTTCATTGTGATCCAGCCGCAGTGCCTATCATCGCGCCGCATGATGGAAAGCCTCTGGCTCGCGCTGGCCCTGGTCGCGCGTGCCGACCCCGAACTGCTGCAGGTGGTGGGCCTGTCGCTGCGCGTCAGCGGCACGGCCTGCCTGCTGGGTGCCGTGGCCGGCCTGGCACTGGGCACCTGGCTGGCGGCGGCGCGTTTCCGCGGCCTGGCCCTGGTGGTGTGGGCCTTGAACACGCTGCTGGCGCTGCCCTCGGTGGTGGTGGGCCTGGTGGTCTACCTGCTGCTGTCGCGCGCCGGGCCGCTGGGTGCCCTGGGCATCCTCTTTACGCCCACGGCCATGGTCATCGCGCAGGCCATCCTCGTGGTGCCGCTGATCGCCGCGCTGTCGCGCCGCCTGGTGCTGGACGCGCTGGCCGAAGGCGGCGACCAGATGCGCTCGCTCGGTGCCAGCCCGGGCATGACGGCCGCGCTGATGCTGCTGCACGAGCGCCGCAGCGTGCTGACGGTGCTGCTCACCGCCTTCGGCCGCGCCATTGCCGAGGTGGGCGCGGTGATGATCGTCGGCGGCAACATCGACGGCCTGACGCGCGTGATGACCACCGCCATCGCGCTGGAGACGAGCAAGGGCGACCTGCCGCTGGCGCTGGCCCTGGGCCTGGTGCTGCTGGGTGTGGTGGGTGCCATCAACCTGCTCATCGGCGCCGTGCAGGGCCGTGATGCGCTGCGCGGTGGCGAGGGGCTGGCATGACGCCGCTGGTGTCGCTGAAAGGCGCCGGCGTGTGCTTCGGCACCGTGCAGGCCTTGCAGGGCGTGGACCTGACGCTGCACCGTGGCGAACGCCTGGCCCTGGTGGGTGCCAACGGCAGCGGCAAGACCACGCTCTTGCGCCTGCTGCACGGCCTGGTGCCGGGCGAGGGCGAACGTGTGGTGCATGCGCTGGCGCCGGGGGTCTTGCCGCAGGCGGCCATGCTGTTCCAGAAGCCCTTCCTGCTGAGCCTGTCGGTGCGCTTCAACCTGCACGTGGGCCTGTGGCTGCACGGCGTGCCGCGCGCCGAGCGCGAGGAGCGCTGCCAGCAGGCGCTGCGCCGCGTGGGCCTGCTGCCGCAGGCGCAGCGGCCGGCGCGCGACCTGTCGGGCGGCCAGCAGCAGCGCCTGGCGCTGGCGCGCGCCTGGGCGCTGAAGCCGCACATCCTGCTGCTGGACGAACCCACCGCCAGCCTGGATCCCAGCGCCAAGCGCGAGGTGGAAGAACTGGTGGAGCAGATCGCGGCCGACGGCGTGACCGTGGTCATGAGCACCCACAACCTGGGCCAGGCCAAGCGCCTGGCCACGCGCGTGGCCTACCTGGAAGCGGGCCGGCTGGTGGTGGACCTGCCGGTGCAGCGCTTCTTCAACGACACATTACCCACCGAAGCCGCGCTCTTCCTCAAGGGCGAGCTGCCCTGGACCCGCGACAACACCTGAAGGATCCGACGATGGACCCCATCGACCTGCGCAGCGACACCGTCACGCGCCCCACCGCCGCGATGCGCGCCGCCATCGCCGCCGCGCCGGTGGGTGACGACCAGTACGGCGAAGACACGCTCACCAGCGAGCTGCAGGCGCGCTGCGCGGCCCTGCTGGGCAAGGAGGCGGCGCTCTGGCTGCCCAGCGGCACCATGGCCAACCAGGTGGCGCTGCGTGTGCTCACGCGCCCCGGCGACGAGGTCATCACCGGCCGCGAGGCGCATGCCGGCTGGCACGAGACCGGCGGTGCCGCGGCCAACGCCGGCGTGCAGATCGTCGAGGTGGGGCAGGGCGGCTTGTATACAGCCGACGAATTCGTCGCCGCCATCAAGCCGCGCGGCCTGCCCGTGTTCCCGCCGACGACGCTGGTGCAGGTGGAGAACACGCACAACCGCGGCGGCGGCCGCGTGTGGGCGCAGGACGAGGTGATCCGCATCTGCGCGGCGGCGCGCAAGCTCGGCCTTGCCAGCTTCCTGGACGGCGCACGCATCTGGAACGCCGCCGTCGCCAGTGGCCGCAGCGAAGCGGAACTGGCCGCACCCTTCGACCTGGTGGCCGTGGCCTTCAGCAAGGGCCTGGGCGCACCCGGCGGCTCGCTGCTGGCCGGCTCGCGCGAGCTGATCACCAGCGCCAACCGCCATCGCCGCATGCTGGGCGGGGCGATGCGCCAGACCGGCTTCTACGCCGCGGCAGCCCTGTTCGGGCTGGACCACCACCGCCAGCGCCTGGCCGAAGACCATGCCAACGCGCGCACCCTTGCCGAGGCGCTGGCCCGCTGCCCGGTCGTGCGGCTGGACCTGGCCACCGTGCAGACCAACATCGTCGTCTTCCACCTGGCCGAAGGCGCCGTCGACGCCGCCACGCTGGTGGCACGCGCCCGCGAGCGGGGTGTGCTGCTCAATGCCTTCGCGGCGCGCACCGTGCGTGCGGTCACGCACCTGGACGTGAGCGCGGCGCAGGTGGCGCAGGCGGCGCAAGTGCTGGGCGAACTGCTGGGCTGACGCACCCAACCAGACCCGGGTTGACCCGGGGCGGTGGCCCGAGCTGCCCGCGGCAGAATACCGGCTGTATACAAAGCCGCCTGCCTGCCTTGTCCACCCGCCCTTCCACCCCCAGCGCCGCCTTGCGGCACCGCACGCCCGCAGCCGCGCTGCCGGCCGATGGCGGGGCGGAGTCGCAGACGCTGAAGGCGCAACTGCGGCTGCGCGAATTGATCCTCGACGGTGGCCTGCCCGCCGGCGAGCGCCTCACCGAGCTGGGCCTGGTCGAACGCCTGGGTGTCTCGCGCACGCCGGTGCGCGCCGCGCTGCTGGCGCTGCAGGAAGAAGGCCTGCTGGAACCACTCGCCGGCGGCGGCATGGCCGTCAAGGCCTTCGGCGAAACCGACATCCACGACGCCATCGAGATCCGCGGCACGCTGGAAGGCCTGGCCGCGCGCCTGGCGGCCGAGCGCGGCGTGGCGCCTTCCTTGATGGCGCGCGCGCTCGAGGTGCTGGCGCATGTCGATGCGCTGCTGGCCCGTCCCAGCTTCAACGAAGCCGCCTTCAGCGGTTACGTCGAAGAGAACGCGCGCTTCCACGAGCTGCTGGCCGAGATGGCCGACAGCGACATGCTGCGGCGCCAGATCACCCGCGCCTGGGCCCAGCCCTTCGCGTCGCCCAGCGCCTTCGTGATGGCGCCGCGCACCGGGCCGCAGGCGCGAGACCGGCTCGTCGTCGCGCAGGAGCAGCACCGCGCCACGCTGGAAGCCGTGGCGCGCCGCGAAGGCGCACGCGCCGAGGCACTGATGCGTGAGCACGCGCGCATCGCGCACCGCAACCTCAACGAGGCCCTCGTCAGCCGCCACGGCCTGGCCGGCGTGCGCGGCGCCGGGCTCATCCGCCGCGGCGGCCGTTCGATCTGATTGCCATTCACCCGCCCACAGCAAGACCGGAGACACACCACATGACCACCCGCAGACAACTCATCGCCGTGCCCGCGCTCGCCCTGCTGGGCGCGGGCACCGCGCGCGCGCAGAGCGACACCGTGAAGATCGGCGTCATCCTGCCGATGACGGGCCAGCAGGCCTCCACCGGGCGGCAGATCGACGCCGCGATCAAGCTCTTCATGGCGCAGAACGGTGCCAAGGTGGCGGGCAAGAAGCTCGAGGTGCTGATCAAGGACGACGCCGGCATTCCCGACACGACGCGCCGCCTGGCGCAGGAACTGGTGGTCAACGACAAGGTGGCGGTGATCGCCGGTTTCGGCCTCACGCCCTGCGCGCTGGCCGCCGCACCCATCGCCACGCAGAGCAAGACGCCGCTGGTGGTGATGGCCGCCGGCACCTCCAGCATCACCGAGGCCTCGCCCTTCGTCACGCGCACCAGCGTCACGCTGCCGCAGGTGGCGGTGGGCATGGCCGAGTGGTCGAACAAGAACGGCATCAAGAAGGTGATGACGCTGGTGGCCGACTACGGCCCCGGCATCGACGCCGAGAAGTTCTACGCCGACCGCGTCACGCTCAACGGCGGCACAGTGCTCGAGAAGCTGCGCACCCCGCTGCGCAGCCCCGACTTCGCACCCATGCTGCAGAAGGTGCGCGACACCAAGCCCGACGCGCTCTTCGTCTTCCTGCCCTCGGGCCAGGGCGCCACCTTCATGAAGCAGTTCGCCGAACGGGGCCTCGACAAGTCGGGCATCCGCCTCATCGGCACCGGCGAAATCACCGATGACGACCAGCTGGCCGACATCGGCGACGTGGCCCTGGGCATCGTCACCGCGCACCACTACTCGGCCGCGCACCCGAGTGCCGTGAACAAGAAGTACGTGGCCGACTTCATGGCCATGCACAAGTTCCGGCCCAACTTCATGTCGGTGGGCGGCTGGGACGGCATGCGCCTCATCACCAAGGCGCTGGAAGCCACCAAGGGCGCCGGCGGCGAGGCGCTGATCAATGCGATGAAGGGCCAGGTCTGGGAAAGCCCGCGCGGCCCGGTCTACATCGACGCACAGACGCGCGAGATCGTGCTCGACATGTACATCCGCAAGGTCGAGAAGCGCGACGGGCAGCTGTGGAACATCGAGTTCGATTCGATCAAGCAGCTGAAGGACCCCGGCAAGACGAAGTGAGCCCGCGGCCATGCTGACGCTTCTCTTCGACGGCATCGCCTTCGGCATGCTGCTGTTCGTGCTGTCGCTGGGCCTGGCCGTGACGATGGGGCTGATGAACTTCATCAACCTCGCGCACGGTGCCTTCGCGATGGCCGGCGGCTACATCCTGGTGCTGTTGATGCAGAAGGCCGGCTGGCCTTTCCTGGCCTGCCTGCCTGCGGCCTTCGTGCTGACGGCGCTGGCCGGCGCAGGCCTGGAGCGGCTGCTGTACCGGCCGATGTACAGCAAACCGCACCTGGACCAGGTGCTGTTCTCCATCGGCCTCGTATTCATGGCCGTGGCCGGTGTCGACTACTTCATCGGTTCCGAGCAGAAGAACGTGCAGCTGCCCGAGTTCTTCCGCCAGCGTTTTGAGTTCGGCAGTGGCGCCTGGCAGCTGGGCATGGGTTCGTACCGGCTCTTCATCGTGTTGGTCTGCGTGGCGCTGGCGCTGGCCCTGCAGGCGCTGCTGGCCAAGACGCGTTTCGGCGCGCGCCTGCGCGCCGCGGTAGATGACCCGCGCGTGGCCGCCGGCCTGGGCATCCCGGTCGACCGCGTGTTCATGCTCACCTTCGCCGTCGGCTCGGGCCTGGCCGGCCTGGGTGGTGCGCTCGGTGCCGACCTGCTGGGCATGGAGCCGGCCTTCCCGCTGAAGTACATGGTGTATTTCCTGATCGTCTGTGCCGTCGGCGGCACCAGTTCCATCACCGGCCCGCTGGTGGCGGCGCTGGTGCTGGGCATCGCCGACGTCTTCGGTAAGTACTACGTGCCCAAGCTGGGCAGCTTCATCGTCTACTCGCTGATGATCGCCATCCTGCTGTGGCGGCCGCAGGGCCTGTTCGTGAGGCAGGGCGGCCGATGAACCTGCAGAAATCGCTGCTGGCGCGGTCGCGCTGGCGCCCGTGGGAGATCGTTGCCTGGGTCGTGCTGTGGGCCTTGCCGCTGGTGGCGGGCCAGCATGCGGCGCTGATCAACGAGATCGCCATCCTGGCCCTCTTCGCGCTGTCGCTGGACCTCATCCTCGGCTACGCCGGCATCGTGTCGCTGGGCCACGCCGCCTTCTTCGGCCTGGGTGCCTATGGCGCCGGCCTGTTCGCCAAACACGTGATGCCCGACCCGCTGCTGGGCCTGCTGGTGGCGATGCTGCTCTCGGGTCTGGTGGGTTTCATCACCAGCCCGATGATCGTGCGCGGCACCGACCTCACGCGCCTGATGGTCACGATGGGCGTGGCGCTGGTGCTGTACGAACTGGCCAACAAGTTCGACGGGCTCACGGGCGGCGCCGACGGCCTGTCGGGCGTGGTCATCGGCCCGCTGCTGGGCCAGTTCGAGTTCGACCTGGGCGCGCGCGTGGCCAGCAGCTATTCGATGGCGGTGCTGTTCATCGCCTTCGTGCTGATGCGGCGCATCGTGCACTCGCCCTTCGGCTCGTCGCTGCAGGCGCTGCGCGACAACCGGCTGCGCCTGTCGGCCATCGGCCTGTCGATCAACGGCCGGCTGGCGGCTGTGTACACGCTGGCTGCAGCGCTGGCGGGCGCGGCGGGTGCGCTGCTGACGCAGACCACCGGCTTTGCGTCACTGGACGCCTTCGACTTCCACCGCAGCGCCGACGTGATGCTCGCGCTGGTGATCGGCGGCGTGGGTTGGTTGTGGGGCGGCATCGTCGGTGCACTCGCCTTCAAGGTGCTGCACGACCTGATCTCGGCCGTGACGGCGCAGTACTGGACCTTCTGGATCGGCCTCTTCCTCGTGGTGCTGATGCTGGTGGGCCGCGAGAAGCTGTTCAGGCCCTGGACCTGGTGGAAGAAGCGCTCATGAGCGAAGTCGTCCTCCGCACCCACGCGCTGGTGAAGCGCTTCGGTGGCATCCCGGCCACCAACGATGTCTCGCTGGTGGTGGGCAAGGGCGCGCGCCACGCACTCATCGGCCCCAATGGCGCCGGCAAGACGACACTGATCAACCTGCTCACCGGCGTGCTGCCGCCCACATCGGGCCGGGTGGAACTGCTGGGGCAGGACATCACCGCGCTGCCGCCGCACCAGCGCGTGGGCCTGGGGCTGGTGCGCACCTTCCAGATCAACCAGCTCTTCGCCAGCTTCACGCCGCTGGAGAGCCTGGCGCTGGCAGTGGCCAGCCGGCTCGATGCGGCGCGCCGCTTCTGGCAGCCGGTGGGCGCCGATGCGGCCATCGCCGCCGAATGCGAAGCGCTGCTCACCCAGTTCCGCCTGCTCGAGCACGCCGAGCAGCCCACGCGCGAGCTGCCCTATGGCAAGCGACGGCTGCTGGAGATCGCGCTCGCCGTCGCCCAGAAGCCGCAGGTGCTGCTGCTGGATGAACCCGCGGCCGGTGTGCCCGCGGCCGAACGCGCCGACATCCTGGCCACCGTGGCTGCCTTGCCGGCCGACGTGGCCGTGCTGCTGATCGAACACGACATGGACCTGGTGTTCAGCTTCGCCACCCGCATTACCGTGCTGGTGAACGGTGCGATGCTGACCGAAGGCACGCCGGCCGAGATCGCGGTGGACCCGCGCGTGAAATCCGTCTATCTCGGCGACGCGGAGTTCGCCCATGGCTGAGCCGCTGCTCGAAGTCACCGGCCTGACCTGCGGACACGGCGATGCCGTGGTGCTCAGCGACGTGAGCTTCACGCTCGAAGCCGGCCGCTCGCTGGCCTTGCTCGGCCGCAACGGCACCGGCAAGACCACGCTCATCGATACGCTGGTGGGCGTGACGCGCCGCTTCGCCGGCCGCATCGTGCTGGCCGGCCGCGAGATCCAGGCGCTGCCGGTGCACCGCCGCGCCGAGGCGGGCATCGGATGGGTGCCGCAGGAACGCAACATCTTCAAGTCGCTGACGGTGGAAGAAAACCTCACGGCTGTCGCGCGCCCCGGCGCCTGGACGCCGCAGCGTGTGTTCGAACTGTTCCCGCGCCTGCAAGAGCGGCGCGGCAACCTGGGCCATCAACTCTCCGGCGGCGAGCAGCAGATGCTGGCCTTCGGCCGCGCGCTGGTGCTGAACCCCAAGCTGCTGCTGCTGGACGAGCCGCTGGAAGGCCTGGCCCCGCTCATCGTGCAGGAGCTGCTGAACGCCATCCGCCGCGTCGCGCGCGACGAAGGCCTGCCGTCCATCGTCGTCGAGCAGCATCCGCACATGGTGCTGGCCGTCACCGATGATGCGCTGGTGCTCGACCGCGGCGGCGTGGCCTACCGCGCCACCAGCGAGGCCCTGCTGGAAGACCCGGCGCCGCTGGACACCTGGCTGGGCGTCTCGGCCCGCCACTGAACCCCCACAACAACACCCCCAAGGAGTCGCCATGAGCACCCGCACCACGCCCCCGTTCCGCGCCGACCACGTCGGCAGCTTCC
>CAYREA010000160.1:0-10325 GCA_964423075.1 uncultured Rubrivivax sp. | reverse complement strand
GTGCTCTTGCCGCTGCCGCCCTTGCGGTTGATGACGGCGACGACGGGCATGGTCGACGGTCTCGGGCGAAATCGGGCCCCGATTACATCACCATCGCCGGGCGGTCAAGGTCGGAACAGACCCCGAAGCGCCGCCTGTTTGTACCGAGGCGTACGCAGGCCCTGAATGCAAAACGGGCCCAAAGGGCCCGTGTTGCTTGCTGTCTGGCGGAGTCGGAGGGATTCGAACCCTCGATGCAGGTTTTGCCCACATACTCCCTTAGCAGGGGAGCACCTTCGGCCACTCGGTCACGACTCCGGCGAAGACGCGCATTCTAGCCTCACGCGGCGGCCGCTTCCTCCAGGCCGAAGGCCTTGTGCAGCGCGCGCACCGCGAGTTCCATGTACTTCTCGTCGATCACCACGCTGGTCTTGATCTCGCTGGTGGTGATCATCTGGATGTTGATGCCCTCCTCGCTGAGCGAGCGGAACATCTTGCTGGCCACGCCGACGTGCGAGCGCATGCCGATGCCGACGATGCTGACCTTGCAGATCTTGGTGTCGCCGCTGACCTCGGCGGCGCCGGTCTTCGGCACCACCGTGCTCTTCAGCAGGTCCAGCGTGCGCTGGTAGTCGTTGCGGTGCACGGTGAACGAGAAGTCCGTCTTGCCGTCGTGCGAGACGTTCTGGATGATCACGTCGACGTCGATGTTGGCGTCGGCCACCGGGCCGAGGATCTGGTAGGCGATGCCGGGCTTGTCAGGCACGCCCAGCAGGCTGATCTTGGCTTCGTCGCGGTTGAACGCGATGCCGGACACGACGGCTTGTTCCATCTTCTCGTCTTCCTCGAAAGTGATCAGCGTGCCCGAGCGGGCTTCCTCTTGGATGTCGATGTCCCAGGGCGTGAAGCTCGACAGCACGCGCAGCGGCACGCGGTACTTGCCGGCGAACTCCACCGAGCGGATCTGCAGCACCTTGCTGCCCAGGCTGGCCATCTCCAGCATCTCTTCGAAGCTGATGGTGGTGAGCCGCCGCGCCTCGGGCACGATGCGCGGGTCTGTCGTGTAGACGCCGTCGACGTCGGTGTAGATCAGGCATTCGTGGGCCTTCAGCGCGGCGGCCACGGCCACGGCCGAGGTGTCGCTGCCGCCGCGGCCGAGCGTGGTGACGTTGCCGTCGCCGTCGATGCCCTGGAAACCGGTGATCACCACCACCTTGCCGGCGGCCAGGTCGGCGCGCACGCGGGTGTCGTCGATGCTGGCGATGCGGGCCTTGGTGAAGGCCGAGTCGGTGCGCACCGGCACCTGCCAGCCGCCGTAACTCACGGCCTGCAGGCCCTGCGCCTGCAGCGCCAGCGCCAGCAGGCCCACCGACACCTGCTCGCCGGTGGCGGCCACGGCGTCGAGTTCGCGCTGCGCGGCGGGGGTGTCGGGGTTGGGCAGCAGTTCCTTGGCCAGGCCGAGCAGGCGGTTGGTCTCACCCGACATCGCAGACGGCACCACCACCAGCTGGTGGCCGGCGCGCACCCACTTGGCGACCCGCTGCGCCACGCTGCGGATGCGCTCGGTGGAACCCATCGAGGTGCCGCCGTACTTGTGAACGATCAGGGCCATGTCGGAATGCCGCTCCGGCGGCTCTGGGCAAAGCCTGAGATTCTAAGGTCCGGCCTGACGCGGCCCTGGCATGCCGCGCTGCCAGTGGATGCCAAGCTGCGGCCGCCCAGGGGCGGCCTGCAGCGTGGCGTCGATGCCCAGGCCGGGCACGAACAGCAGGCGACCGTCGGTCGTAAAGAGCAAAGGCCCGTCACGTTCCCAGGCCGGCACGGCGCGGGCCTGGAACTGCTTCTTCAGGCTGCGCGGCAGGCCGGTGGGGCTGAGGCTGAAGCGTTCGCCGCCGTGGCGCGCAGCGGCCGTGACCTGGCGCAAGAGCTGTGCCGGTGCGCCGCCCTGCTGCACCGGCGCCGTGACCAGGCAGCCGTGCCAAGCCGGCAGTTCCAGGGTGGCCGGGCGGTTGAGGTCGAGCACCTGTGCGGCCGGTGGTGCCGCTTCGGTGGCAGCGTCGGGGCCGACGGTGAGCAGGCCGCGATACAGGCGCAACTCGCCACCCGGCGCCGGCCAGCGGGCGCTGCGGCGGGCCGGCAGTTCGGCGGCCAGGCGCTGCAGCAGGCTCGAAGGCACCGGCGACGGCAGCGCCTGCGCCAGCCAGGCGCGCAGGACGTTGTGACGTCGCGCCGGCGGCAGTTGGGCCCAGGCGGCCAGGTCCAGCGCGTCGCCCTGCTGCAGCGGTGGCAGGTCCAGCGCCGCCACCTCGTCGGCCAACCGCGCGGCACCCTGCGCTTCGCGGGCCGCGGCGCTGAGCGTGGCCTCGGCATCCGGAAACGCCACGGTCAACGCCGGCCACACGCTGCGTCGCAGCGCATTGCGCGCGAAGCGTGAGTCGGCATTGCTGCCGTCGTCCACATAGCGCAGCCGGTGCCGCCGCACATAGGCCTCGACGGCCTCTCGCGGCTGGTCCAGCCAGGGCCGCGCCCAGGTCAGGCCCTGGCGCAGCGCCTCTTTGGGCATCGCCGACAACCCACGCGGCCCGCCGCCGCGCAAGGCCTGCAGCAGCCAGGTCTCGGCCTGGTCGCGGCGGTGGTGGGCCAGCAGCACCAGCGGGCATCCGGCCGCGCGCGCCATGTCGCCAAGCGCGCGGTAGCGTTCGCGCCGCGCCCAGGCCTCGATGCTCTCGCCGGCTGACGGTTTGCCGTCGAGCCGCCTGGCATCAAAACCCGCGCCCCAGCGCCGGGCCTGATCACGAACCAGCCGCAACCAGTCGTCCGCCGCGGCCTGCAAGCCATGGTGCACGTGCAGCGCCACCACCTCCACGCCCAGCGGCACGGCGGCCTTCACGGTGGCGTGCAAGAGCGCCGTCGAGTCGCGGCCGCCGCTGGCGGCCACCGCGACCCGGCGCGGGCCCATCAGCGGTCCTTGGTGTCCGAGAAGCGGCCGTAGGCGCGCAGGCGCTCGTAGCGGCGCTGCAGCAGGTCCTTCGGCTTCAGGTCCACCTGCTGGCGCAGCGCTTCGCCCAGGGCGCGCTTGAGCTGCGCGGCCATCCAGGGGATGTCGCGGTGCGCGCCGCCCACGGGTTCGCTGACGATCTTGTCGATCACGCCCAGCGCCTTCAGCCGGTGCGCCGTGATGCCCAGGGCCTCGGCCGCTTCGGCGGCGCGCTCGGAGGTGCGCCACAGGATGCCGGCGCAGCCTTCGGGCGAAATCACCGAGTAGACGCTGAACTGCAGCATCAGCACCTGGTCGGCCACGCTGATGGCCAGTGCCCCGCCCGAGCCGCCCTCGCCGATGATGGTGCTGACGATGGGCACTTCGAGCTGCGCCATCTCGTAGATGTTGCGGCCGATGGCCTCGCTCTGGCCGCGCTCTTCGGCGCCGATGCCGGGGTAGGCACCGGGTGTGTCGACGAAGGTGAAGACCGGCAGGCCGAACTTCTCCGCCAGCTTCATCAGGCGCAGCGCCTTGCGGTAGCCCTCGGGCCGGCTCATGCCGAAGTTGCGCAGCGTGCGCTCCTTGGTGTCGCGGCCCTTCTGGTGGCCCAGCACCATGCAGGGCTGGCCGTTGAAGCGCGCCAGGCCGCCGACGATGGACAGGTCGTCGGCGTAGTGGCGATCGCCGTGCAGTTCCTGGAACTCGGTGAAGATCTCGTTCACGTAGTCCAGCGTGTAGGGCCGCTGTGGGTGGCGCGCGATCTGCGTCACCTGCCAGGGTGACAGGTTCGAGTAGATGTCGCGCGTAAGCTGCTGGCTCTTCTGGCTGAGCTTTTCGATCTCGTCGCTGATGTCGACGGCCGATTCGTTCTGCACGTAGCGCAGCTCATCGATCTTGGACTCGAGGTCGGCGATCGGTTGTTCGAAGTCGAGGAAATGTCGCTTGCTCAAGGGTCAGTACTCCACGGGCAGCGGGTCGAGACTGCGCCAAATGTACCAAGTGGCCACGGACCGGAACGGCGCCCAGGCTTCGCCGAGTTCGCGCGCCTCGGCACGCGACACCGGTTCGCCGCTGAAGTAGTTGACGCTGATGCCCTTGATCAGGCCCAGGTCGTCCAGCGGCATCACGTCGGGGCGCATCAGGTGGAAGATGAGGAACATCTCGGCCGTCCAGCGGCCGATGCCGCGGATGGCCACCAGCTCGGTGATGATGGCCTCGTCGTCCATGGCCTGCCACTCGGCCACGTGCACACGGCCGTCGCGGAAGTGGCCGGCCAGGTCGAGCAGGTATTCGCACTTGCGTGCCGACAGCCCCGCTTCGCGCATCTGCGGTACCGGCAGGCCGATCACGCGCGCGGGCTGCATGTGGGTGGTGCGGCCGCCGACGGCAGCGGCAAACCGGTCCCACACCGACTGCGCGGCCTTCACCGAGATCTGCTGGCCGACGATGGAACGCGCCAGCGTGGTGAAGGCGTCACCGCGGCTCTTCAGGCAGGCTTCACCGAACTTCGGGATCAGCTTCTTCATCACCCGGTCGCGTTTGGACAGGTGCTTGCAGGCTTCTTCCCAGTACAGGGGCACGGCTTCGGCCGGCACCGACGCAACGGTCTTGGGCATGTTCAGACCTTGACCCAGCTGGTGCCCTGAGCCGAGTCTTTCAGCTCGATGCCCGACTCGGCCAGCTCGCGGCGGATGCGGTCGGCGAGTGCGTAGTCCTTGGCCTGCTTGGCCTGGTTGCGCGCATCGATGCGGGCCTGGATGGCCGCTGCATCGAGGCCTTCTCCGCCCTGCAGGTAGGCCGCGGGCTCCTGCTGCAGCAGGTTGAGCGTGGCGGCCAGGGCCTTCAGCAGCGCGGCATCGGCCTTGGCGCCGCGGTTTATCGAACCTGCCAGTTCGAACAGCACGGCGATGGCGCCGGGTGTGTTGAAGTCGTCGTCCATCGCCGCCTTGAAGGCGGCGGCGCGCGGCTCGGCCCAGTCGATGGCGGGCAGCACCGGCACCTCGCCTGCGGCCTGCAGCGCGGTGTACAGGCGCTTGAGCGAGGTGCGCGTCTCGTCGAGCAGCTGGTCGCTGAAGTTGAAGGGGCTGCGGTAGTGCGTGCGCAGCATGAAGAAGCGCACCGTCTCGCCGTCGAACTTCTTCAACACGTCTTCGATGGTGAAGAAGTTGCCCAGCGACTTCGACATCTTGGTGTCGTCGACGTTGAGGAAGCCGTTGTGCATCCAGGTGCGCACGAACTCAGCCCCGCTGGCGCCTTCGCTCTGCGCGATCTCGTTCTCGTGGTGCGGGAACTGCAGGTCCATGCCGCCGCCGTGGATGTCGAAGGGCTCGCCCAGCAGCGCGCAGCTCATGGCCGAGCACTCGATGTGCCAGCCCGGGCGGCCCGGGCCCCAGGGGCTGTCCCACTTCGCGTCGGCGGGCTCCTCGGGCTTGGCCGACTTCCACAGCACGAAGTCGAGCGGGTCTTCCTTGTCGCCCAGAACCGCCACGCGCTCGCCGGCACGCAGCTCGTCCAGGCTCTTGCCGGACAGCTTGCCGTAACCGGGGAAGCGGCGCACCGCGTAGTTCACGTCGCCACCTTCGGCCTGGTAGGCCAGGCCCTTGCCCTTCAAGGTTTCGATCAGCGCGACCATCGGCGGCACGTAGTCGGTGGCGCGCGGCTCGTGCGTCGGGACGGCCGCGCCCAGCGCGGCGAAGTCGCGGTGCATGGCCGCGATCATCTGGTTGGTGAACTCGCGGATGGGCACGCCGCGTTCCAGCGCGCGCTTGATGATCTTGTCCTCGATGTCGGTGATGTTGCGGACGTAGGTCACCCGGTAGCCGCTGGCCAGCAGCCAGCGGTAGGCCATGTCGAAGGCCAGCACCATGCGGGCGTGGCCCAGGTGGCACAGGTCATACACCGTGATGCCGCAGACGTACATGCGCACGTGGCCGGGTTGCAAGGGCGTGAAGGCCTCCAGGCGGCGCGTCAGGGTGTTGTGGATATGCAGAGGCATGGGCAAGAAAGACGGGCCGCGCCCACGAAACGGGGCGCGTCGATAGAATCAAAAATCAGTATAGCGGCGGTGCCCTCGTCGACTGCCTCCCCGCCGCCCACCCCATGCCTGCCCCAACCCCGCTTCTGCGCTCAGCGTGCGTCGCACTGGCCTGCCTGTGCGCGCTGGTCACGCGGGCCGACGAGGTGACCGAGGTGCGCGACCTGCTGGCCCGCGGCGACGCACAGACCGCCCTGCAGCGCGCCCAGGCCGCTGCCGCGGCCCAGCCGCGCGACGCGCAACTTCGCTTCCTGCAGGCCGTGGCGCTGATGGACCTGAAGCGCGACGACGAGGCCATGGCCCTGTTCACCCGCCTGGCCCAGGAATACCCCGAACTGCCCGACCCGCAGAACAACATCGCGCTGCTGCACGCGCGCGCCGGCCGGCTGGAGCCGGCCCGCCTGGCGCTGGAAGCCGCGCTGCGCAACGACCCCACGCACCGCCTGGCGCGCACGAACCTCGGGCAGGTCTACCTGATGCTTGCGGTGCAGGCCTGGGAGCAGGCGGCCACCACGGGCGCACTCGAGCCCGCGCTGCAGCGCCGCCTGGAGGCCGTGCGCGCGCTGCTGTTGCCCGCGGCGCGCTAGTAGACTGCCGCCCTTTGCCGGAGAACCCGCCTTGAAACCGTTCCGCCTTCCGAGCCTGTTGCTGGCCTTCGCCGCCCTGGTGCTGGCAGCGCCTGCCTTCGCACAAAAGGTGCGCCTGGCCACCAGCGCAGGCGACATCGTGATCGAACTCGATCCTGAAAAGGCGCCCAAGAGCAGCGACAACTTCCTCAAGTACGTGAAGGCCGGCCACTACGACGGGCTGATCTTCCACCGAGTGATCGAGACCTTCATGATCCAGGGCGGCGGCATGAAGCCCGACATGAGCGAAAAGCCCACGCGGCCGCCCATCCCGCTGGAAAGCGGCAACGGCCTGTCCAACCTGCGCGGCACGCTGGCCATGGCGCGCACGGGTGACCCCAACTCCGCCACCTCGCAGTTCTTCATCAACGTCGTCGACAACGTACGCCTGGACAAGAGCGAAGGGCGTGACGGCTATGCCGTGTTCGGCAAGGTGGTCGAAGGCATGGATGTCGTCGACAAGATCAAGATCGTGCCGGTGCAGAACAAGGGCATGCACCAGAACGTGCCGGTCACGCCGGTGACCATCAAGAAAGCTACCGTGGAGAAGTGAGATGACCAAGACCGTCCAGATGGAAACCAGCGCCGGCAAGCTGCGCATCGAGCTCGACGACGAGAAGGCGCCGGCCTCGGTCGCCAACTTCCTGGCCTACGTGAAGGCCGGCCACTACAACGGCACGGTGTTCCACCGCGTCATCAAGGGCTTCATGGTGCAGGGCGGCGGATTCGCGGTCGGCATGAAGCAGAAGCCGACCGAGGCGCCCATCCAGAACGAAGCCAAGAACGGCCTGAAGAACCGGAAGTACACGCTGGCCATGGCGCGTACCGGCGACCCGCATTCGGCCACGGCGCAGTTCTTCATCAACTGCACAGACAACACGTTCCTCGACAACGACCGCGCGCAGGACGGCTGGGGCTACGCCGTGTTCGGCCGCGTGGTCGAGGGCATGGATGTGGTGGATGCGATCGAAAGCGTGCGCACCGGCCGCAAGGGCTTCCACGACGACGTGCCGCTGGAAGACGTGCTCATCGTCAACGCCGTCGAAGGGGCCTGATGGCCGTGGCCGGAGCAGCGCCGGTGCCGCCGGCACTCCCGGCGTTCTTCGAGTTGCAAGCGCAGCCGGGCTGGTTGGCGGTCGACTTCATCTCCGACCTGCACCTGTGCGAGACCATGCCTCGCACCTTCGAGGCCTTCGCCCGCCACCTGCGCCACACGCCGGCCGACGCGGTGTTCATCCTGGGCGACCTGTTCGAGCTGTGGGTGGGCGACGACATGCGCCAGCGCGCCTTCGAGCGCCAGTGCGTGGAGGTGCTGGCCGAGGCGGCCAGCCATCGGCAGCTGGGCTTCATGGTCGGCAACCGCGATTTCCTGCTCGGTGCGGCCATGCTGCGCGACTGCGGCACCATGGCCCTGCCCGACCCGACGCTGTTCAACGCCTGGGGCCAGCCGCTGCTGCTGAGCCACGGCGACGCGCTGTGCTTGGACGACCTGCCCTACCAGGCCTTCCGGCGCGAGGTGCGCTCGCCGGCCTGGCAGGCGGCTTTCCTGGCCCGGCCGCTGGCCGAACGACTGGGCATCGCCGCCCAGATGCGCCGTGCCAGCGAGCAGCGCCGGCGTTTCGACGGTGCTGCCGACAGCGACGTGGACACCGCCGAGGCCGTGCGCTGGCTGCACGCGATGGGCGCAGCCGAACTGGTGCATGGCCACACCCACCGCCCGGGCAGCGGCACGCTGGCTCCTGGCTTCAGGCGCCATGTGCTGAGCGACTGGGACCTGGACCACGGCCAGCGCGCCGAGGTGCTGCGCCTGACGCGCCAGGGCTTCGTGCGCCTGCCGCCGGCTGCGGCCTGAGGGCGCAGGCGATCATGGTGGGGCGCTGGCTGCAGCAGTGGCGCGCGCGCCGCGAGGCGGCCGCCGTGCGGCGCCGCGCCATCCCCGACGACCTGTGGAAACGCACCCTGGTGCGTTACCCCTTCCTGCGCCGCAGCGATGCGGCAACGGCCGCCGAACTGCGCCGCCTGAGCAGCCTGTTTCTGGACAGCAAGGAGTTCAGCGCCGTCGGTGGGTTGCGCCTGCAGGACGCGATGGTGGTCGCCATCGCCGCGCAGGCGGTGCTGCCCGTGCTGCGCCTCGGGCTTCAGGCCTACGACAGTTTCGTCGGCATCGTGGTCACACCTGACGAGGTGCGGGCGCCTCGCGCCATCACCGACGCCGATGGCGTCGTGCACGAGTTCGAGGACGAGCTGCACGGCGAGTCGGTGCCCGGCGGGCCGATGATGCTGTCGTGGCGCCATGTGCGCGGCATCGGCGTGGCGGCCCAGCAGGCCGCCTACAACCTGGTGATCCACGAGTTCGCCCACGTCATCGATATGGGCAACGGAGCGCTCGACGGCATGCCGGCGCTGCCGCCTGGCCTGGGCGCCGCGGAGTGGCAGGCTACGCTGGCCAGCGAGTACGAAGGCTTCGTGCGCCGGCTAGACGCCGAAGAGCCCACGGTCATCGACCCCTACGGCGCCGAAGCGCCCGAGGAGTTCTTCGGCGTGGCCTGCGAAGCCTTCTTCGTCGAGCCCTGGCGCCTGCGCGATGAACACCCGGTGCTTTATGCGCTGTTCGTGCGCTACTTCCAGCAGGACCCGGCGGCCGAGCGGCCGCCGGTGAGGGGCAGAACCTAGGCCGGCGTGGCCTCGGTGCGCGGCTTGTCGCTCTTGCGCGGCGGCTGGATGTCCAGCAGCACCTCGTTCTTGTCGTCGATGTCCACGCTCAGGCGCCCGCCGTCCACCAGGCGGCCGAACAGCAGTTCGTCGGCCAGCGCGCGGCGGATGGTGTCCTGGATCAGGCGCTGCATCGGGCGCGCGCCCATCAGCGGGTCGAAACCCTTCTTGGCCAGGTGCTTGCGCAGCGCGTCGCTGAAGGTCACTTCCACCTTCTTCTCGGCGAGCTGGCTTTCCAGCTGCAGCAGGAACTTGTCCACCACGCGCAGGATGATCTCTTCGTCGAGCGCGCGGAAGTTGACAATGGCGTCCAGCCGGTTGCGGAACTCGGGCGTGAACAGGCGCTTGATGTCGCCCATCTCGTCACCCTGCTCGCGCTTGGTGGTGAAGCCGATGGTCGACTTGTTCATGGTCTCGGCGCCCGCATTGGTCGTCATGATGATCATGATGTTGCGGAAGTCGGCCTTGCGCCCGTTGTTGTCGGTGAGCGTGCCGTGGTCCATCACCTGCAGCAGCACGTTGAAGACGTCGGGGTGCGCCTTCTCGATCTCGTCCATCAGCAGCACGGCGTGCGGCTTCTTGGTGACGGCCTCGGTCAGCAGGCCGCCCTGGTCGAAGCCCACGTAGCCCGGGGGCGCGCCGATCAGGCGGCTCACGGCATGGCGCTCCATGTACTCGGACATGTCGAAGCGGATCAGGTCGATGCCCAGCACGTAGGCCAGTTGCTTGGCCACTTCGGTCTTGCCGACGCCGGTAGGGCCGCTGAACAGGAAGCTGCCGATGGGCTTGTCGGACTTGCCGAGGCCCGAACGCGCCATCTTGATCGATGCGGCGAGCGCGTCGATGGCGGGTTCCTGCCCGAAGACCACGCTCTTCAGGTCACGATCCAGCGTCTTCAGCTTGCTGCGGTCGTCGCTGGAGACGGACGCCGGCGGGATGCGGGCGATCTTGGCGACGATCTCTTCCACCTCGGCGCGCGTGATGGTCTTCTTGC
>CAYREA010000159.1:0-10362 GCA_964423075.1 uncultured Rubrivivax sp. | reverse complement strand
AGAACTGCGTGCACTGCAAGACCTGCGACATCAAGGACCCGACGCAGAACATCGTCTGGGTCACGCCCGAAGGCGGCGGCGGGCCCAACTACGCGGGCATGTAGGGCGCGCCGCCGGAGCCGCTCACTTCAGGTTCATGCAGTTGGCGTAGAAGGTGACGGGCGCGGCCCAGTCGCTGAACACACCCAGCACCTCGACGTCCTGCGCCAGCACATCCAGCACGCGGTAGAGGTCGCCTTCGCGCTTGATGGCGCTGTCGAAGGTCTGGAAGTAGAAGCCGTTGTTGCCGTCGGCCAGGATGCCCGAGCGCTCCAGCGTCCAGGTGATGATGTCCAGGCCCGCCGCCTTGGCGTCGCGCGCGGCCTGTGAAGGCAGCAGGTTGCCGTTGGCGTCGGCCGTGATCAGCACGAAGGTGGGCGGGGCCCAGATGCGGATGCCGGCCTGGCGGTAGCTGCGCAGGTCGGCGGCCGTGGGCACGTCGGCCATCGTGTTGGCGTCGTCCAGGTACACCGCCTGGCGGCCGAAGGCCGGTTCGTTGTTCACCCAGTACAGCACGTCGTCCTTGCTGAACGACTGCGGCCAGACCTTGCGCGCCGGCACGCCGGCCTGCTTGTACTCGTCGATCATCTTCTGCGCGTAGGCCTGCTGCGTGAAGCCGTCGAAGGGCATGGTCACACTCGGGCTCTTCAGCTCGGGCGTCATCTTCACGCCCAGCTTCTTGAAGAGCTCGATGCTCTCCTTGTGCGTCAGCAGCGTGCCGCTGGTGGGGCCTGAGTACAGGTCGGTGCGGAAGTTGGCGGTGCCGGCCAGGTACTCGGCCACGGTGCGGGCGCGCGGGTTGGCCGCATCCATCTTGCCGCGCAGGGTCTTGAACTCGGCCAGCGTGATCTCGCTGGTGCGGCACTCGGCGCTGGCCGGTGCCAGCAGGTTGCCGGCAGCGTCGAAGCTGGCCGGCGTGAAGGGCCGGATGCAGGTGGAAGCCAGCGGCGTGGCCAGGATGTTGGTGGTGGTGTGCAGGTCGTTCTGCGCGTGGCGGCAGACCAGCTGCTTGTCCTTGGTGAAGGTGACGTCGCACTCCAGGATGCCCGCGCCCATGCGCGCACCGGCTTCGTACGATTCCTTCGTGTGCTCGGGGAACTGCAGCGCGGCGCCGCGGTGGCCGATGGAGAAGTCGCGTGATGTGAAACGGTCACGCTGCGTGCAGGCCTGCAGGCGCTGCTTGAGCGGGCTGTCGCTCATCTCGCCCACCAGGAAGAAGGGCCGCGGGCCCAGCTGCGCGGTGGTGCCGCGGTCGTTGTCGCCGTGGTGGCCGTGGTTGGCGCAGGCCGAGCCCGCAATCAGGCCGGCCAGCAGGAAGGGCCAAGAGATACGTCGCATGGTGGTCTCCGTTTGTGCTTGTTGCTCACGCTAGGCGGGCTGCGTGACGCCGCGATGAATCGGCGCCGCGGGCCCGCGGCGCATGCTGCGCCCGAACACCCTGCCGCGCAATCGGATGGGCACTTCTAGAATCGCGCGCCTTGAACCTGCCTGCGGCCCTGCCCCGCCCTTCTTTCCGCCAGCTGCTGCTGGTGGCCTTCCTGCTCGTGGCCACGCTGCTGGGCGCGGTGGCCCTGCGCGGCCAGAGCACGCTGGAGCGCCTGCTGGAACGCAGCCGCGCCGGCGCCGACCGCACGCTGCAACTGAGCGGCCATGCCGAGCGCCTGGGCGAGCAGGGCCTGGCGATGGAGCGTGCCGCGCGCCAGTTCCTGGTGCTGCGCGACGAAGCCCTGCGCAGCGCCTACGAACGCGCCGCGGCCGACGCGCAGGTGCACGTGCAGGCGCTGGCGGCCGATGCCGTGCGGCCCGAGCTGGTGGAGCTGTGGAACGCGCAGCGCACGGCCATCGAACGCCAGCTCGCGGCCGCGCCGCCGGTGGCCGGCGACCGCCTGCTGGCCCAGGCCTTCCGCGAACTCGACACCCTGCACAGCGCGATGGCCGAGCAGGTGCGCGGCGTCACCGAGGCGCGCAACGCCGCGCTGCAGGGCGAGCTGGAAGCCGGCCGCATCGCGGTGGCGCGGCAGCTGGCCGGCTCGCTCGCCGTGGCCCTGCTGGTGGCGCTGGCACTGGCGCTGTGGCTGGCGCGGCCGCTGCGGCGCGTGGAAACGGCCATCGTCGCTTTGGGCGAAAACCGCTTCGACAAGCGCATCGAGATCAAGGGCCCGTCGGACGTGCGCCAGATCGGCCGCCGGCTCGAAGGCCTGCGCCAGCGGCTGTCGACGCTGGAGGCCGACAAGGCGCGTTTCCTGCGCCACGTCTCGCACGAGCTGAAGACACCGCTGGCCGCGCTGCGCGAAGGCGTGGCGCTGCTGCAGGACGAGGTGGCCGGCCCGCTGTCCGACAACCAGCGCGAGGTGGCGCGCATCCTGCGCGACAACACCGCGGCGCTGCAGAGCCGCATCGAGGACCTGCTGCGCTTCAACGCGGCCGCCTTCGCGGCGCAGCGCCTGGTGCGCAAGCCGGTGGAGGTGGCCGCGCTGGTGCAGCGCCTGGTGGCCGAACAGCAGCTGCAGTGGCGCGCCCGCGGACTGACGGTTGAAGTGAGTGGCGGACCGGTGGAAGCCGAGATCGACGCCGAGCTGCTGGCCAGCGCCATCGGCAACCTGCTGGCGAATGCGATTCGTTACAGCCCGGCGGGCGCTACCATCGGCATCACCTTGGCGCGCGACGGCGACGGTTTGCGCATCGAGGTGGCCGACCAGGGCCCGGGTGTGCCGGAAGCCGAACGCGACCGCATCTTCGAGCCCTTCTTCCGCGGCCAGCACCAGCCCGACGACGGGGCGCTGGCCGGCACCGGCATCGGCCTGTCCATCGTCGCCGAGACCGTGGCCGCGCATGGCGGCCGCGTCACGCTGCTGCCCCCGATGCTCGGTGTTCCGGGCACCCGATTTCGCATCGAACTGCCCCATGCCCTTGTCGACTGACCCCTCCGCCGCTGCCCCCGCCACACGCCAGGCCACCGTCTGGCTGCTGGCGGCGCTGCTGGGCGGCTGCGCCGCGTGGCCGCCAGGGCCGGCCGCCACCGTGCCGCCGATGGTGATGGCGCCGGTGCCCGAGCCGGTGCCGCCACCGCCGCCTCCGCCGCCACCCCCACCCGCGCTGCCGGCGCAACCCGACCCCGCCGCGCTGGCCGACGCCGCCGCGCGCCGCCTGCTGGCCTTCAGCGACCGGCTGCGCGAGCTGACGCCGGCCGAGATCGCGCGCGAGCAGGTGCGCCTGGGCGAGACCCCCGACGACCCCGCCACCCAGCTCGAACTGGCCCTGCTGCTCGGCGGCACCCGCAGCAATGGCGACCTGCCGCGTGCGCTGGTGATCCTGGAGCCGCTGGCGCGCCCGGGCGCGAAAGCGCCGTGGCAGTCGCTGGCGCGCCTGCTGCAAAGCCGCCTGGCCGAACAGCGCCGGCTGGAAGAGCAGCTCGAGCGCCAGGGCCAGCAGCTGCGCGAGCAGCAGCGCCGCCTGGAACAGCTCGGCAGCCAGCTCGAAGCGCTGAAGGCCATCGAACGCAGCTTGTCGGCACGCCCGCCGGCACCGGCCGGCTCGGCAGCGGGCAAGACCACGCCATGACCCAAGCCGCCGGCGCCCACGTGCTGCTGGTGGACGACGACGCCGACTTGCTGCGCCTGCTCTCGATGCGCCTGTCGGCGGCGGGTTACCGCGTCAGCAGCGCCGAATCGGCCGAGGCCGCGCTGGCGCAGCTGGCCATCGCGCGGCCGCAGCTCGTGATCAGTGATGTGCAGCTGCCCGGGGCCGATGGCCTGGCTCTCTTCGAGCGCATCCGCGAGAAGCACCCGGCCCTGCCGGTGATCCTGCTCACCGCGCACGGCACCATCCCCGACGCGGTGGAAGCCACCTCGCGCGGCGTCTACACCTACCTCACCAAACCTTTTGACGGCAAGCACCTGCTGGAACAGGTGGCGCAGGCCCTGGCCCTGGCGCCGCCTTCCGAAGCCGGCCCGGCCGCCCCCGCAGCCTGGCGCGCCCACATCGTGAGCCACAGTGCGCGCATGGAAGAGCTGCTGGCCGAAGCGCTGCTGGTGGCGCGCAGCGACGCCACGGTGCTGATCCGCGGCGAAAGCGGCAGCGGCAAGGAGTTCCTGGCCAAGGCCATTCACCAGGCCAGCCGGCGCGCCCCGCGGCCCTTCGTGGCGGTGAACTGCAGCGCCATCCCCGAGGCGCTGCTGGAAAGCGAGCTCTTCGGCCACGTCAAGGGCGCCTTCACGGGTGCACTCAGCAACCACCGCGGCCTGTTCCAGGCCGCCGACGGCGGCACGCTGCTGCTCGACGAGATCGGCGACATGCCGGCCGCGCTGCAGGTGAAGCTGCTGCGTGTGCTGCAGGAACGTTCGGTGCGGCCGGTGGGCGCCAGCCAGCCGGTGGCCATCGACGTGCGCATCCTGTCGGCCACCCACCGCAACCTGGAAACGGCGCTGGCCGACGGCAGCTTCCGCGAAGACCTGTTCTACCGCCTGAACGTGGTCAGCCTCACGCTGCCCACGCTGGCCGAGCGGCGCGAAGACATCCCGCTCCTGGCCCAGCACTTCCTGTCCACCCTGGCCGCCAAACACGGCCGGCGGGTGCGCGGCTTCGCGCCCGACGCGATGCGGCTGCTGGCCACCGCCGCCTGGCCCGGCAACGTGCGCCAGCTGCACAACGTGGTGGAACAGGTGTGTGCGCTGGCCACGGCGCCCATCGTGCCGCTGTCACTGGTGCAGCGCGCGCTGCGCGTGCCCGACGTGCAGGTGCTGAGCTACGCCGAGGCGCGCCGCCGCTTCGAACACGAGTACCTGGTGGGCCTGCTCAAGCTGAGCGACGGCAACGTGGCCGACGCCGCGCGCCTGGCCGAGCGCAACCGCACCGAGTTCTACCGCCTGCTGCAGAAACACGGCCTGACGCCGGGCCGCTTCAGGGGCGAAGGCGACACCGCCGAGGAGCCTGTCGCCGAGTAGCGACAGGGCCTGGCGGCCCGGGTTTACCAGCAGGGAATGGCCGGGCGCCGCGGAAGGCGGGCCGAAGCCTGTCGCTGATCGGCGACGCTTTTGCGGTGCGCGCCGTGCGGTTTGTCCGCCCAAGTGCGCCAAGTGCTTGATTTCAAAGGGCCAACGCGGCGGGGCACGGCGCTTGCGCTTGTCGCCCCTTGATGCCCCGCCACCTACTCGCCCGCCTCGCCCTTTTGCTGCTGCTGCTGCCGCCCGTGGCAGCCCTGGCCTTCGGCTTCGACGACGTCGCCGAGATCGCCCGCCGCGAGGCCGCAGCGCCCTACCAGGCGCCCGTGCCGCGCCTGCCGGCGGCACTGGCCCAGCTGGACTACGACGCGCTGCGCGACATCCGCTACCGCCCCGAGCGCGCGGTGTGGCGCGACCAGAACCTGCCTTTCGAGCTGCAGTTCTTTCACCTCGGCCGCGGCAACCAGCTGCCGGTGGAAGTGAACGAACTCGAAAGCGGCCGCGTGCGTGCGCTGGCCTACGACCCGGCGGCCTTCGACTACGGCCGCAACCGCTTCGACCGCAGCCGCTGGGGCAGCCTGGGCTACGCGGGCTTTCGCGTGCACCACGCGCTGAACTCGCCGGCCTACAAGGACGAGCTGGTGGTGTTCCTGGGCGCCAGCTACTTCCGCGCCCTGGGCCGCGGCCAGCAGTACGGCCTGTCGGCACGCGCGCTGGCCATCGACACCGTCGACGGCCCGGCCGGTGAGGAATTCCCGCGCTTCAAGGCCTTCTGGATCGAGAAGCCGGCACGCGACGCCACCACGCTCACCATCCACGCCCTGCTCGACTCGCCCAGCGCCACCGGCGCGTACCGCTTCGTCATCAAGCCGGGCGACAGCACCACGGTGGACGTGCAGCAGCGCGTCTACCTGCGCAAGAGCGTGGCGCGCCTGGGCCTGGCGCCGCTGACCAGCATGTTCCAGCACGGCGAGAACCAGCCGCGGCCGGCCGACTTCCGCCCCGAGGTGCACGACAGCGACGGCCTGCTGCTGGCCGCCGACGGCGAATGGCTGTGGCGCCCGCTGTTCAACCCGCCGAAGCCGCTGGCCAGCAGCCTGCAGGCCACGAAGCTGCAGGGTTTCGGCCTGCTGCAGCGCGACCGCCGTTATGTGTCCTACGAAGACGACGAAGCGCACTACGAACGCCGCCCCAGCGCCTGGGTGGAGCCGCTGGGCGACTGGGGCCCGGGCCGCACCGAGCTGCTGCAGCTGCCCACACCCGACGAGACGCACGACAACATCGTCGCCTACTGGGTGCCGGCGCAGCTGCCGGCGCCGGGCCAGCCGCTCAACCTGGCCTACCGCCTCCATTGGCAGGGTGACAAGACCCAGCAACCACCCGGCGGCTGGGTGGTGCAGGCGCGGCGCGGCCAGGGCTGGGCGCCGCTGAAGGCTGGCGAGGTGCAGTACGTGCTGGACTTCGACGGCCCCGCCCTGCGTGCCCTGCCCGCCGGCGTGGCCGCCGAAGCCGTGGCCACGGTGGGCAGCGGCGGCCGCGTGCTCGAGTCACGTGCCTGGCCGCATGCCGCCGGCGGCGGCTGGCGCATGCAGCTGCGCGTGTTTCGCAGCGACCCCACACAGCCCCTGGAACTGCGCGCCTACCTGCGCCAGGGGCCCCATGCCTTGACTGAAACCTGGGCCGCGCTGCTGCCGCCGGCCCAACCCGGAGAGACCGAACCATGACGACGCCCGACACCACGCCGCGCCGCCTGGCGGCCGCTGCGCAACGCCGCTACACCCACGCCGCCGCGCCGCCGCTGCAACGCGGCTCGATGGCGACCACGCCCTGGCTGGGTTTCTGGGCGAGCCTGCGTGCCGGGCTCAGTGCACCCAAGGCCGCACTGGCGGCACCGCTGCGCGGCTGGCAACGCGCCGCCAGCAAACGCCGCGCGGCGTTGATGCTGCTGGTGCTGCTGTCCGCAGCGGCTGCGGCCACCCTGCTGCTGCAGGCGCAGCCGATGGCCGGCGGCGATGCGCTGCGCTGGGCCCAGGTGGCCCTGTTCACGCTGCTGTTCGCCTGGGTGACGGCGGGCACCGTCACCGCAGCCATGGGTTACTTCGTGCTGCGCCGAGGCGACCGCCACATGCTGTCGTACCGCCGCGTGGCGCGCGACAGCATCGCCGCCGACGCACGCACCGCGCTGATCATGCCGATCTGCAATGAACACGTGCCCACGGTGATGGCAGGGCTGGCGGCGACGGCCGATTCCGTGGTGGCCGCGGGCGGTGCGCGACTGGTGGACATCTACATCCTGTCCGACTCCGGCGAGCCCACGCAGCGCGCCGCCGAGCGCGCCGCCTGGCAGGCGCTGCGCTACCGCTTCGCCGCCAGCGGCCTGCGCATCCACTACCGCTGGCGCCAGCGCCGCACCCACCGCAAGGCGGGCAATGTGGCCGACTTCTGCCGCCGCTGGGGCCGGCGCCACCGCTACATGGTGGTGCTGGACGCCGACAGCGTGATGAGCGGCGAGTCCGTGCTCGGGCTGGTGCGCCTGATGGAAGCCAACCCGCAGGCCGGCATCGTGCAGAGCACGCCGGTGGCCTGCGGTGTGGACACCCCGCACGCACGCGCCCAGCAGTTCGCCGGCCGCGTGACGGGCCGCCTCTTCAGCGCCGGCATGCAGTATTGGCAGCTGGGCGAATCGCACTACTGGGGCCACAACGCCATCATCCGCATCGCACCCTTCATGGCGCATTGCGGCCTGGCGCCGCTGCGCGGGCGCGGCGGGCTGGCGGGCTCGATCCTGTCGCACGACTTCGTCGAAGCGGCGCTGATGCGCCGCGCCGGCTGGCAGGTGTGGCTGGTGCCCGACCTGCCCGGCAGCTGGGAACAGCAGCCGCCGCACGTGCTGGCCGAACTGCAGCGTGACCGCCGCTGGTGCCAGGGCAACCTGCAAAACGCGCGCCTGATCGCCGAGCCCGGCTTCCACCGCGTGCACCGCGCGATGTTCCTCACCGGCGCGATGTCGTACCTGTCGGCACCGCTCTGGCTGGCCTTCGTGGTGCTGGGCGTGGGCCTGTGGATGCACGGCGGCAACACGATGGAGCAGTTGCAGCGCCCGCCGGTGCTGCTGTGGGCGGCCACCGTGGCGCTGCTGGTGCTGCCGCGCGTGCTGGGCGTGATGCTGGTGCTGCGCGAAGGCGTGCAGCGCCTGTACGGTGGTGGCGTGGCGCTGGTGGCCAGCGCGCTGCTGGAAGCGCTGCTCTCGGCACTGCTGGCACCGGTGCGCATGGCCGCGCACACGCTTTTCGTGCTGACGGCGCTGACCGGCGTCTCGCTGCAATGGCGCTCGCCGCCGCGTGAAGCCACGAAGCTGCGCTGGCGCGACGCCGCACCGGCGCTGCTGCCGCTGTCGGTGCTGGCCGGTCTCGCTTTCGCCGGCGCGCTGATGGCCGACGCCAGCGTGGCGCTGTGGCTGTCGCCGGTGGTGCTGCCGCTGATGCTGTCGTGGCCCATCGCCGTGTGGTCGGGCCGGCCTTCGAACGGGCGCTGGCTGCGCCGCGCCGGCCTGCTGCTGACGCCCGAAGAGATCGCCCCCGCGCCCGCCCTGCGCCAGGCCTGGGCCGGCGCCGACAGCGTGCCGACCACCGCACCCGGCGCGCTGCTGCCGCTGGCGCCGGTGCACGCGGCGGCGAGCTACCGCCGCGCGGCCTGAATCTCAGCGCCCCAGCACTTTCAAGCGCGCCGGCTCGACGATCTCGATCCAGTAACCGTCGGGGTCCTTGATGAAGGCCACGTCCTTCATCTTGCCCTGCTCGGGTCGCTTGACGTAGACCAGCTGGTTCTCATCGAACCAGCGGATCGCTGCGTCGAGGTCGGGCACACTGAAGCAGATGTGGCCGAAGCCCTGCGGCTGCGCGTTGCCGTCGTGGTACTTGAAGGCGGGGTCGCTTTCCGTGCCCCAGTTGTGCGTGAGCTCCAGGATGCCGCGCTGCGCGAAGGTCCAGGCGGTGCGCTCGCCGGCGTCTTCGGGCACCGTCTCACCTTCCACCGCGCGGTGCAGGAAGTACAGCGAGAACTTCATCTCGGGAAAGTCCAGCTTGCGCAGCACGCGCATGCCGAAGATGCGGGTGTAGAAGTCCAGCGACACCGCCGGGTCCTTCACGCGCAGCATGCTGTGGTTGAACACGAAGCCCTGCGACGCAGGGCCGGGCTGGGCGCACACGCCCGGGTGGTTTTCGGTGCTGAAGCTCATGCGCGCATCGTACGGGATGCGCCCCGCACGCTCAGTGCAGCGCCGACAGGAACTGCTTGAGCTCGGGCGTCTGCGGTGCGTCGAACAGCTGCGCCGGCGGCCCCATCTCGTGGATGCGGCCGGCGTGCATGAACACCACGCGGTCGCTCACCTTGCGCGCGAAGTTCATCTCGTGCGTCACCATCAGCAGCGTCATGCCTTCTTCGGCCAGGCCCTCCACCACGCGCAGCACCTCGCCCACCAGTTCGGGGTCCAGCGCCGAGGTGATCTCGTCGCACAGCATCACGCTGGGCTGCATGGCCAGCGCGCGGGCGATGGCCACGCGCTGCTGCTGGCCGCCCGAGAGCTGGTCGGGCCAGGCGTCGAACTTGTCGGCCAGACCCACGCGTTCCAGCAGCTTCTTCGCCTGCGCTTCGGCCGCAGGCTTGTCGGCGGCCTTCACCAGCGTGGGCGCCAGCATCACGTTGCGGCCCACGCTCAGGTGCGGGAACAGGTTGAAGTTCTGGAAGATCATGCCCACGTGCTGGCGCAGCGCGCGCATGGCCTTGGCGTTGGCGTGTTCCAGCGGCTGGCCCTGCACGTGCAGCAGGCCGTCCTGGAACTGCTCCAGCCCATTCATGCAGCGCAGCAGCGTGCTCTTGCCCGAGCCGCTCTTGCCGATGATGGCAATCACTTCGCCGGCTTGCACGTTCAGGTCGATGCCTTTCAGAACCTCGTTCGTGCCGAAGCGCTTGCGCAGCCCCTTGACTTCGACAATAGGTGCATCAGTGGGCACGGCGCAGTTTCCTTTCGATGGCGCGGCTCCAGGCCGAGATGGGCCAGCACAGCGCGAAGTACAGCAGCGCCACGCAGGCGTAGACCTTGAAGGGCTGGAAGGTGGCGTTGCTGATCATGCCGCCGGTCTTGGTGAGCTCGATGAAGCCGATCACCGAGGCCAGCGCGGTGCCCTTGATCACCTGCACCAGGAAGCCGACGGTGGGCGCCAGGGCGATGCGCCCGGCCTGCGGGCCGATGACGTAGCGCATCTTCTCGACGAAGTTCAGCGCCAGGCTGTCGGCCGCTTCCCACTGGCCCTTCGGAATGGCGTTGACGCAGCCGCGCCAGATCTCGGCCAGGAAGGCGCTGGTGTAGAGCGTGAGCGCCAGC
>CAYREA010000158.1:0-10405 GCA_964423075.1 uncultured Rubrivivax sp. | reverse complement strand
AGGTGGTCGAACTTCTCGATCTCGGGGAAGCTGATGTCCACCTGCGGGCGGCGCTCGGCGCTGCGCGCCTCGATCATCTGCGGCAGCCGGTGCAGCGTCTGCGGGCCGAAGACGAGATCGACGTAGGGTGCGCGCTCGATGATCGCCGCGCCCTCCTGGCTGGCGACGCAGCCGCCGACGCCGATCAGCACGCCCTTCTTCTTCAGGTGCTTGACGCGGCCGAGGTCGCTGAAGACCTTCTCCTGCGCCTTCTCGCGCACCGAGCAGGTGTTGAAGAGGATCAGGTCGGCCTGCTCCGGGTCGGCGGTGGTCTCGTAGCCCTCGGCCGCGTGCAGCACGTCGGCCATCTTGTCCGAGTCGTACTCGTTCATCTGGCAGCCGAAGGTGCGGATGAACACCTTCTTGGTCGTGCCCGGCGCCGTCACGGCTTTCTCCAGACCTGCGCGTCCGGGTTGAACTGCCAGGTGGCGGCTTCGGCCGGCGTGGCAGGCCAGGGCTGGCGCGCGAACTCCTGGGCCGTGAGCACCCAGACGTCGAGCAGGTTGCCGCTCGGATCCAGCGTGTAGTGCACCACCAGCTTCTTGCCGACCAGCGCGCCCGACAGCGCCAGCATGCCGTCGGCGCCGCGGATGCGCGCGCCGGGCGCCAGGCGCGCCCGCAGCTTCTGGTTCAGCTGCAACTCGGGCGGCTGCGTGATGAGGATCTCGCCACGCAGGGCGTTGGCGGGGAACTTGCGCGGCGCCTGGGCGGCGGCCGGCAGGCAGATGCCCAGGGCGAGGGCGAACAGGGCAGCGGCCCGGGTAGCACAGCGAAGCATGGTGTAGATCCAGGGGCTGTGGGAAGAAGCAAAACGGCCCGAGGCGTGAACCCCGGGCCGCGGCATCTGGTGGCGCTTCAGGGATTTGAACCCCGGACCTGCGGATTATGATTCCGTCGCTCTAACCAGCTGAGCTAAAGCGCCTGAGCCGCGCATTATAGCGAGCCCGTATCGCTCTTTCACAGCCCGGCCCACCCCCCGCACGATGTTCAGTTTCTTCAAGAAGAAGGCGCCACCCGAGCCTGTGGCGGCGGCCACGCCCGCCCCGGTTGTTGCCGCACCGGCTGAAGCGCCACCTACCGTCGCCGAAGCGGGTGGCGGCTGGTTCGGCCGCCTCAAGCAGGGCCTGCGCAAGACCGGCGCCGGCATCGCCCAGGTCTTCACCGGCACTCGCATCGACGACGCGCTGTACGAAGAGCTCGAATCGGCGCTCTTGCTGGCCGATACCGGCGTGGCCGCCGCCGAGGCGCTGCTGATCGACCTGAAGCGGCGCGTGAAGGACAGCAAGGCCACCGAGCCTGCGGCCGTGAAGGCGCTGCTGGCGGATGCCATCACCGAACTGCTGCAGCCGCTGGAGCGGCCGCTGGCCATCGGCGAACACAAGCCCACCGTGGTGATGGTGGCCGGCGTCAACGGCGCCGGCAAGACCACCAGCATCGGCAAGCTCACGCGCCACCTGGCCGAGGCCGACTGCAAGGTGCTGCTGGCCGCGGCCGACACCTTCCGCGCCGCAGCGCGCGAGCAACTGGCGGTGTGGGCCGACCGCAACCGCGTCGAGATCGTCAGCCAGGAAGGTGGCGACCCCGCGGCGGTGACCTTCGACGCCGTCACCGCCGGCCGCGCGCGGGGCTGCGACGTCGTCATCGCCGACACCGCCGGCCGCCTGCCGACGCAGCCGCACCTGATGGAGGAGCTGAAGAAGATCCGCCGCACCATCGCCAAGGCGCAGGAAGGTGCGCCGCACGAGGTGCTGCTGGTGGTGGACGGCAACACCGGGCAGAACGCGCTGGCGCAGGTGAAGGCCTTCGACGCCGCCTTGGGCCTCACGGGTCTGATCGTCACCAAGCTCGACGGCACCGCCAAGGGCGGCGTGCTGGCCGCGATCGCGCGCTGGGGCGTGGAAAACGGGCGCGTGCTGCCCGTCTACTTCATCGGAATCGGCGAACGGCTGGAGGACCTGCAGCCCTTCAGCGCGCGCGAGTTCGCGCGGGCGCTGCTGAGCTGAAGCGCGCTCAGCGCTGTTGCTGCTGCGTTTCGAGCTCTTCGAGGAAGGCTGAGGGCACCGGCTCCATCATCGGGTCGAAAGCGGCCTCGGCGGCGGCGCGGTCGCCATCGGCCAGGATCTCTTCCATCTCGGGCACCGGGATCAGCGGCATCGGCCGCGAGCTGGTGGCCTTGCCGTTGCCGGCCTCCACCTTCGCGCCCACCAGGCGCGCCATCACGTGGCGCACCTCGGTGGCGCTGGGCAGCTCGCCCTCGCGCCAGTCGAACACATGCACACCGGCCGAACGCAGCACACGCGCCATGCGCTCGTGGCGGCGGCGGGCGCGTTCACTTTCCTGCTGGGCGCGGATGTCGATCACGGCCAGCACCTTGGAGCCGGCGTCGCACAGCAGCAGGTCGGCGCTGAGCGAGCCCACGCGGGCCAGCCACTCGGCATAGGAATGGCGCGAGGGCACGCGGATGAAACGCGACAGCGGCACCTGCGCCAGCACCAGGAAGCCGGGCATGGCGCGCTTCAGCAGGTCATAGGCCTGGCGTTCGTTGATGGTGAGGATGCGCGAGGCTTCGGGCGGCCAGCCCATCACGGTATCGAGCGCGTCGCGCGCGGCCGAACGCCGGGCGCTCTGGCGGTTGCGAACCCGCATGACCAGCAAGGTCAGCAGCAGCAGCGCCGTCGCCGGCAGGGCGAAGGTCGCGATAGGGGAGAGAAATTCCATCATTGATCAAAGAAGGGGCGCTGGACCGTGACATCGGCAGGCAGGGGCGAAGGATCAACGCTTGGCGGAACAAAAGCCGTATCAAGGCGTTTCGACCCGCGTCGGGGCCAGGCCCCTGGCTTTCTCCACAGGCTTTAGTAGAACCCAGCCCTTCAGCGGGGCATGCCGGGGAAGCCGCCACCACCCATGCGCTTCATCATCTTCATCAGGCCGCCGCCCTTCATCTTCTTCATCATCCCCTGCATCTGGTCGAACTGGTTCAGCAGGCGGTTCACATCCTGTATCTGAACACCTGCGCCGGCGGCGATGCGGCGCTTGCGGCTGGCCTTGCTCTTGCCGTCCATCAACAGGTTGGGCTGGCGGCGTTCCTTGGCCGTCATGGCGTTGAGGATGCCTTCCATGCGCTTGACGTCGCGCTCGGCGCGGTCCATGTCGGCGCCCTGGGCTTTGGCCGTCATCTGGCTGGGCAGCTTGTCCATGAGGCTGGAAAGGCCGCCCATCTTCTTCATCTGCGAGATCTGCGACAGGAAGTCGTTGAGGTCGAAGCCGCCGCCCGACTTCATCTTGTCGGCAAACTTCTGCGCGGCGTCCATATCGACGCCCTTCTGCACCTCTTCCACCAGCGCGACGATGTCGCCCATGCCCAGCACGCGGCCGGCATGGCGCTCGGCGTCGAAGACCTCCAGGCCGTCGATCTTCTCGGACACGCCGGCGAACTTGATGGGCGCGCCGGTGACTTGCCGCACCGACAGCGCCGCGCCGCCGCGCGAATCGCCGTCCAGCTTGGTGAGCACCACGCCGGTGAGCGGCAGCGCGTCCTTGAAGGCCTTGGCGGTGTTGACCGCGTCCTGGCCCTGCATGGCGTCGACGACAAACAGCGTCTCCACCGGGTTCAATGCCGCGTGCAGCTCGCGGATCTCGGCCATCAGCGCTTCGTCGATGCCCAGGCGGCCGGCGGTGTCGACCAGCAGCACGTCGAAGTAGTGGCGCCTGGCGTGATCCAGTGCGGCCAGCGCGATGTCGCGCGGCTTCTGGCCCGCGTCGGACGCGAACCACTCGGCACCGGCCTGCGCCGTCACGGTCTTCAGCTGCTCGATGGCGGCGGGCCGGTAGACGTCGGCCGAGACCGTGAGCACCTTCTTCTTGCGCTTGGTGATCAGGTGCTTGGCCAGCTTGGCCGTGGTGGTGGTCTTGCCGGCACCCTGCAGGCCGGCCATCAGGATGACGGCCGGCGGTTGCGTGGCCAGGTTGATGTCGGCGACACCCGCGCCCATCGTCGCGGCCAGTTCCTTGTGCACGATGCCCACCAGCGCCTGGCCGGGGTTGAGCGAACCCGCCACCTCCTGGCCCAGCGCCTTCTCCTTGACACGGGCCACGAAGTCGCGCACCACGGGCAGGGCCACGTCGGCTTCGAGCAGAGCCATGCGCACCTCGCGCAACATGTCCTGCACGTTGCTTTCGGTGATGCGGGCCTGGCCACGCATCGTCTTGACCAGCTTGGAAAGTCGGTCGGTGAGGGTCGAGGCCATTTGGGAGGTAGGCAAGGCGCCGTTGCGGCGGCTCGCGGTCATTACACTGTCGTGATGATTCTATCGACCGCCTCCCCCGTGCTCGCGCCAGGTGGAGGACTGCTGCTGGTGAGCGTGGCGGCCTTGCTCTATCTGAGCGCGACGGTGCCCTGGGCCAGGCTGCGGCGTTTTTCGGCCGCGGCCTTCATCGGCGGCTGGGTGCTGCACGGCGTGTTGCTGGTCATCGACATCGCCGGCGTGGGCCTGAACGAGCCCGGCGCGCGGCTCGGATTCGCTCCGGTGCTGTCGGTGACGGTGTGGCTCGTGATCGCGGTCTACACGGTGGAAAGCCGGCTCGTGCCCTTGCCGGCGGTGCGCCAGTGGCTGGCGCTGGCGGGCCTGCTGGCGGTGCTGATCACGGCCACCTTCCCGGGTGAATTGCGGCCCATCACCTCGCGCCTGGCGCCGCTGCACTTCGCTCTGGGTGTCGGGGCCTACGGCCTCTTTGGCGCCGCGGTGCTGCACGCGGTGATGCTCGACGCCGCCGAGCGCCGCCTGCGCAGCGGCGGCCCAGGCGCCAAGGCCGCGGCACTGGGCGCCAGCGCCCTGGGCATGCCGCTGCTGCAACTGGAGCGCGTGACCTTCCGCTTCGTCGAAGCCGGCTTCACCGTGCTCACCGCCACGCTGCTGCTGGGTTTTGCCACCATCGTGCACTGGCGCTGGGCCGACCACAAGGCCGTGTTCTCGCTGCTGGCCTGGGGCGTGTTCGCCGCCCTGCTGGTGGGCCGGCACTTCCGCGGCTGGCGCGGCCGCCGTGCCACGCGCTGGTTGTATGTCGGCGCGGTCTTGCTGCTGCTGGCCTACGCCGGTTCCCGTTTTGTCCTTGAAGTGCTGCTGGGCCGAGGAGCCGGCTGACAACCATGCTGAAGTTCCTGCTGTTGATCGCCCTTGTCGGCGTGGTGTTCTGGATGTTGAAGTCCAAGTCGCGCGGCCGCGTCGGCGCCGCGCCGCCGCCCAAGGCGCCGGGTGCTGCGGACGACGGGCCGCAGGCCATGCTGGCCTGCGCGCACTGTGGCGTGCATCTGCCGACGGCCGAAGCGGTGAAGGACGCCGACGGCCGCCCCTTCTGCAGCGAAGCCCACCGCCTCGCCGGCCCCCGCTGACATGAATTCACGCGACGCCGAACGCCGCAGTGGCGACCGGCGCCGCGCCGACCGCCGCGCGCGCAACGGCCGCCGCCGCGACGACACCCTGTTCAGCAGTACCGCCGGCGACACGGCGGGCGGCGATTCATTTTTCGACCCCGGCTGGCTGGCCGCTGGCGACGCCGCCGCCGACAGCCGCTTCCTGATGCGCCAGGCGCGCCGCATCGTGCAGGCGCAGGACAGCGCGCTGTCCCGCGTCTACCGCACCTACGCGGCGGCGCGCGCCGCGGTGGGGCTGGGCCTGGTGCTGGCGCAGGCGGCCACCGCGATGATCAGTGCCCGCACCAGCCTGGCGGTGACGGTCATTTCGCTGGCCTACGCCGCGCAGGCCATCACCTTGTGGCTGCTGCCGCGCCTGGGCGCGCTGGCGCAGCCGGCCTCGCAGTTGAGCGAGCGCCGCCGGCGCTGGCTGTCCACCATCGGCATCGACCTGCTGGCCTTCATGCTGCTGCACCTGCTGGAGGTGGGCATCTCCTTCAACTACGCCGCGCTGCTGGTGTTGCCGGTGCTGATGTCGGGCGTGCTCACGGCGCGCCTGATGGCGCTGGGCACCGCCGCCGCCGTCGCGCTGCTGCTGCTGCTGGCCGCCTGGCGCGCCGGCACGGGTGGCGACACGGCGCCCACGCTGATGCTGCAATCGGGCCTGGCGGGCCTGGGCATGTTCATGATTGCGCTGCTGGCCGGTGAACTGGCCGGCCGCCTGGCGCGCGAGGAGATGGCCGCGCGCGGCAGCCTGGAGCTGGCGCGCCAGCAGGCGCAGCTGAACCGGCTCGTGATCGAGGAGATGGCCGACGGCGTGCTGGTGGTGGACCGCCGCGCCCGCGTGCGTGCGGCCAACCCCGCGGCGCGTGCGCTGCTGGTGGACCAGGGCCTGAGCCCGCCGGCGCCCTTCACGTTGAAGGAACAACCGGCCTGGTCCACGCTGAGCCAGGCCGTCGAGCAGGCGCTGGCCGAAGCCGACTGGCCCGAGGCCGGGCGCGACGTGATGCTGAGCTTCACCGAAGGCCACACGCGCACCCTGCGCCTGCGCGTGCGCTTCATGCGCGTGCAGAGCGTCGAGCGCAGCGACCGCGCCGACCCCGAGGCCGACACGGCCATCGAGCCCTTTGCCGTGCTGCTGCTGGAAGACCTGCGCACGCTGCAGGCGCGCATCCGGCAGGAGAAGTTGGCGGCGATGGGCCGCATCTCGGCCGGCATCGCGCACGAGATCCGCAACCCGCTGGCTGCGATAGCGCAGGCCAACGCCTTGCTGATCGAGGACCTGCTGCCGCCGGAGCAACAGCGCCTGGCGCAGATGGTGGCCGACAACGTCGAGCGCCTGAAGCGCCTGGTCGACGACGTGATGGAAGTGGCGCCCGGCGCGGCCTCGGCCGCACACGCCATCGACGCCAAGGCCACGGTGTCGATGGCCGCCGCCGACTGGGCGCGCACCGCGCAGGTGACCCTGGCCACCGACAGCCGCCTGCGCGCCGAACTGCCGGCCTTGCCCATCGGCGTGCTGTTCGACGCCGAGCACCTGCGCCGCGTGCTGATCAACCTGCTGGACAACGCGCACCGCCACGCCGGCCAGGCGCCGGGCTCGATCTTCCTGCGCCTGGCCGCACGTGACGAGGGCTGGGTCCAGCTCTCGGTGCTGAGCGACGGCCCGCCGATCGCACCCGACATCGAGCGCTTTCTCTTCGAGCCGTTCTTCAGCACGCGCAGCCGTGGCTCCGGGCTGGGCTTGTATATTTGTCGCGAGCTGTGCGAACGACACGGCGCCAGCATCGAGTACCGCCCGCGGCCCGCGGCCGAGCGGCTGCGCAACGAGTTCGTCGTCAGCATGCGGCGCGCGGCGCTGAACGACGCCGCCAACGCCTTGCCCCTGGAGCCGGTCTGAACACCAACACCCCGATGCCCCGCCTGCTGGTGGTGGATGACGAACCCGACCTGCGCACGCTGTACGAACTGACGCTGGTGCGCGAGGGCTACGACGTCGAAAGCGCCGGCACGGTCGAAGACGGCTGGGCGCTGCTGCAGCAGCGCGGGCCTGGCGGTTACCAGCTCGTCATCACCGACATGCGCCTGCCCGATGGCAACGGCCTGGACCTGCTGCGCCGCATGGAAGAGACGGGCCGGCGCGAGAAGGCCATCGTCATCACGGCCTACGGCTCGCCCGAGAACGCGGTGGAAGCGCTGAAGGCGGGTGCCTACGACTATCTCACCAAGCCGGTGGATCTGAAGCAGTTCCGCGCCGTGGTGGCTTCGGCGCTGGGGCGCCTGCCCGGCGCGGGCGCGCCGCCGGCCGCGGCACGCGGCGGCGAAGCGCGCGGCAGCGCGGCCGCACACCCTGCGCTGGAGCGCATCGTCGGCGCCTCGGGTGCGATGCAGCAGGTGCGCTCGCTGGTGGAACGCGTGGCGCGCAGCATGGCGCCAGTGCTGGTGCATGGCGAGTCGGGCACCGGCAAGGAACTGGTGGCGCGCGCCATCCACGAAGTCTCGCCGCGCGGCGCCTTGCCCTTCATCGCGGTGAACTGCGGCGCCATTCCCGAGCTGCTGCTGGAAGCCGAGTTCTTCGGCTATCGCAAGGGCGCTTTCACCGGCGCCAACGAAGACCGCGAAGGCTTCTTCCAGGCTGCGCAGGGAGGCACGCTGTTCCTCGACGAGATCGGCGACCTGCCGCTGCAGATGCAGAGCAAGCTGCTGCGTGTGATCCAGGAGCGCGCGGTGCGGCCCATCGGCGCTGTGGCCGAGACCTCGGTCAACGTGCGCATCGTCAGCGCCACGCACAAGGACCTGGGCGCCGAGGTGCTGGCCGGGCGTTTCCGGCAGGACCTGTACTACCGGCTCAACGTCATCCGCATCACGGTGCCGCCGCTGCGTGAACGCATCGGCGACCTGCCCGACATCTGCGCCTCGGTGATGCAGCGCATCGCGCGCGATGCCGGCGTGTCGCCGGTGCCGGCGCTGGCGCCCGAGGCGCTGCAGCACCTGCTGCGCTACGCGTTCCCGGGCAACGTGCGCGAACTGGAGAACCTGCTGCACCGCGCGCTCGCCTTGTCGGGCAGCCCGCTGATCGAACGGGCCGACCTCGGCCTGCCCGAAGAGCTGATGCAGGAGCCCTCGCTGGCCGAAGCCGACACGGTGGCGATGCCGCTCACGCCGCTGGGCCCGGCACCCGCGGCCAGCAACGCCGCGCCCTTGCCCAGCGACCTGGTGAGCTTCCTCGACACGGTGGAGCGCGACATCCTGGAACGCGCGCTCGAACGCCATCGCTACAACCGCACCGCGGCCGGCGCGAGCCTGGGCCTGTCGCTGCGGCAAATGCGTTACCGGATGGCACGGCTGGGTGTCGGCGCCGCCGACAGCGACAGCAACTGAGATCGCGCGCGGCGCGTGGAATGGCGCGCCCTGCGCGCCGTTTTCGCGCGATGTGGCGCATGCCGCAAGGCTCGAGCGCCGTGATGCCGCATGGGCCAAGGCGCGCTGGTGATCAGCCCCATTTCCTGGCCCTTGGGATCATTCGGGTAGCCCCCCATGAGACACTAGCCGTAGTGGCTTGAACCCCCATGGCACCACAGATATAGTGCCCGTCGGTGATAATCTCGTGACACACAAGCCACTGCAGCGAAGCCCCCGCCCGCGCGCCCCGCGTCGGCGCAAGGGCCTGGCCCAGGAACCAAGACCAAGGTCCTGAACGCTGCCCGTGCCGGCCTGCGCGCTACTGAACGCCGCCGCACCGAGAACCCGAAAACCCGAACAACCCGACCAGACCGAACAGACCTCAGAGGGGATTGAATGCAAGCTGCTCCGACCACCACCGCCACCACCCAGCCCAGCGCCGCACGGCCCGTCCCCACCAGCGGCGCGGCCATGGCCGCCAACACCTACGCCGGCTACCAGATCATCCGCCGCAATGGTGCCGTGGTGGCCTTCGAGCCCAACAAGATCGCGGTGGCGCTGATGAAAGCCTTCCTGGCCGTGCACGGCACGCAGGGTGCGGCATCGGCCAGCGTGCGCGAGACGGTCGAGCGCCTGACCGAATCGGTGGTGCGTGCGCTGCTGCGTTCGCGCCCGGGCGGTGGCACCTTCCACATCGAAGACGTGCAGGACCACGTCGAACTGGGCCTGATGCGCAGCGGCCACCACGAAGTGGCGCGCGCCTACGTGCTGTACCGCGAGCGCCGCGCGCAGGAGCGTGCGCGGCAGGGCGCGCCGGCCGTGGTGAAGGCGCCTGAGCTCTTCGCCACCGAGAACGGCCAGCGTGTGCCGCTGGACATGGGCGCGCTGCGCGACCTGATGGAAACCGCCTGCGCCGGCCTCGGCGCCGACGTGAAGGCCGAGCCCATCCTGGCCGAGACGCGCCGCAACCTGTACGACGGCGTGCCGATGGACGAGGTCTACAAGGCCGCCATCCTGGCCGCGCGCACGCTGATCGAGAAGGAACCCTCGTACACCCGCGCCACCGCGCGGCTGCTGCTGCACACCATCCGCCGCGAGATCCTGGGTGAGGAGGTCACGCAGGTGCAGATGGGCACGCGCTACGCCGAGTACTTCCCGCTCTTCATCAAGCAGGGTGTGGAAGCCGAACTGCTGGACGAGAAGCTGCTGCAGTTCGACATGGCCCGGCTGGGTGCCGCACTGGATGCTACGCGCGACCAGCAGTTCGACTACCTCGGCCTGCAGACGCTGTACGACCGCTACTTCCTGCACATCGACGAGAAGCGCATCGAGATGCCGCAGGCCTTCTTCATGCGCGTGGCCATGGGCCTCAGCCTGAACGAGATTGACCGCGAGGCGCGCGCCATCGAGTTCTACAACGTGCTGTCCAGCTTCGACTTCATGAGCTCGACGCCCACGCTGTTCAATGCGGGCACGCGCCGCAGCCAGCTGTCCAGCTGCTACCTGACGACGGTGGCCGACGACCTGGACGGCATCTACGAAGCGCTGAAGGAA
>CAYREA010000157.1:0-10405 GCA_964423075.1 uncultured Rubrivivax sp. | reverse complement strand
GGGCGAGGAACTCACCGACCTGGAAGACGCCTTCCGCCTCTGGCGCTTCCGCCACGTGACGACGGTGGAGCGCGTGATCGGCTTCAAGCGCGGCACCGGTGGCACCGGCGGCGTAAGCTACCTGCGCAAGATGCTCGACGTGGTGCTGTTCCCGGAAATCTGGAAGCTGAGGACGAGCCTCTAGGACCACAGGCCCCGTTCGCGCGCCAGCACGATGGCCTGCGCGCGGCTTTTCAGCTGCAGCTTGTCGAGGATGCTGCTGACCTGGTTGCGCACGGTCTTCTCGCTCTTGGCCAGCTGGCCGGCGATGGCCGGGTTGTCCAGGCCCTGCGCCACCAGGCGCAGCACCTCGCGTTCGGCCGGTGTCAGCACCGCTTCCAGCGGCGCGCCGGCCGCGTGGCCCAGGAAGTCGCGCAGTTCGCGCACGAACTGCGCCCAGGCCGGCTCGTCCTGCAGCAACACGTGGTTGTCGCTGTCCAGCGCGACGAAACGTGCCTGCGGAATCAGCGCCGCCAGCCGCCGCCCTTCGTCGAAAGGCACGCGTGCATCGCCGCGGGCGTGCACCACCAGCGTGGGCACACGCAGCTTTTGCGCGGCCTCGGTCACGTCCACCTGGTGGAAGGCCTCCAGCGTGCGCGCGGCGTTTTCGGGGCTGGTGGTCAGGCGTTCGAGTTCGTTCCACCACTGGTGCTGCTCGTGCGTGCCTGAAGGGATGAACTGGTTGGTGAATACCTGGCGGAAGGCCGGGTTGTCGCGGCCCCAGCCCAGGCGGATGAGGTTGACCAGGGTCTCGGCCTCAAGGCGGCCCACCGGGCCGGTGTCGCGCCGCAGCGCGCCGCGCGCATAGGCGCCCAGCAGCACCAGGTGCGACACACGCTCCGGGTGGCGCAGCGCGTAGCTCACCGCCACCGCGCCGCCCTGCGACATGCCGATCAAGGGGAAGCGGCGCAGGCCCAGGCAGTCGGCCACGGACTCCAGGTCCTGCACCCAGGCGTCGAGCGACAGCTCAGCCACGTCGCTGTCCGAAAGGCCGCAGCCGCGCTGGTCGTAGCGGATGTAGGTGTGCTGCCGCGACAGCTCTTCCAGCCACGGGCGCCACACCGGGCTTTCGAGATCGTGGTCGACGTGGCTGAGCCAGTGCGCGGCGCGCAGCAGCGGGGGCCCGGAGCCGATGGACGCCACCGCGATGCGGGTGCCGTCGGCAGCGGTGCAGAAGCGGATGTGCTGGCGCGCAAGCATGGCCGATTGTCCCGCGCCGCCCACGCCGCCCGCACCCCTAGGAGGGGCCGCACGGGACATCCGCACCATGCGGCCGGCCGGCACGCGGCCGACCATGGCGGCCCGTCCATCGCGACACCCGCACACCCAAGGATCCGCCCATGCACACGATCCCCACCGACACCGCGCGCTACGCCCGCACCATCGAGAACTCCAAGCGCGTGCGCTGGGACATCGATGCCGATGTCATCCGCGGCCGCAGCTTCGACTTCGGCCAGAAGTTCTTGCCCGACGGCCTGTCGCTGGCCGACGAGCTGCCCTTCCTGGACGCCGGCCAGCAGCGCTTCATGAGCCAGGTGCAGGGCCGCACCTACGCCCACATGTTCGGCCTGGTCGAGCGTTTCATCGGCGCCAAGATGCTGGAGCTGAGCCGCGACCACTGGCTGGGCGACCAGACGGCGCTGGAAGCCATCGTGCGCCTGAGCGACGAAGAGCTGAAGCACCAGGAACTGTTCCGCCGCCTGGAGCTGCTGACTGCCGCGCACATGCCCGCGGGCTACCGCTTCGTGGTGGCACCCAACGACGTGGCCGGCTTCGTGCTGGGCAAGTGCAGCTGGGCCGTGCTGGCGCTCACCTGCCACATCGAGCTGTTCTCGCAGGCCCACTACCGCGCCAGCATCGGCGCGGCCGATGACCTGTCGCCGCTGTTCAAGGACGTGTTCCTGTTCCACTGGAAGGAAGAGTCGCAGCACGCCGTGATCGACGAACTGGAATGGGCGCGCGCCGACGCGCGCCTGGCCAGCGATGCCGAGCGCGACGCCGCCGTGGGCGAGCTGATCGAACTGGTGCAGGGTGTCGACGGCATCCTGCAGGCCCAGGCCCAGGCCGACTGCGCCTACTTCCTCACCGAGACCGGCCTGGCCGCCGACGAGGCCAAGGCCAGCGCCGTGCACCACACGCTGCTGAAGGCCTACCGCTGGCAGTACATCGTCTCCGGAGCGCTGGAGCCGCGCTTCCGCAAGCTGCTGGCGGGCCTGGTCAGCGCGGCGCAGCTGCAGCGCATCGAACAGGCGCTGGCGCCCTTGACCTACGCCGTGCCGGTGCGCGGGCCGCTGGCCGACCCGCTGCACTGAGCGGCGCGCTACATCAGGCCGTCTAGCGCACGCTCGAAGCTGGCCACGGTGCGGTCGACGTTCTTCAGCTTGTCCAGCCCGAAGAGGCCGACGCGGAAGGTGCGGAACTCGGGCCCTTCGTCCAGCGCCAGCGGCACGCCGGCGGCGATCTGCAGGCCTTGTTCGGCGAAGGCCTTGGTGTTCTGCCAGTCGGCGTGGTCGGTGTAGCTCACCACCACGCAGGGGGCCTGGAAGCCGGGCGCAGCCAGGCTCGGGATGCCTTCTTCTTCCAGCAGCGCGCGCACGCGGCGGCCGATCTCCTGCTGCGCGGCCCTGGCCTTGTCGAAGCCGAAGTCGCGTGTCTCTTGCATCGCGTCGCGCAGCCTGGCCAGGCCGTCGGTGGGCATGGTGGCGTGGTAGGCCGCGATGCCCTTCTCGTGCGATTCCATGATCGCCAGCCACTTCTTCAGGTCGAGCGCAAAGCTGCTGCTGGTGGTGCCTTCCATCTGCTTGCGCGCGCGTTCGGACAGCATCACCAGGCCCGCGCAGGGCGTGCTGCTCCAGCCCTTCTGCGGCGCGCTCACGAGCACGTCCACACCCGTGGCGCCCATGTCCACCCACATCGCGCCCGAGGCGATGCAGTCCAGCACGAAGAGGCCACCGTGTTCGTGCACGGTGTCGGCCACGGCCTTCAGGTAGTCGTCGGGCAGCAGCATGCCGGCCGAAGTCTCCACGTGCGGGGCGAACACCAGGTCGGGCTTGCTCTTCCTGATGGCAGCCACCACCTCGTCGATGGGCGCCGGCGCATAGGGCGCCTTGGGGCCGGTGGCAATCTGCCGCGCCTTCATCACCTCGACGCCGGCGGCCACGCCCGACATCTCGAAGATCTGGCTCCAGCGGTAGCTGAACCAGCCGTTGCGGATCACCAGCGCGCGTTTGCCGCCGCCGAACTGGCGCACCACCGCTTCCATGCCGAAGCTGCCGCTGCCGGGCACGACGATGGCGGACTGCGCCGCGTACACCTGCTTGAGCGTGGCCGACACGTCCTGCATCACCCCCTGGAAGCGCCTGGACAGGTGGTTCAGCGCGCGGTCGGTGTAGACCACCGAGTATTCCAGCAGGCCATCGGGGTCGACATCGGGCAGCAGGCCGGGCATGGTGTCTCCAGGTGTTCTATTCGGGTCGCGGGGGCGGCAGCTTATCGCACGCGGCCGCCGTGGGCTTGTGCCGGGTTGAAATCAGGGTGGCCGCCTAGAATCGCCCGCTGTTTCGGAGCGCCACGCATGGACACCCGCACCTCCCCCACCCGCCTGCGCATCACCCAGCTGCGCGACGAACTGGCCAAGGCCGGCGCGCACGCGCTGCTGGTGCCATCGGCCGACCCGCACCTCAGCGAGTACCTGCCCGAACGCTGGCAGGGCCGGCAGTGGCTGAGTGGCTTCACCGGCTCGATGGCCACGCTGGTGGTGATGCGCGAGCGCGCGGTGCTCTTCGCCGACAGCCGCTACTGGGTGCAGGCCGAAGCCGAACTGGCCGGCACCGGCATCGAGCTGGAGAAGATCCCCACCGGCAACAGCATCGCCCACATCGACTGGCTGGCGCGCCACGTGCCGCGCGGCGGCACGGTGCTGGTGGACGGCCAGGTGCTGGCCTTGTCGATGGCCGCCGCGCTGCGCCACACGCTCGGCGCCGCCGACGTCACGCTGCGCACCGACATCGACATCCTTGACGCCATCTGGCCCGACCGCCCCGGCCTGCCCTCGCAGCCGGTGTACGAACACCAGGCGCCGCACGCCGCCACGCCGCGCGCCGACAAGCTGGCCGCCGTGCGCGCGGCCATGGCGCGCCACGGCGCCACGCATCACTTCGTCTCCACCGTCGACGACCTGGCGTGGGTCACCAACCTGCGCGGCAGCGACGTCACCTACAACCCCGTGTTCCTGGGCCACCTGCTGCTCACGCAGACCAGCGGCACGCTGTTCGTGGAGGGCGGCAAGATCAGCCCGGCCCTGGCAGCCCAGCTGGCCGCGGGCGGCCTGCTGCTCGCACCCTACGCCGAGGCCGGCGCCGCACTGGCGCGCCTGGGCGCCGGCGACACCCTGCTGCTCGACCCCAAGCGCGTCACGCTCGGCCTGCGCGAGTGCGTGGGCACCGATTGCACGGTGGTGGAGGCCATCAACCCCAGCACCGTGCTGAAGAGCCGCAAGACGGCGCAGGAAGCCGCCTTCGTGCGCGAGGCGATGATCGAAGACGGCGCGGCCATGTGCGAGTTCTACGCCTGGTTCGAAGCCGCCCTGGCGCGAGGCGAACGCATCACCGAACTCACCATCGACGAACATCTCAGCGCGGCGCGAGCCCGCCGCCCGGGCTTCGTGGGCCTGAGCTTTTCCACCATCGCCGGCTTCAATGCCAACGGCGCGATGCCGCACTACCGCGCCACCGAGGAAGCGCACGCGGTGATCGGCGGCGACGGCCTGCTGCTCATCGACAGCGGCGGCCAGTACCTGGGCGGCACCACCGACATCACGCGCGTGTGGCCCATTGGCACGCTCAGCGCCGCGATGAAGCGCGACTACACGCTGGTGCTCAAGGGCACGATGAACCTGTCGCGTGCGCGCTTCCCGCGCGGCACGCTTAGCCCGTATCTCGACGCCCTGGCGCGCGCGCCGCTGTGGGCCGAGGGTGTCGACTTCGGCCACGGCACCGGCCACGGCGTGGGCTACTTCCTGAACGTGCACGAAGGCCCGCAGAGCATCAGCCGCAGCCTGCCCGACGCCCACATGGCCATGGAGGCCGGCATGATCACCAGCATCGAGCCCGGCGTGTACCGCACCGGCTGCTGGGGCGTGCGCATCGAGAACCTGGTGCTCAACGTGCCCGCCGCCACGCCCGAAGGCAATACCTTCGCCGAGTTCCTCGAATTCGAGACGCTCACGCTGTGCCCCATCGACACGCGCTGCCTCGACAGGGGCCTGATGCGCGCCGACGAGATCGCCTGGCTCAACAGCTACCACGCGATGGTGCGCGAACGCCTGGCGCCGCGCGTCAGCGGCGACGCGCTGGCCTGGCTGAACACGCGCACGGCACCGGTCTGACTTGCTTGCGCTAGGCATCGACCTCGGCGGCACCAAGACCGAGGCCGCGCTGCTGGACGGAGCCGGCGTGGTGCGCTGGCGCCAGCGCGTGGCCACCCCCGGCGGCGACTACGGCGCCACGCTGAACACGGTGGTGAGCCTGGTGCAGGCGGCGCGCGCGGCCTGCGACCAAGACTTCAGTATCGGCATCGGCACGCCCGGCACCGCCGGCGCCGGCGGGCTGATGAAGAACTGCAACTCCACCTGCCTCAACGGCCGGCCGCTGCAGGCCGACCTGCAGGCCGCCCTGGGCCGGCGCGTGGCGCTGATGAACGACGCCAACTGCCTGGCCTTGTCCGAAGCCACCGACGGCGCTGGTGCGGGCGCCGAGGTGGTGTTCGCCGCCATCCTGGGCACCGGCACCGGTGCCGGCATCGCGGTGGGCGGCCGTGTGCTGATCGGCGCCAACGGCCTGGCGGGCGAATGGGGCCACAACCCGCTGCCCTTCGGCGAGCCGGGGCAAGACCCGGCCTGGGCCTGCTACTGCGGGCGCAGCGGTTGCGTCGAGTCGCTGGTCAGCGGGCCGGGCCTGGCGCGTGACCACGCAGCCCGGCACGGCGGCACGCTGGATGCCGCATCCATCGCCACTGCGGCCGCCGCCGGCGACGCCCATTGCCGCGCCACCTTGCAGCGCCACACCGAGAGGCTGGCGCGCGCGCTGGCCGGCGTCATCAATCTTCTGGACCCGGACGTCATCGTGCTGGGCGGTGGGCTGTCGCTGATGCCGCACCTGTACACCGAGGTGCCGGCGCTGTGGGGCCGCTGGGTCTTCTCGGCCGGCGCGCACGAGCCGGTGCGCACGCAACTGCTGCCGGCACGCCATGGCGACGCCTCGGGCGTTCGTGGTGCGGCCTGGGTGGGGCGCACCGCCGGCTGACGGCGGCGCACCTTCTCGGGGCGCCGCACGGCCCCCCGCAGACACCCGGGGCTGTACCTATGTCTCTTGACGTTTCGAGGGACGGCCACCCACACTCGGCGGGTACATCGCGAGAGGGATCGTCGATGCAGAAGAAGCAGTCGGCCCGCAGAGCACGGGCCGATATCAAACAGAAGGAACGCCGCCTGCCGACGCATGCAGGGCCGCTGCGGCGTGTCCTGCGCTGGATGGCGGGCCTGCTTCGGCGGCCGCTGGGTTTCATGCGCAATGGGCGCGGCGTGCGCTTCGGCTTTGTCGAGCGCCGCCGCGCGCCGCCCGACGCGCTGGAAGCGGCCGACCTGCGCACCGACCTGCGCTCGCGCATGCTGTCCTACCCACCCGACCATGCGGCCCGGATGCTGAGCCACCTGGTGCAGGTGCACGACGAGTTCGGCCGCGCCGGTTGGGCCGCCGTGACGGCGCTGCCCCCCACGGTGCTGGACAAGGCGCTGTTCCAGGCCCAGATGCTGCTGCGCGACGGCTCTTCACCGCCGCTGAAGAAGCTGATCGAACGCTTGCGCGCCCTGCAGCCGGCGCGCGACAAGGCGGCCGCTGAAGAAACACCGCAGGCCGCACCGCCGCCGCCGCGCCAGACGGGTGCCGCGCTGGAGATCTCCGAAGCCAGCCAGGAAGACTTCGAAGCCACCGAACGCAGCTGGTTCGGCACCCTGCCACCGCCCACGCCCGAAGCGCCGGCGGCCCCCGAAGCACGCCCCTGAAACGCGGGCCCCGTTTGGGGTTCGGCCTTGACGGCTTGTCCATTAAACTGGATACTGGATCCAGTATGAAGGATGAATCCACCACCGACCTGAACCAGCTCATCGCCCTGCGCGTGCGCGAGCAGCGCCAGGCGCAGGCCCTGTCGCTGGAAGCGCTGGCCACGCGCAGCGGGGTCAGCCGTTCGATGATCTCCCTGATCGAGCGCGGCGAAAGCAGCGCCACCGCCGTGGTGCTGGAGAAGCTCGCCACCGGGCTGGGCGCGCCGCTGGCCTCGCTGTTCGAGCGCCCGCGCGCCCTGCCCGCGCCGGTGGCGCGCGCGGGTGAACAGCCGAGCTGGCGCGACCCGCAGTCCGGCTACCGGCGCCGCAACGTTTCGCCCGACGGCTACCCCTCGCCCATTCGCATCGTCGAGGTGCACTTTCCGCCCAAGGCCCGCGTGGCCTACGAGACCGGTGCGCGCGAAGTGCCCGTGCACCAGCAGGTGTGGGTGCTGGAAGGTGCCATCGACGTCACCGTGGGCAGCGTACGCCACAGCCTGCAGGCCGGCGACTGCCTGGCGATGAAGCTGGACGCACCCACCCTGTTCCACAACCCCGGCCGCGAGGCCGCCCGTTACGCGGTGGTGATCGCCAGCGCGCCTTTTGCATCAGCATGAACATCACCGCCGCACCGCGCATACGCCGCCTGAACCAGCCCACCGAGGCCGATCTGCACGCCCTGGCCGAGGTGCTGGCCGACTGCGTGGCCGGCGGCGCCTCGGTGGGTTTCATGCAGCCGCTGGACCATGCCCGCGCGCTCGCCTTCTGGCAGCGCGTGGCCGCCGGTGTGCAGCGCGGCGAGCGGGCGCTGCTGGTGGCCGAAGACGCTGCCGGCATCGTCGGCACCGTGCAGCTGGTGCTGGACCTGCCCGAGAACCAGCCGCACCGCGCCGACCTGGCCAAGATGCTGGTGCACCGGCGCGGCCGCCGCGCGGGGCTGGGCGCGGCGCTGATGCGCGCGGCCGAGGCGCTGGCACTGGAATGCGGCCGCCCGCTGCTGGTGCTGGACACCGTCACCGGCGGTGATGCCGATCGCCTCTACGCGCGCCTGGGCTGGCAGCGCTGCGGCGAGATCCCGGGCTACGCGCTTTGGCCGCAGGGCGGGCGCTGCGGCACCACGGTCTTCTACCGCGAGCTCAGTTCGTGTCCCAGTTCAGCGTGAGCGTGCCCCAGCGCTGGCGGGCCTCGTTGCGGTCCAGCGTGTCGGTGCGGAACTCGGCGGTGCGCACCGACTGCGTGTAGACCACGCGCGGCCAGCGGCCGCTGAAATAGCGGTCCAGCGGCAGCGAGAAGCCGGCACTGAACATGGTGTAGCTGCGGTGCGGCTCCAGGCGCGCCTTGCCGTAGGGCGTGCGCCCTTCCAGGAAGTAGTTGTAGGACACCCCGGTGACGTTGGCGGCCAAGAAACCGTAGGGGTGGCGGTACTGCGGCCGGTTCTTGAAGTCCTGCACCACGAAGTCGCCCTCGTTGCCGATGAGCAGCGGCGCGTTCTCGCCGGTGAGCCCGCCAATGGTCATGGCGACGTTGAGGTTGGCGTGGCCGCGCAGCGTGCCCACAGTGGCGCCCCAGCCGTACTGGAAGCCGAACCAGTCACCAGCCTCGGTGTCGCCGATGCGGTAGACCCGGCTGTGCGAGAGCTGCACGCCCAGCCGCGACTTCAGCTGCTGGTGCCAGCCCTGCGGCGGCTCTGACTCGGTGACCCGGTGCACGAACTTCTGCGCCTGCTCACCCAGCGCACCCGGCCCGGTGACACCCACCTTCAGTTCGGTGGCGCGGAACTCGCGCTTGCGCATGGCATGGGCGGTGGCGCTGCCGAAGAGGAAAGCGCCCCAGGGCCGGTCTTCCAGCTGCGGTTCGGCCACGCGGATGTCGCGCGGCGTGTACATCGACTGGCCCACCGAGTAGCTCAGCGAGGGCTCGGCCTCGTCCCACAGGAACCACTTGCTGCCCTCGCGCAGCAGGCGCATCGCCTGGGTGGTGGGCGGCTTGTCGTAGCTCCAGCTGAAGCGCACGCCGTTGGTGTACCAGCGGTCGGTGCGCCCGCGCGCCCACAGGTCGTTGTCCCAGTTGAGCTGGTAGCCCTGCACGTCGTCGCCATCGGCCAGGCAGGGTTGGGCCGCGAGCAGGGCCAGCGCGACGACAAGAACGCACTTCATGGATCGGCCTCCACATGTTGCAGAGGCCCGAGCCTGCAGCAGCGCCGGCCGCGGGTCATCCCGCAGCCGGTGGACGGTGCCTAGGGCTTCCCGCCCGTGCGCGTGAAATCGCGCCCGGGCCGGCACGAGGCGTTCGGCGCCTTTCGGCGCCTCACGTCCGCGTGCCGTGCTTGGCGATCAGCCCCTTGGCCGTTTCCAGCAGCGCCTTGCCCTTGAAGCCACGCTTGTCCATGTCGGCCACCCATTCCTCGTCGACGTGGCTGCTGAGCTTGATGAACTCCTGTGCTTCGGCCGCGGTGAAGGTGTGGATGGTGTTGTTGCGGTCGGTCGCGCTCTTGCGGCCGTTGGCGTCGTTGCCCTGCTGCGTCTTGCCCAGCCAGGCTGACGTGGCCAGGCCCGAGTTGGCGTCGATCACCTTCTTCAGGTCGGGCGCCAGGCTGTCGTACTTGGCCTTGTTCATCGCCATCACGAAGGTGGTGGTGTAGAGCGCGGGCGTGCCGGCGGGGAACTCGCTGTGGAACTTGGTGAGCTCGTGCACCTTCACCGAAGGCACCACTTCCCAGGGGATGACGCAGGCCTCGATGGTGCCCTTGCTCAGCGCATCGGGAATCTGCGGCAGCGGCATGCCCACCGGAATGGCGCCCAGCGAGCCCAGCATCTTCGTCACCTGGCGCGTCGGGCCGCGCACCTTCATGCCCTTCAGGTCGGCGGCCTTGGTGACGAGCTTGCTCACGCTGTGGAACATGCCAGGCCCGTGCACGTGCAGCGCCAGCACCTGCGTTTCCTTGAACTCGTCGGGGCACTGGGTCTGGAAGTACTCCCAATAGGCCTTCGACGTGGCCTCGGCGTTGTTCATCATGAACGGCAGCTCGAAGGCCTCGATGCGCGGGAAGCGGCCGGCGGTGTTGCCGGGCAGCGTCCACACCACGTCGACCACGCCGTCGCGCGCCTGGTCGTACAGCTGCACCGGCGTGCCGCCCAGCTGCATGGCGGGGTAGGCCTCGAACTTGATGCGGCCGCCGCTGTCCTTTTCCACCTTCTCCATCCAGGGCTTGTGCATCGAGAGCCAGACGTTGCTCATCGGCGCCATGAAGGTGTGGAACTTGAGCGT
>CAYREA010000156.1:0-10438 GCA_964423075.1 uncultured Rubrivivax sp. | reverse complement strand
ACAGCTTCTCGAAGGAGCGGCCCAGGTCCAGCATCCAGACCTTGGCGTCGATGGCGCGGTAGGACCAGGCCATCTCGTTCATCAGCACCGACTTGCCGGAGCCAGGCGCGCCGATGATCGCGAAGTTGTAGTTGCCCAGGTCGTTGTCGAAGATGTCCAGCGTCATCAGCTGGCCGCGCCGGCCGCCGAACACCAGGGCCGGTGTGCGCGTGCCGCGCCACTCGGCGATCAGCGGCGCCAGGTGGATGGCGTTGGCCATGGTCTTGCGCGAAACGCGGCGCATCTTGGCCAGGTCCTTGTGGAACTTCTCCGACAGTGTCATCGGCAGGCTGGCCAGCAGCGCCTGGCGGTGCATGTACACGTCGGCGTTGAGCTGGAAGCCCCTGCCGCGCCAGATGGCGTTGGCGGTTTCCTGAGCCGCCACCGCCTTGTGCGGCGGCGTGAAGATCGCCAACTGGTGGTAAAGGCTCACCAGGCTGCTGCCGATGTCGATGGCGTTGGCGGCAGCGGTCCAGTCCTGCAGCTTCTTGCCGACGTCGGGCATCACGTCGGCCATCTTGCTTTTGGCGTTCTGCGTCGCGCGCACATGGTTGGCGGTGACGACCGACTTCATGACGTTCGGGTCGAGCACATGCACGCCCATGGTCAACAGGAAGGGTGCGCTGTACTGCAGGGCCGGCTGCATCAGGTCGCCGATCAACGAGCCCATCTGCCACAGCGCAAATCGTTCGGGGAAGGACTTGATCGAGTAGAAGCGCGCTTCGAGCACGTCGTCGCCGCCTTCCTTCCACAAGGTCAGGCCACCGGCGTGCGGGTCCTGGATGGTGTCGAAGTCGATGATCTGGTCGCGCAACTCGCGGCCGTCGTCGTAATGCAGATTGGGCGCATCGGTCTGCGAGATGCGGTCGGGGTTGGTGAACAGCGCGCACCAATTGATCAGGTCGGCGGCGTCGCACACGCGGTTGGGCAGCGACGCCGAGCGCAGCGTCGATGCCATTGACTCGCGCAGCGCCATCAACTCGTCGCGCCGGGTCAGGTCCTCGGCGTCGGCCGCGATCGCCACGCTCATCATCAGACGGAAGTCACGGATCGTGTAGTGGAAGCCCGATGTCAGCGATGTCTGCGCACCTTGCAGCAGGTGGCCGACACGCTGGCGAGCGAGGCGGTGGAACAGGTTGTCGTTGCGCGCCGGCCGTCCCCAGTGCTTGGCCTTGTCGGCTTGGTCCAGGTCTTCGACGCGCAGGTTGGCGTAGCGGCGCAGTTGGTCACGCAGGTGCGGCGAGGCGAAGAGGTGGAACTGGATGCCAGTGCCGGGCGGGCAGGTGGAGTACAGCGAGAGCAGCACTTCGGCCATGCGCTCATCGGCGCCGGACTGCGGCATCACCTCCAGCATGAAACCCACGCTGTCGCGGTTGACGAAGAGCTTCTCGGCACTCAGGTAGGCGGAATAGGGCAGCCAGGCCGCGAACTGCTCGGCCGGTGTGTCCTGCGTCTGGCCAAAGCCGAACAACGACGGGCGTGCGGGGCGGCTGACCGAGGGCTGGCGGTTCGGGGCGTCGGCGTGCATGGCGTGGCCTCAGTCGCTGGTGTCGGGCCGTGTGGGAGGCAGCAGGCCTGGCAGCGGGTTCTCGGCGGTGGGCAAGCGCGGCGCACTGCGCGGGTTGGCAGGCAGCGCGGTTCCTTCCCTGGCCTCGCCGGCGGTGCTTCGCGGTGGCGGTCGCAGCGGTGCATACGCATCACGGATCTGCCGTTGTGCGTGTTCGATCAGCCACCGGCCGCTGTCGACCTGCACGTAGACGTAGCCCTGGTCGTACAAGTCGCGGTCGGCGTCTTCCCAGGGCTTGAACCACAGGCGCAAGATGCGCGCCGACGAGCGCAGCGGCGCCGGTGAAACCGAAGCGGCGGCGAGCGGGGTGCGCACCTCCGTTGACGCGAGGCTGGTGGCTGTGGGCTGCGGCGTGCCGCTCGCTTGCGCGGATGGCGCGGTCGGGCGTGAACGCTGGCTCGGCAGGTTGTTGTGGATCGCGTTGGCATAGGTGCCGGACACCGAGTCGCAGGTGACGCCGTCGGGTGCCTTGCAGGCGTAACTGGAACTGCCACTCAGCCCGGACATGCTCGTGCAGCCGGCGAACAGGGCGGCCAGGCCAATCCATGGCGCGAGCCGCGGGAGTGGAGACGCCGCGCTCACGGCCGGACCTCTTGGTTTGCCTGGTTCAGGCGCGCTTCGAGCACGGCGCGCTCGACAAAGCCGTCCGTGCGTGAGCCGTCGGCCCAGAACAGCGTCGGCGTGCCCTGCACACCCAGGCGATGGGCCAATGCCAGATTGCGATCCACCGGGTGCTCGCAGGTGGACGACGTGCTCAGCAGTGAGGCGTCGCCTTGCAGCATGAAGCGCCGCCACGCAAGTTCACGGTCCGCGGAACACCAAATCGCGATGGGCTTGTCCTGCCCCTGGAACGGGACCAGGAAGGTGTACACGGTGATGTTGTCGATGCCGGCCAACTCGGGCTCGAGCCGCCTGCAGTACGAGCAGGCGGGATCGCTGAAGACGGCGACACGCCGCTGGCCATTGCCGCGCACGGTCTTGATCGCATCGGCCAGCGGCAGCGCATCGAAGGACACTGGTGCGGCGGTTGGCGCCGCTTGGGGGTCGTTCACGCGCTGAGCAGCCTGCGCGAGCTTCGGGCCGGTCAGGTCCTTCATCGTCCGCGTGTCGAACACGCGGCCGAAGATGAAGAAGCGCGGGTTCCTGGCCGACACGTAGGCCACGTTGCCGTTCATCCAGACCTCGTACATGCCGGCGACGGGGGAACGCGACACGCCGGTGAACTCGGTGCCCGGATGGGCCTTCCGCAAGGCTGCGAGCAGTCTCACTTCGTCGGGCGTCGCGGCCAGGGTCAGCGGCGCGGCGGTCACCAGCAGCGCGCACAGACATGCGCTCAGACCATGTTGTCGCGGCCCGTGGCGGGGCCGGCGTTCAGTAGTTGCCATCGTCGGAAGCCTCCACGTAGCGTTCACTCGGTGCCACTTCAACGCGGGTGTCGCGGTCGGCACTGGCGGTCATCGGCACGTCGATGCGCACGCCCTTGGTGATGACGACATCGATCTCGCGGCCGGCATCCACCTCGATCACCGGGAAGGTGTTCTCGGCCAGCTTGATGTAGTACTGCGCCAGGCGGTCCAGTGCCTTGCCGACCCCCGTGCCGAGCCCGGCGCGGTAGGCGTCGGCGCCGGATGCGCTGGCGATGGTGCCGAGCGCCGAGGTGCTGTACGTGGTTGACGACGTGGCCAGGCCCGAACCAATGCCGCTGACCACGCCGGCCAGCAGCGCATTGGCGAGCATCTGGCCCTGCTTGGTGACGAGCCTCCCGCGCATGCCGACCTTGCCGTCTTCGCCGTACACGCTGCCCTGGATCTTCACTTCCAGTGCGGCGCCGTCGGCGCGCACGCACGACAGGTTCTCGGTGCGCAGGTAGGCCCGCTCGGAGCTGATGTCGCCGTAGCCGGCTGCGATGACGAAGCAGTCGCGGTACTCGCCCCGAAACCGGTTCGGCAAGACCGAGTTGTCGGACAGTCGGATCAGCACCGGGTGAGGGTTCGATTGCGAATGACCGCCAGTTGTCGCATCCAGCACGCCCAGCAGCGTGCCGCGCGTGAATCTGACGGGCAGGAAGGTCGAAACCGTGCGGGCCTCAACGGCGCCAGTGGCAGGCGGTGCACTGCCCGGGACGGCGGTCGAAGCCGATCGATCGACGAGCGTCACACGCGTGATGACTGGTGCCGGCGGTGCGGGTGCGGCCAGCGGCGCGAGGGACGAATTCGGCTGGCCCGCCGGCATCGCCCCCGGCCCGGCAAGGCGGGGCGACGGCGGAGGCGGAGGCGGCAACGGAAGGCTTGCGGCTGGCGGCAGTGGGGCGGGGATCTGCGGTGCGGCAGTCGGTGTCTGGGCCGCCAGAGCGCCCTGTGCGGCCGATGTCAGGCGCTGTTCCAGGTCCGAGAAGCGCTGCATCGTGCGCGCCTCGAAGGCCTGACGGTCCTTGTTGAGCCGCCCCTGTTCCTCGCGCTCGCTTTCGTACTGCGCCAGCTTGCTGCCGGCCGTGCCGACCCACTGATCCACCGGGTTGACCTGCTGGCCGGGTGGCATCACGCCGATGTTGGTCACCGCGCTCGGGTTGCCGCCGGCAGGCTTGGCACCCTTGTCTTTCGGCGCGTTGTCGGTGAAGGCGAAGATCAGCCACAACATGCCGATGCCACCCAGCAGGATGCTGGCCAGCGTCGCGTACTGGCGCTGCTTGGGCGACAGCCGCCCGAGCGCGCCGCGCAGCGCGGCGACGGGCCTGTTGGTGGGCGTGCTCATCGCGCACCTCCGCGGCGGATGACGAACACGTTGGTGCTCTCACCGGGGCGCAGGTTGTGGTTCTCCACGGCGACGCCGACCAGCTGGCCACCGGTCGTGCTGTCGTCGCGGTCGAATTCCTGTTCGGCCAGCACCATCAAGGCCGAGCTGACGTTCTGCAGCAGGTACTTCTCACCCAGCAGCCCGCGTCCTTCGTAGCGTCGCATCAGCGAAAACCGGGCCTCGGCCCACAGCTGGATCGGCCGATTCACTTCATCGACCCGCATGTCGGCGGGCACACGGTCCGAGGCCATCGCCACCAGCATCGCCTTCATTGCGCGCACGTGGTTCGCCGAAGGGCCGAGAGCGCCGAGATTGTCGACAGCCGGCGTCGCTGCCTGGCGCGGTGTCTTGTCGCGGATGACGATGGTGTCGGCAGGCGTATCCGAGCGCCGCAGCACCAAGGTATAGGTGGCCTGTGCCGATGAGATGAACAGGTTGACCGGCTTGCTTGAATCGCCGACGGGGCGGATGTAGATCTCGCCTTTGTCGCGGTCGCATTCGAGGACGATCTCGCCACCCGGGTTGGCGGCCGGCGCCACGATGCCCGCCCCAGGCGGCCCGACGGCCGCACCGCCGCAGTTGCTGGAGTGAATGTTGCCGAACACGTCGGTGATCGGCGCGCCCTCGATGCGGATGCGGGTCGGCTCCTTGATCGACAGGATGGCTTCGATGGCAACGCCGTCGCGCGCTTCGAGGACCTGCAGGGCATGAACCAAAGGGCTCGTGAGCAGGCCCAGTAGCAGGCCCGCGAACACGCCGGCACGCAAGCGGGCGTGGCGGTTCCGCCGCACCGCGGAGGCGCAGGAGCTACTTGGCCGCATGGTCGATCTCCTTGAAGGTCTTCAGATGCATGCGCCCGCCGCTGTAGCTGAACTCGACCAGGTAGGCCTTGAGGTCATTCGCGGTTTCCAGGCCATTGACCTGGGTGCGCAGGCGCCCACGCACGACGACGGTCTGCGCGTCTTCGCTGGGCACCAGTTGCTGCGGCATGAAGAAGGTGCTGGCGTTGATGCGCTTCAGCCGCGCGGCTTCCAGGTCCTGCCGCGTCCGCAGTTCACCGTGCTGCTCGGGCTCGACATAGCCAAGCAGGATGTCTTTCTTCCAGTCCACCGAGGCCGGTGTCACGTCCAGCACCAGCCATGCGATGAAACTGCCCATCTGTTCCAGGTACTCGCTGCTGGCCTTGTCCCGCGTCACCCAGAACGACTTGTTGATCGACGGCGGCACGACCACCGTGCGCACGCTGCCCAGCAGGTTCAGGATCACGACCAGGGCCAGCACATGGCCGCCGGCCAGCGCACCGACGGTCAGCGCCAGGCCGCGGTTGCGGCGGCGCATGTCCTTGATGTCGCCGTTGAGCCGTTCGAGGTCCATGGCTTGCTCCGCAGCGGCTCAACCCACCATCCGGCGGATGTGCGACGGCGGCGTGGCGCGCATCGCGGTGATCGGGCTGGTCGGCAGGTGCCAGTACAGCCAGTGCATTGCGAAGGCCGGGTGCTTGTCGGCCTTGATGCGGGCGATCCAGCGCGACGTGAAGATGCCCGTCGCGATGCACAACACGAAGGACACCTTCGAGCCCGACATGTAGCCCATGAACAGGCCGAACAGCAGCGGCGCGGCCACGTCCACGTCCCAGAAACCGATCTTCCATTGGTCGTCCAGGCGACGCGGGATGTAGGTGTCGGCGTACATGCGGCCCTCCGGGATGTGTGGAACGCCGCCGACTCAGATGACCGCGCCCATGATCGCGCCAGCGATCACCAGACCGACGGCGGCGAAGATCGCCAGGCCCACATAGAACAGCACCGGCCCGAAGTTGCGCAGTGCCGACAACGAGATCAGCGCCACTACGAAGCCTACGAAGCCGACCAGCGCCTTGATGCCGGGCCCGAGCGCGGCGATCTGCGTGAGCGCCGAGGTGAGCGGGCCGGTGATGCCGGTGAAGGCCACCAAGTCGAGGGCGTGGCCCGGGAAGGCCACGCACAGCCCCAGGGCGAGCAGTGTGAGCAAGGACAGAACGGCCAGCGGGCGGCGGGCAGCGTTGCGGAACGTCGACGGGGAGACGAGAAGTGCGGTGCTCATGAATTCCTCCAGAAGTGAGTTGGAGCGTGGGGTGGGGTGGCTGCGGGTGGTGGCGGGTGTTGAGGGACGACTCGACGTGGCGCGCGTCACAGGCTCTCGGCGTCGCGCTCGAACACGATCTCGACGCGGCGGTTCAATGCGCGGCCCTGAGGTGTCTCGTTAGAGGCCGCGAAGCAGCAGGCGCCCTGCGCTTCGAGGGTGACTGCCGAGGCCAGGTGCGGGTGGTGTGAACGCAGGTGGTCGCGCACCGCGTTGGCGCGGGCGGTGGCAAGCCACTGGTTGCTCTGCCGCGGACCAACGCTGTCCGTGCGGCCACTGATGGCGATGCGCCGCACTGTTGCCAGCGGCTCGGCCACCTCATCGATCAGCGCGCGAGCAGCCGGGCTCAGGCTTGCATCACCGAAGGCAAAGTGCACGACCACCTGCCTGGTCAGCAGTTCGCCGGGCGGGGCAGATTTCGCTTTGGCCAAGGTAGGTGCGCTCGGCCCCGCATCCCCTGGGGCCAGAACCAAGGCTTCGCCTTCGGACAGCGATGCCGCGGGGTCCATCGGCTGGCGAGCACCGGCGGAGGGTCGTGCTTCCAGTGCCAGGGTCTTGGGGGTGACGGCGGGGCAGGCCGGAGGCAGGCAACGTGCAAACGCGGCTTGCCGGCCGAATTCGACCTGGCTGATCCGTCCCGTGGAAACATTCGCCGAGCGCGAGGCCGGTGTCGTCGCGGCAGCAGGCATGCGCATGGGCGAACTGCACGACGATGCGAAGGACGCACCGGCGGCGATCAAAGCCAAGCTGCCGATCCAGCGGATGCCAGCGCGCTTCAAGGCGACACCCGCGCGGTGAGAGTGACTGGCGGAACGGTGGCCGCCTGGCCCGCGCCTTCGGTGGCGGTGGCAACCCGTGCCGCGACGGGCGCGGTCGAGCCAGGCAGCTTGCGATATACCTGCCACGCATAGCGCGATCGCGCCTCAACGCATGCTTGTCCCTTCAGTTGCGAGCAGGCGGCGTTGTAGGCACCGACCGCGTTCCAGCTCACGCCGTGCCGCGCGAACGTATCGGCGAGCAACCACGCGCCGACCTGGATGTTCGTGCAGGGTTCGTAGAGTTGCGCCTCGGTGATGCCATGGCGGGCCAGGGCGCCGAGATGTGAACTGTTGATCTGCATCAGCCCGATGTCGTACGAGCCGGTGCGCTGCAGGTGCGAGCGGTTCACCGCGCGCGGATTCAGGTTCGACTCGACCCGCGCAATGGCATAGAGCAGGTCGGCCGCCAGGCCGTAGCGTTGCGCGGCCTGCTCCCAGCAGGCCAAGACGTGCGCCGGCACGCACAGCAAGAGAACCCATCCAATGAAGACCAGCAAGCGCATGGCTGAACCCGTCGCGGGAGTGCGAGACACCACCCGCCGTGAGGCGGGCGACGAGGTCGGGCCGGTCGGCCGGCAGGGGTCGGGTTCGGGTGAGGCCGGCGTCGTGCCGGCGAGGTCGGGTCAGGTGTCGTTGCAGCGAGACGCCGCTGCCGCCGGGTCAGACGGTGGGCGGGTTTCGCCAACGCGCCGAGCGTTCGGCCATGTTCAGCCTGGCCTGCCGCAGGACGATGCCGTCGGCATCCTCTAACTGTCGGCACAGGGCCACGCAGGCCGTGGTCAACTGGTCGAGTTGGAACTTCGGGTTCGGGTGCCGGTTGGCCGGCGAGCGCTGCACGGCGAGCAACAGTTCGTACTGCTGGCGCCACATCGATTCGCGCCGGCGCGGCGTCAGTGGCGGGCGCAGCACCAGCTGTGTGCCCAGAAACTCGAAGATGCGCGTCGCGGCGCCGTCATGCAGGAACACCAGCGACACGCAGGCGCTGATGAGGTCCGGGAAGCGAAAGGTCGGCGAGACGTTGTCGTCACTGCGCAGCAGGCCGTAGAGCCACTCGTGCTCTTCGAGCCAGAGGCGGGTCTCGATGGTGTCCGGGTGCTCGGCTTCCAGGGCGCCGCGGACGGCGTGCTCCTGGCGGGCGGTGGGCATGGCGGAGAACATGGCGCATCCCTCGGGTCGGTGGCTGCTGGCGTTGCTCTGTTGAGCGCGTGACCGAAGGGTAGGGTGGGGCGCGGCGTGCGTCTCCGTGGAATGAGGGCTTTGTGGAGGGGGTTTCGAGACCAGCGGTGGATGCAGACATGCGAGCCTGTGCAGGCTGCCTGCAGGCGACGACTAGCTGTGTGGTCGCGTTGTTTGATGGCAGCTGGCGCGCCCGCATGCTCATCGACGTTCATCGACTTGCTCGAAGACCTTTCGTCCGTCGATGACGGCCGCTTCTTGATCGAATTTCAGCCAATCGAATCCCGCTCGCACCGTGGCCTGAAAGATCTACGCAAGGTCCGCCTCCGCTGGGGCGCTGCAGGGCGGCGCGCCAACGAACACCAAGCCGCCATAGCCCGTCGGTTAGGCATTCACCGAGAGCTCATCGTCGAGCAGCTTCCGGCGGGTGGCTGGCGCGAAGCGAAAGCGAAAGTGTGGCCAACTGCTCTGCTTGCCGTCCCAGCAGGCGCCGTGCAGCGTTCGAGGAGATCGGGCCCCCTCAGCGGTTTGGGCTAAGGCTTGTGTGGATGAGCCACGGATATGACGCTGTTCTGGCGTGCGGATCACAGAGTCAAACGAACGATTGGTAGAATCGTATCGATCTCAATCCAAGGACAGATTGTCATGGCAAATCGGGTGTCGGGCGCCATCGCTCGCCAACGCAGCATTCGTGGTCAGGTCGCGATCGTCGGCGCAGGCCGCTCCGAGGTCGGGCGTGTGCCGGACAAGAGCGTCATGGCGCTGGCTTCCCAAGCTGCCAAAGCCGCGCTGGCCGACGCCGGGATCGAGCGCTCGCAGATCGACGGGGTGCTGACCAGTTCGGCCTTCGCGGCGCCGTTCCACCGCTTCAGCGTGGCGTTCAGCGAGTACTTCGGCATCGTGCCGACATTCTCGAACACCTTGCAGGTGTCGGGTGCGACGGCCGCGACGATGTTCAACATCGCCGCGGCGGCCATTGCCGGAGGCCTGGCCGAGAATGTTCTGGTCCTCGGTGCCGACAGCCTGCTCACCGGCTTGTCTCCAGACTTGGCGCTGCGCTCGATGACCGAGAGCCGCGACCAGCAGTACGAGATGCCCTTCGGCATCCCCGTGGCAAACACCTTCGCCATGACGGCGCACAGGCACATGAAGGAGTTCGGCACCACGGCGGAACAGTTCGCCAAGGTCGCGGTGATCCACCGCGAGCACGCCATGCGAACGCCCGGCGCGCAGATGACGACGCCGATCACCGTCGACGACGTGTTGAACTCCGGTTGGGTGACCACCCCGTACCACAAGCTGGATTGTTCGTTGATCTCTGACGGCGCCGTCGCGTTCGTCGTCAGCGCGGCCGATCGCGCCGGCGCCTGCAGGACCAAGCCGATCTACATTCTTGGTGCCGGCGAGTGTTACACGCATGAGCACATCTTCCTGATGCCGTCGCTCACCACCACCGGTGCCGTCCAATCCAGTGCCAAGGCCTACGCCATGGCGGGCTGCTCACCGAAAGACATCGATGTCGCCGGTGTCTACGACTGCTTCACCGGCACCGTGATCATGATGCTGGAAGACCTGGGCTTCTGCCCCAAGGGCGAGGGCGGGCGCTTTGTCGATGACCGGCAGATCACCTATGGTGGCAGCATCCCTTGCAACACCCATGGTGGGCTGTTGTCCTACGCCCATCCGGGAATGCCGGGCTCGCTGCTGCACTTCCTGGAAGTGGTGCAGCAGTTGCGCGGTGAATGCGGACCGCGCCAGGTAGCGGACGCTGAACTCGGCCTGGTGCACAGCCTGGGGGCGGGTTTCGCGACCCAGGCGACAACAATTCTGGGAACGGAGGCCACGCTGTGAGACGCATTGAACCCAAGGAAGCCCACATCAAGCCGCTGCCCACGCCCGACTTGGACTCGCAGGCCTACTGGCA
>CAYREA010000155.1:0-10538 GCA_964423075.1 uncultured Rubrivivax sp. | reverse complement strand
GGCGTGGGCGAAGTTGAGCACGCCCATCATGCTGAAGATCAGCGTCAGCCCCGAGGCCAGCATGAACAGCAGCAGGCCCAACGACAGGCCGTTGAGCAGCGAGATCAGGAAGTACGACAGGTCCATCCGGCGGGCACCCTACAAAACACGACAGCGCGGCGCCGGAGCCCGGCACACCGCGCTGTCACGCCGACTCGGGTTCAGGCGGGTTTCTTCATCTGGCACGACGTGGGCGTGCTCGCCACGTAGGCCGGGATGGCTTTGACTTCCTGGAAGTTGAAGCCCGTGTTCTCCACACTGTAGGGGTTCTTGGCGTCGGCCTTGCGCCATTCGCTGATGAACATGTTCTGCTGCAGTTGGTGGTCGGTCTTGCGCATCTCGACGTCGCCGTTGATGCTCTTGAACTGCAGGCCGCTCATCGCGGCGGCCACCTTCACGGGGTCGGTGCTCTTGGCCTTGGCCATGGCCTCGGACAGCAGCGAAAGGCCGTGGTAGGTCTGGAAGGTGTACCAGTCGTCGTTGAACTTGGCCTTGTACTCGTTCATCCACTTCTGCACGCCGGGTACGCTGGTGTGGCCGATGCCCACCACGCGCACCGTGCCGCTCACACCCGCGGCCATGGCGGTGGGCACGCCGCTGGTGACGGCGTAGTAGGTGTAGAAGTCGGCGTTGAGGCCGGCGTCCTTGGCGGCCTTCACCAGCAGCGTGAGGTCTTGCCCCCAGTTGCCGGTGACGACGCTGTCGGCGCCGCTGGCCTTGATCTTGGCCACGAAGGGCGCGAAGTCCTTCACCTGGCCCAGCGGGTGCAGGTCGTCGCCCACCACCTGCACGTCGGGCTTCTTGCGCGCCATGGTCTCCTTGAAGAAGCGCGAGACCTGCTGGCCGTGGGCGTAGTTCTGGTTGATCAGGTAGACCTTCTTGACCGTGGGCTGGTCCTTCATGAAGCTGGTCAGGGCTTCCATCTTCATGGACGTGTCGGCGTCCAGGCGGAAGTGCCAGTACGAACACTTGCTGCCGGTCAGATCAGGGTCGACCGCCGCGTAGTTGATGTAGACGACCTCCTTGCCCGGGTTGCGCTCGTTGTGCTTGTTGACGGCGTCCTGGATCGCCGCGGCAGCGCCCGAGCCATTGCCCTGCACCACGTAGCGGATGCCCTGGTCGATGGCCGCCTTCAGCACGTTCAGGCTTTCCTGCGGCGAGGCCTTGTTGTCGAAGGGCACGAACTCGAACTTCACGCCAGCGGCGTTCTTCTTGCTGAACTGCTCGGCGCTGAACTGCCAGCTCTTGAGCTGGTTCTGGCCGACGTTGGCGAAGGCGCCCGACAGCGGATCGATGAAGCCGATCTTGACCGTCTCGCCGGCCTGGGACCAGGCCGAGCCGGCCATCACAAGGGCCGCGGCGGCCGTCGAAACTGCACGCAGTCGGGGGGCAAATTGCATCGTTGTCTCCGGGTTCGAATGAACCGGCAGAAGGTAGCGGAACTGCATGCCCCTGGCGCTCAGGGACTACCCCGAAGGCCTGTCGCACGCGGGACAAAGCCCCGAGCACCCCACCCGACCGCAGGGGCGTCGACAATCGGGCCATGAGCGAGACCCCACCCCACGAGCACGACGATCCACGCTACCCGGTCCACAAGACCGACGCGCAGTGGAAGGCGGAACTGGACCCGATGCAGTACCAGGTGGCACGCCACGCCGCCACCGAGCGTCCCTTCACCGGCAAGTACTGGGACCACTTCGACGACGGCCGCTACAACTGCGTAGGCTGCGGCACGCCGCTGTTCGAAAGCGGCACCAAGTTCGACGCCGGCTGCGGCTGGCCCAGCTACTGGGAACCGGTGAACGGCGAGGTGGTCGAGCGCGTGCGCGACACCGCCCACGGCATGGTGCGGGTGGAAGTGCGCTGCAGCCAATGTGGCAGCCACCTCGGCCATGTCTTCCCCGACGGGCCCGAGCCCACCGGCGAGCGCTTCTGCATCAACTCGGCGGCCATCGATTTCGAGCCCAAGCCGACATGAGCCACTGGCTGAGCGCTCAAGACATCGCGGCCCGGCTGCAAGCCGCCCTGGCGCCCGAAGCGCTGGCCGTGGCCGACGACAGCCACCAGCACGCCGGCCATGCCGGCGCACGCTCCGGCGGGCACTTCACGGTGCACATCACGAGCGGCCGCTTCAGCGGCCTGGCGCGGCTGGCGCGGCACCGCCTTGTGTATGATGCTTTGGGTTCGCTGGACGCCCAGGGCGTGCACGCCTTGGCCATCGTGGCCAAGGCTCCGGGTGAACCCTAGATGAACCATGTGGCCGCGGCAGCCTCCAAGCGCGGCGCAACTGGTTCTCCCCCACAGGCCGCCCGCGCAGGCGGCCACCACTCCCCGTTGAAAGCCCTCCTGCCCATGAATCGCAAGTTCCCTGCCGCGCGCGCGGCCCACGCCCTGGCCCTGGTGGCCCTTGTCGCGCCGCTGCTGGCGGCGGCCCAGAACATCGCCACCGTCAACGGCAAGGCAATACCCAAGGCGCGTGTCGATACGCTGATCCAGCAGGCCTCGCGTGCCGGCCAGCAGGTGTCGCCCGAGATGCAGAACCAGGCCCGCGACCAGGTCGTGCTGCGCGAGATCTTCTCGCAGGAAGCCACCCGCCTGGGCCTGGCCGCCAAGCCCGACTTCGCGGCCCAGCTGTCGCTGGCGCGCGAGAGCATCCTGATCCGCGAGCTGTTCGACGACTACCGCAAGAAGAACCCGATCACCGACGCCGACGCGCAGGTGGAGTACGAGAAGTTCAAGAAGCAGGCCACCGGCACCGAGTACCGCGCCCGCCACATCCTGGTGGAAAAGGAAGAAGACGCCAAGGCGCTGACGGCCCAGCTCAAGGGCGGCGCCAAGTTCGAAGACCTGGCCAAGAAGAACAGCAAGGACACCGGCTCGGCCGAGAACGGCGGCGACCTCGACTTCGCCAAGCCCGAGAACTACGTGCCCGAGTTCAGCGGCGCCCTCGTGAAGCTGAAGAAGGGCGAGATGACCGACGCCCCGGTGAAGAGCCAGTTCGGCTGGCACATCATCAAGCTGGAAGACACCCGCGAGGCCACGTTCCCGGGCTTCGAGGAAGTCAAGGGCCAGATCAAGCAGCGCATGGAGCAGGTCAAGCTGCAGGCTTACCAGGAAGAGCTGCGCAGCAAGGCCAAGACCGACTACAAGTTCAGCGGCAAGTAATCCCGGCCCGCTTCACGAACGCCCCGCAGCCGCGGGGCGTTTGTCTTTCAGGGCATCAGCACCGTCGAGCCCGTGGTCTTGCGCGCTTCCAGGTCGCGGTGTGCCTGCGCCACCTCGGCCAGCGGGTAACGCTGGTCGATGCGGATCTTCACCTGGCCCTTCAGCACCACGTCGAACAGCTCATCGGCCATCTGTTGCGTGGCCTCGCGCGTGGCGATGTGGGTGAACAGCGTCTGCCGCGTGACGTAGAGCGAGCCTTTGGCCGCCAGGAGGCCCGGCGCGAAGGACGGCGCGGGGCCCGAGGCATTGCCGAAGCAGGCCATCAGGCCGAAGGGCCGCAGGCAGTTGAGGCTGCCTTCCCAGGTGTCCTTGCCGATCGAGTCGTAGACCACCTTGACGCCCTTGCCGCCGGTGATGTCCTTGACGCGGGCCGCGAAGTCTTCCTGGGTGTAGTCGATGGCGTAGGCCGCACCGTGCTCCAGCGCCAGCTGGCACTTGGCCGGCCCGCCCGCAGTGCCGATCAGCTGCAGACCCAGCGCCTTGGCCCACTGGCATGCGATCAGGCCCACACCGCCGGCAGCCGCATGGAACAGGACGAAGTCGCCCGCTTGCAGGCCTTCCGCAGGACGTGTGCGCTTGAGCAGGTATTGCGCCGTCAGGCCCTTGAGCATCATCGCAGCACCGGTGTCGAAGGCGATCGGTTCCGGCAGCTTGACCACGTTCTTGGCCGGCATCACACGGGCTTCGCTGTAGCTGCCGGGCGGGTTGCTGGCATAAGCGGCGCGGTCGCCCACGGCCAGGTGCGTGACGCCCTCGCCCACCGCCTCGACGGTGCCGGCACCTTCCATGCCCAGTGTCAGCGGCAGTGCGTTCTGGTACAGGCCCGTGCGCTGGTAGACGTCGATGAAGTTCAGGCCGCTGGCGTGGTGGCGGATGCGGATCTCGCCCGGGCCGGGGTTGCCCACCGGCAGGTCGACGAGCTTGAGCTGTTCGGGGCCGCCGTAGGCGGTGATCTGGATGGCGCGCGGCATGGGCTCTGTCCTGCGGTGGTTGACGGCGGGCGCGAAGGTTACGCCAAGCCACGCTGCCTTGCCGGGCCGGCCTTTCTGGCACCATCGAAGCCACCCATGAAGCGCCTGCTGCAAGCCCCCAACCTCGCCCTGGCCACGCTGTGGGCCGACGTGCTCACCGGCGCGGGCATCGAGGCCAGCGTGCAGCGGGCCTACGCCAGCGGCATCGCGGGCCAGATCCCACCCGACCAGTGCCTGCCCGAGGTGTGGGTGCACGACGACGAGCAGCACGCCAGCGCCGGCACGCTGATGGACGAGATGCAGCACAGCCCGCACCACCACTGGCTGTGCCGCGGCTGCGGCGAAAGTGTGGACGGCCCCTTCGAACAGTGCTGGAACTGCGGCGCCGAGCGGCCGCGCCCGGCATGAAGCTGACGCCCCGCCTGGCCTTCCTGATGACGCTGCCGCCCCTGCTGTGGGCGGGCAACGCGGTGGTGGGCCGCCTGATGGCCGGCGGAGCTGATGCAGGGCAGCCGGGGGCTACCCTGGTGCCGCCGCTGACGCTGAACTTCCTGCGCTGGGTGCTGGCCGTGCTGTTCCTGCTGCCGCTGGCCTGGCGCGCGCTGCGGCCCTGGTCGCGCATCCGCCAGCGCTGGGTCTACCTGGCGGCCATCGGGCTGCTCGGCGTGGGCCTGTTCAATTCGCTGCAGTACCTGGCGGTGCTGAGCTCGTCACCGCTGAACGTGACGCTGGTGGCGTCGAGCATGCCGGTGTGGATGCTGGCGGTGGGTGCGCTCTTCTACGGCGAACACCCCACGCGGCGCCAGCTGGCCGGTGCCGCGCTCGGTTTTGCCGGCGTCTGCGTGGTGCTGGGCCGCGGCTCCATGCAGACGCTGCTGAACGTGCACTTCGTGGCCGGCGACGTGTACATCCTGGTCGCGGTGATCGGCTGGGCCTTCTACAGCTGGCTGCTGGCGCGGCCGCCGGCGCACATGCGCGGCGAACAGCGGCCCGACTGGGACTGGGCCGCGCTGCTGCTGGTGCAGGCCCTGTTCGGGCTGGGCGCCTCGGCCCTGTTCACGGCGGGCGAACAACTGGCCGGCGCGGCGCCCATCCGCTGGAGCGTGGGCGTGGTGGCCGCCCTGCTCTACGTGTCGCTGGGTGCCTCCATCGTCGCCTACCGCTGCTGGGGCCTGGGCGTGGCCGCGGGTGGGCCCACGCTGGCCGCCATCTTCAACAACCTCACGCCCCTCTTCACCGCCGTGCTGTCGGCGCTGCTGCTGGGCGAAACGCCGCAGCCCTACCACGCGGGGGCGTTTGCGCTGATCGTCGGCGGCATCGCGGTGTCGGTGAAGCGCAGCCGCTGACGGTGCGCGGCGCGGCTCAGGCCGGCGCCAGGGTGAACACGCCCACGGCCTGCGCCAGCCGGTCGGCCTGCTGGCGCAGGCTCTCGGCCGCTGCCGCGCTCTGTTCGACCAGCGCCGCGTTCTGCTGCGTGGCATGGTCCATCTGCGCGATCGCTTCGTTGACCTGGCCGAAGCCGCTGCTCTGCTGCTCGGCACCGCTGGTCACCTCGGTGATCAGCGCCGTCACCCGGCCCACCTGGCCGACGATGCCCACCATGGCCTGCCCGGCCTCGTTGGCCAGACGGCTACCCGCCTCTACGCTGGTTGATGAGGTCGTGATCATGGCCTTGATCTCGCGCGCCGCAACGGCGCTGCGCTGCGCCAGGGTGCGCACCTCGGCGGCCACGACGGCGAAGCCGCGGCCCTGCTCCCCGGCGCGCGCGGCCTCGACCGCCGCGTTGAGCGCCAGGATGTTGGTCTGGAACGCGATACCGTCGATCACGCCGACGATGTCGCCGATGCGGCGGCTGGAGACCAGGATCTCCTCCATGGTCGCGGCCACCCGCGACACCACCAGGCCGCCCTCGCTGGCGGCGGCCTGGGCGTCGCCGGCCAAGCCGCAGGCCTGGCGCGCGCTCGCGGCGCTGTGGCTCACGGCGCTGGCCAGCTGCTCGGCCGACGCGGCGGTCTGCTGCAGCGCGCTGGCCTGTATCTCGGTGCGGCGCGACAGGTCCACGTTGCCCTGAGCGATCTCGGCGCTGGCGGTGTGCAGCGACTCCACGCTGTGGCGCACGTCGGCCACGGCCTGGCCCATGCCCCGACGAGCGCGCTCCAGTGCCGCCGTGATGCGGCCGAACTCGTCGTGGCCCATGGCGATGGCCGGCACTGAGAAGTCGCCACGCGCCAGGGCCTCGGCCGTGCCGACAGCGGCGGCGGCGTTGCGGCGGATCGAGCGTGTCATCGCGATGAACAGGCACAGCCCAGCGATCACGATCGCCCCCAGCAGCAGCGGCAGCATCATGGCGCGGTCGGAACGGGCGCTGCGTTGGGTGAGCACATCGCGCAAGATGACGAAACTGGCGTTCGACAGCGCGTACTGGTGGTCGATGGACTCGGTCATCAGATCGAAGTAGGCGGCGGCCGCCAGCGTGGGGGGCTCGCCGTCGACCAGGTTGCGCCGCACGGCCGCCACGGCACGCTCGAAGGCACCCCGGGCGTCGGCAACCGCGGCGTCGAGGGGCGCCAGCGTTGCGGGATCCGCGGCGCGGGCGCGCTCCAGGTTGGCGGACGACACATCGAAGGCGCGTTGCGCGGCCTCGAGCAGCTGCACGACGGCGACGCGGTCCTCGGGCTTGACTGACGGCTGCCCCAGCAATGCCGTGCCGCGGGCACGCAGGCGGCCCAGCATCTCGCTGGCCTGCGGCTGCTGCTGCAACGAGGACACGATGAGGAAGTAGCTCGCCGGCTCGGGGTCCAGGGCCAGCCCGCTGGCGGCGACGAGTTCGTCCAGCAGCGCCAGCTCGCGATCCACGAGCGCGGTGTGGCGCGCGAAGCTCTCGCTCGGCTTCAGCCCACGTTCGCTGACCGCCCGACTCAGCCCGGGCCAGCCCTGGGCCAGCACGTCGCGCCCGGCACCCATGCGCGCCGTCGACCAGGCCGACAGGCCGGCCAGTGTCGGCGCCAGGGCCTTGTCGATCTCGGCCTGCTTGGCCTGCCGGCGCGCAGCCAGGCCTTCGTTGCCGCTCAACAGGGCGGTGGACAGGCCGCGGTGCTCCTGCGTCGCCTTGACCAGGCTCAGCAGGTCGGCCGCCGGTTGGAGGCCGGCCATCTCGCCATGCGCGGCGGCGCGTTCATTCCAGCTGAGCTGCACCTGGTGGCCCACGAGAGCAGCCACCAACACAATGCCGCAGCCGCCGCCCCACACGATGCGCTGGACGATGCCCTGGCGCGACAAGTAACTGCCCATGTTGTAGGACCCCGCACGATTGCCGAGAGGGACCACGTTGGCCCCCCGTTCACCAGCACTATCGGCACCTGAGAGTCAGTCTCGATGCCAGGTGCCGTAGGGAATCCTTGACACCTGGCACCAGCGCGGCGCGCCTAGAAGGTGCCCGGGTAGGCACCGCCGTCGGTCAGCAGGTTCTGGCCGGTGATGAAGCCGGCATGCACGCTGCACAGGAAGGCGCAGGTGGCGCCGAACTCTTCCGCATTGCCGAAACGGCGCGCCGGCGCGAGTTGCCGCCGCGCTTCCATCACCGCGTCGAGCGGCTGGCCGGTCTTCTGCGCGGTGGTGGTGAAGTTGCTGCGCAGCCGGTCGGTGTCGAAAGAGCCCGGCAGCAGGTTGTTGATGGTGACGTTGCGCGAAGCCAGCTTGCTCTGGCGCGCGAGGCCGGCGATGAAGCCGGTCAGCCCCGAGCGAGCGCCGTTGCTCAGGCCCAGGATGTCGATGGGCGCCTTCACCGCGCCCGAGGTGATGTTCACCACGCGGCCGAAGCCGCGCGCGGCCATCGCGTCCACCGTGGCCTTGATCAGCTCGATGGGCGTGAGCATGTTGGCGTCCACCGCCTTGATCCAGGCCTCGCGGTCCCAGTCGCGGAAGTCGCCCGGCGGCGGGCCGCCGGCGTTGTTGATGAGGATGTCCACCTGCGGACAGGCCGCCAGCGCCGCGGCGCGGCCGGCGGGTGTGGTGATGTCGCCGGCGACGGCCACCACCTGCACACCCGGCGCGGCAGCGCGAATCTCAGCCGCCGTGGCCTCCAGCGCTTGCGAGCCACGCGCGGTGATGACCACGTTCACGCCCTCTTGCGCCAGCGCCATCGCGCAGCCCTTGCCCAGCCCCTTGCTGGCGGCGCACACCAGCGCCCACTTGCCTGCGAGTCCCAGATCCATCGTTTCAGCTCCTCGAGTGTTTCATTCATCGTGCCCGGGCCAGCAGCCACACGCCCGCCAGCACCAGCAGCGTGCCGGCACCGATCCAGGCGTTGAGCGGCTCACCCAGGATGAGCACGCCCATGGCGATGGTCGACAGCGGCCCGATCATGCCCGTCTGCGCGGTGATCGTCGCACCCAGGCGTTCGATGGCCATCATCACCATGAGCACCGGCGCGAAGGTGCAGGCCACGGCGTTCAGCAGCGACAGCCACAGCACCGGCTCGGCCACCGTGAACGCACTCGCCAAGGGCCGCAGCAGCACGAACTGCAGCAGGCACAGCAAGCAGGCCACCGAGGTGGCCCAGCCCGTGAGGCGCAGCGCGCCCACGCGCCGCACCTCGCGGCCGCTGTAGACGAGGTACACCGCATAGCTCACCGCACTGCCGAACACCAGCACCGCACCGAGCGCACTGCTGCTGCCGGTGAAGTTGACCTCGTGCCCGAACACCAGCAGCACGCCGGCGTAGCTGACGCCCAGGGCCAGCCACTGCCGCGGCGTGGCGTGCGGCCCGCCCAGCGCCATGCCCAGCAGCAGCACCAGCGTGGGGTTGAGGTACAGGATCAGCCGCTCCAGGCTGGCGCTGATGTACTGCAGGCCGGCGAAGTCGAGAAAACTCGCCAGGTAGTAGCCGGTGAAACCCAGCAGCGCGATCACGCGCAGGTCGCGCCCCGTCAGCCGCGGCTGGCCGCGCCCGGCCCACCAGGCCAGCGCCGCAAAGAGCGGCAGCGCGAAGGCCATGCGCAGCATGATCAGCGTCACCGCGTCCACCCCATGCCGGTAGGCCAGCTTGACGATGATGGCCTTGCCGGAAAAGGCGATGGAGCCCGCCGCCGCCAGTGCCAGCCCGGGCCACAGGGCGCCGCGCGTCACGCCACGCCCACGTCACGCGGCGCGCGTTTCTGCAGGCCCCATTCGGCGTCGATGCGCACGAAGCCCAGCGCTTCGTAGATGCCGATGGCCACGTCGTCGGGGTCGGCGCACATGAAGGTCTCGGCCAGCTGCCATTGCTCGAAGCCCCAGCGCGTCACCGCATGAACCAGCGCCGTGCACAGGCCGCGCCGCCGCCACGCCGGGTGGGTGCCGACATGCTGGAAGCGCCCCACCGCACCGGGCGCGGCGGCGCTGCGCATCAGGCCGCAGTCGGCGGCCAGGGTGCCGTCGCACCAAAGGCCGAACCAGCGTGCCTGGCCCAGCCGCGCCATGCGCGCGTAGCGCTGCATCTGCTGGCGGCGGTGTTCTTCGTAGCCGGCGGGGTCGAAGCCTTCGGTGTCCACCACCTGCTGTGCCACCACCTGTTCGAGTTCGACCTCCAGGTCGAAGGGGCGGAACTCGACGGTGCCGCGCGCCCGGCGCGCAGGTGCCCGCAACGCGCCCGGGCCCTGGCGCAGCACGGCCGTGTGGATGAGCTCGTAGCCCGCGGCCAGCCACGCCGGCAGGTGCTCGCCGGCGGGCGGCGCGTTGATGCCGAAGCTGCGGTGCGAAGAGGTGGGCGAGGCGGCCAGGATCTCGGCATCGAAGCGCGCTTCCCAATGGGCCAGCTCGTGGTCGGCCGGCGCCTGCGGCAGCAGCAGGCAGTTGCCCCAGTAGAAGCTCGGGTTGGCGGGTGTGCGCACCACCAGGCAGTCGTCGCGTTCGGCCAGCACGCCGCCGTGGGCGTGCAGGATGAGGTCGGTGCGCCAGCCCGGGCGCAACTCGGCCGCCTTCATCGGCCCTTCAGTAACCCGCGGCCTGCCCGTCGCGCCGCGGGTCGCTGGCGGCGGCGTAACCTTCCTCGGCGGGGTCGCCCAGGCGCCAGATGAACTGGCCCGCGCCGTAGTCCTGGTAGCTGTCGGCGAAGGGTTCCACGCGGTGCCCCAGCTCGCGCAGGCCCTGCGCGGTGGCGGCACTGAAGCCGTCTTCGGCATTGACGGTGCCGCCAAAGTAGCGCCAGCGCGGCGCGTCGCAGGCGGCCTGCGGCTGCTGGCGGTAGTCGAGCATGCGCACCACGGTCTGCAGGTGGCCCTGCGGCTGCATGTCGCCGCCCATCACGCCGAAGCTCATCACCGG
>CAYREA010000154.1:0-10541 GCA_964423075.1 uncultured Rubrivivax sp. | reverse complement strand
CCGGGCGACTTCATCTACGTGCCGCCCTACGTGCCGCACCAGGAGATCAACGCCAGCCGCACCGAGACCCTGGAATGCGTGCTGTGCCGCAGCGACGGCCAGGCCGTTGCCGTGAACCTGAACATCGAACCGGTGGAGAAACCCGAGCACGTGGCCTGGGTCGACCCGACACACCCGGCGCCAGGGGCCTGAGGCATGGCCCGCATCGACGACCCGCGCGCCTTCCTGCGCCAGCTCTACGACGCCGCAGTGCAGCGCGCCCTGCCGGCGCACAACACCGCCAACTTCCTGCCGGAGCCGCCACCACAGGGGCGCACGCTGGTGCTCGGCGCCGGCAAGGCCGGCGGTGCCATGGCCGCCGCGGTGGACACGCTGTGGCCCGCCAAGGCGCGCCTGTCGGGGCTGGTGGTGACACGCTACGACCACGTGCCGCCGGCCTACAAGGCGCGGCCCGGGCGCATCGAGGTGGTGGAAGCCTCGCACCCGGTGCCCGACGAAGCCGGCCGCCGCGCCGCCGCGCGCATGCTCGAGCTGACCCAGGGCCTGACGGCCGGCGACCTGGTGCTGTGCCTGATCTCCGGCGGCGGCTCGGCGCTGCTTTCGCTGCCCGCACCGGGGCTCACGCTGGAAGACAAGCAGGCCATCAACAAGGCCCTGCTCAAGAGCGGCGCTGCCATCGACGAGATGAACTGCGTGCGCAAGCACCTGTCGGCCATCAAGGGCGGCCGGCTGGCGATGGCCTGCGCGCCGGCGCGCGTGGTGACGCTTTTGGTCAGCGACGTGCCGGGCGACGCACCCGAGATCATCGCCAGCGGCCCCACCGTGCCCGACGCCAGCACCTGCGCCGACGCACTGGCCATCTGCCGCCGTTACGGCATCGAGCTGCCCGCCGCCGCGCGCGCGGGCCTGGAGAGTGGCGCCTTCGAGACCCCGAAACCCGGCGACCTGCGTTTCGCCGGCCACCAGGTGCACCTGATCGCCACCCCGCAGCAGAGCCTGGAAGCCGCGGCGGCGCTGGCGCGGGCGGCCGGTGTCGAGGCGCACGTGCTCAGCGACGAGATCGAAGGCGAGAGCCGCGAGGTGGGCAAGGTGCACGCGGCCCTGGCGCGCGCCGTGGCGCGGCGCGGCACGCCGTTCGCGAAACCCTGCGTCATCCTGTCGGGCGGCGAGACCACCGTCACCGTCAAGAACAAGGGTGGCCGCGGTGGGCGCGCCACCGAATTCCTGCTCGGCTGCGCCCTCGCGCTGCAAGGCGAACCGGGTGTGCACGTGCTGGCTGCGGACACCGACGGCATCGACGGCATGGAAGACAACGCCGGCGCCATCGTCACGCCGACCACCCTGCAGCGCGCCGGCGCCATGGGCATGAAGGCGGCCGAGTACCTGGACCGCAACGACGCCTACGGCTACTTCCAGCCGCTGGGTGACCTGGTGGTGCCGGGGCCGACGTTCACCAACGTGAACGACTTCAGGGCGCTGCTGGTGCTGTGAAACCCTATTCCTTCTTCCAGACGTCGTCGACCTCGAAGCTGCAGCCGGCGGCTCCGGCGCGGCGCACGGCCAGCGGGTAGTCGTCGCTCTGCGGCGCGCAGGCCTGCACGTCGCCGATCACGGGCCGCACGGCGTGGCGCGGCGCGACGGGTGCAGGTGCAGCCAGCGATGCCTCGGCACCCGTGCTGCCCGGCGAGCCCGCCACGGCGGGGCCGGGGTCCGGGCTGACGGCGCTGGTCGGTGCGGACGGCGGCCGCAGATGGAAGTCATCGGGGATCGGCGCCACCGACTGTTGCGGCGCCAGGGGCTTCACCGGTGACGGCATCGGCGACCACCAGCGGCTGCTTGGCGCGCTCGATCACCTTGCGCGCCAGCCCTTGCAGCAGCGCCAGCCCGATCAGCGCGTGCAGCGCCCCCACGACGGCGAACCCGAATAGGCGCTGAGCGCGCATCGTCGCGCGTGTGGAGACCGCCGCATCGCATTGCCTTGCGGCAACGCCGTGCCATCCACCAGAATGGGGATTCAGGGCACAACAGACGCGGGCAGGATGACTTCCTCGGAGGTGGCGGCAGACTCGGCATGGCTCGACGCTCATCGGGCCCGCCGCGCGATCCTGGTGGTGGACACGGTCGAATCGGTGCGGCTGATGCAGCAGAACGAAGACCATGTGATCAACCGCTGGCGCCACTTCGTCGCCGACGTGAACACGCAGGTATTGCCCGCGCTTCATGGCCGGCTGGTGAAAAGCCTGGGGGACGGCATGCTGCTGGAGTTCCAAGAACCGAACCGGGTCATCGAGGCTGCCTTCGAGCTGAACCGGCGCATCGCGCACTACAACGACCCGGCACGCCCCGAACTCGCCATTCGCCTGCGCCAGGGCGGCCACGTGGCCGAGGTGGTGGCCGACGAGATCGACATCTACGGCCACGGCGTCAACCTCGCGGCGCGCCTGGCAGGGCTGGGCAACGGTGGCGAGCTGATCGTGTCCGACGCCCTGCGCGACGCGGTGCTGCCCGGCGTGGACGCCGAGGTCGAGGACCTGGGCCTGTGCTACCTGAAGCACATGGAACAACCGCAACGCGCCTTTCGCGTTGGCCCCCCGCAGACCCGGCTGTCGCCGCTGCCGGGCCAGGGTGCCGGACACCAGGAGCGGGCCGGGATCGCCGTGATCCCCTTCCAGCCGCGCCAGCCGGGCGACACCGCGGACACCCTGGGCCATGTGCTGGCCGACGACCTCATCGCCGTGCTCTCACACGTGCCCGGCCTGCGCGTGGTGTCGCGCCTGTCCTCGGGCTGGTTCGCGCGACGCGAGGGCAGTGACGGCCTGGCCGGGCGCCTGCTCAATGTGCGCTATGTCGTGCGCGGCAGTTTCGCGCGCCACGGCAACCAGTTGCGCCTGTTCGTCAACCTGCGCGAGCTGCACACCGACGAGACGATCTGGACCGGCGAGTTCGACGCTTCGGTGGATGCCGTCGTCTCCGGCGACAGCCCCACCGCCCAAGACGCGGCGGCTGCGGTGTGCCGCGCCCTGGTGGGCTTCGAGGTGCAGCGCGCGCGCGACGTGCCGCTGCACAACCTGGAGAGCTACACCATCCTGTTCGCCGCGATCAGCCACATGCACCGGCTGACGCGCGGCGACTTCCATCGTGCGGGTGAAATGCTGCGCTATGTGGTGGGCCGGCATCCAGCGGCCACCACGCCCCGGGCCTGGCTGGGCAAGTGGCACGTTCTGAAGGTCGCGCAGGGCTACTCGACCAACCCCGCAGCCGACGCGCAGCAGGCGCGTGCCATCGTCGCCGAAGCCCTGGATCTCGACAGTGGACACGCACTGGCGCTGGCCGTCGACGGGCTGGTCTGTGCCTACATCAACAAGGACCTGGACACGGCGGGCCGGCGTTATGAAGCGGCGCTGCAGGCCAACCCGAACGAGGGGCTGGCCTTGCTGTTCCAGGCCTCCTGGCATGCCTACCAGGACCGCGGCCCCGACGCCGTGGCCTGCGCGCTGCGAGCCCGGGCGCTCTCGCCCCTGGACCCGCTGCTCTACTACTACGACAACTTCACCTGCCTGGCGCAGCTCACCGCGGACAACTACCCGGCCGCCGTGCAGGCTGGCCTGAGTTCGCTGCGGGCCAACCGCTGCCACGCATCGACGCTGCGCATGCTGGCCATCGCCCAGGCCCTGGCCGGCGACCTGACCGCCGCGCGGGCAAGCGTGTCGGAACTCCTGGTGCTGGAGCCGGGCTTCACACGGGCGGCCTTCTTCAGCCGCTTCCCGGGCCAGCCCGGCGCGCGCACGACACGTTATGCCGATGCGCTGAGCGCGGCCGGCCTGCCGGACGGCGGCGCTGCTGCCTGATCCACTGACGAGGGAGAGAGATCCAATGACAGCTTTTTCCGCCGGCTCGGCCGGCTCGGCCGGCTCTGCCGGTTCCGCAGGGTCCGCAGGCTCTGCCGGCTCGGCCGGCTCGGCCGGTTCTGCCGGCGCGATGAACGGGCTCGCTGCCTACGCCGGCGCGGTCTCAAGCCCTTTGCTGCTGCTCGCCGTCGAGTCCACACGCAGATTCCTGAAGGACGTGCTGCCCGCTCAGGTGGTCGATCAAGCCGACCTGCCTCTGAACACAGCCTTCAGGATGGCCCCGGCCGACGAAGCCGCGGCCCTGAAGCGCTGGCCCGCGGACTGCCGCATGTCGGTACTGCAGTTCGAGGCCCTGTCAGGCCTGTCCTGGCGCGTCATTGAAGGCGCGGACACCGGTGAAGGCGGGGGCGGCGAACTGCGCCTCGGCCCGGCCACGAAGGCGCCGGTGCTCGTGACGCTCACGCGCCCGGGCTTCGAGGTGCTCAAGGCCCAGGCGCAACGCGTCGCCGAACTGGCCGATGACCGCCTGAAGACCACGTCCACCGACCTGCCCGCACGCGAGCGCCTGGCCGAGATCAGCGCCCAGGTGGTGCCGCAGTACGCGTTCTGGAGCAGCGTGCTGCCGATCCAGCCCGAGCGCATGCCACGCACGCTGGAACTGATGGAACTGGCGTTGGGGATGGCGTTCGTGGTGGCCCAACGCTTCAAGCACGCCTTGGGCGTACCGCGGCCGCACGTGGTCAACCCCTCGGTATGCCCCGTGCTCCTGACCCCGGGCCACAGCAGCCTGCCCAGCGGCCACGCCACCGAGGCCTTCACGGTGGCCACGGTGCTGACCGAACTGCTCGGCGCACAGGAGCCCACGCGCAAGGTGTTGCGGCGGCTGGCCCAGCGCATAGCCCAGAACCGCGAAGTGGCCGGGCTGCACTACCCCATCGACACCATGGCCGGCAAACTGCTGGGCACCGTGCTGGGCGAGTTTCTGGTGGCCCGCTGCGTCCCACAGGGGCAGCTGCTCTCGGGCTCATTCCGTGGCGAGAACCTGCAGTCGAACGAAGAAGGCCTCGATACCGGCGAGCCGGATGAAGGCCCCACGACGAAAGCCGTCCTGCGCGGCCCGAAGGCACTCGACCTTTCGGGCATGCGCTCACCAGGGCTGGCGTGGCTGTGGGACGAAGCGCGGATCGAGTGGGGCGCCAAGCCCGCGCCGGCCGCGAAGCGGTCCAGCCCGCGTCGCAAGCGCTGACCATGGGCTGGCCCGAGACCCCGCCGCCGGATGGGCCGGTCGACACGGCCCATGTGCCCGACCCCTATGCGTTCTGGGCGGCGTCGACGCAGGGGGCTTACCTCGCCAGCCACTCGCCCGAGCCCTGCCGGGTGGCGCTGCGCCTGCGCGAGGGGCACTCGATCAACGACCTGCGCCAGATTGCCGGGGTGCGCATACCCGGCGCCTACCAAGCTCCGATGACCTTCTGCTCGGCCAGTGTCGACGCGGCCGGCAACGAGGTCTGGCAAGCCTTGCACAAGAAGGCCTGCGTGCTCCTGGCCGAGCCGGGCCTGGCCCGCCCCGACGCGGCACCCGTCCGTCTGTTGCCCGTCGCCGCCGACACGGCCCGACGGCTTCCGCCGTCAGGCGGTGGCGTCGTCATCGGGGTGGTCGACGGCGCCTGCGGCTTCGCCCACCACCGGCTGCGCCAGCCCAGGGATCACGACGGAAAGATCAAGTCCCGACTGGCCGCCTACTGGGACCAGCAGACCGCCGCTGCAGACGCACCCGGTTGGCACCGGCCGGACGACATGGGCTACGGCCGGGAACTGGTGCTGCAGGGCCCGGGCAGCCTCGACGAACTGCTCGACCGGCACCTGGGATCCATCGCCCAGCCGGACGACCTCCAGGCCCAGGCCTCTGCCGAGCGCAGGATCTACCGGGCACTCGGTGTTGCCTTGCCCGGCAACACAGACTGGTCGCACGGAACCCATGTGCTTGACACCGCGGGCGGCCTCAGGCGAACCACGGCGGTGGTCGACGGCTCGGGCTTGTCGGCGGTACCCGATGCCGACGTCGACGCCGCGCAACTGATGTTCGTGCAATTGCCCGAAGTCGCGCTGCGCGACACCAGCGGGCGCTGGATCGCGGCTCTGGTGCTCGACGGCGTGCGCTACATCATGGCGCGCGCGCCGGAAAGCGCCCAAGTCGTCGTCAACCTCAGCCTCGGCTCGTTCGCCGGCCCGCATGACGGCAGTTCAATGATCGAGTCGGCGCTCGACGCGCTGGTCGACGAATTCAAGCCGCGCTTGACCCTGGTCGTGGCGGCCGGCAATGCGGGCAGGCCCACCGACGATGCCGATGGCCGCGAGAAGCCCTGCCACGCGACAGCGACGCTCAAGCCCGCGGGCCAGGCCGGTTCCGTGGCCTGCTTCGACCTCGACGTGGATGCGCGCGACGCCACCGAGTCCTTCGTCGAACTGTGGTTCGCGGGCGCACAGAACCTGGCGTCCACCCGCGTAGACCTTCGCCTGCTGGCGCCGGACAACAAGCCGGCGCTGCTCGCCGCGCCGGGTTGCATCGCCAGCCGGACGGAGGGCGGAATCGCGCTTGCGCAGTTGCTCAACCTGTCGAACACCGACCAGCCCGGTCCGCGCGGTCGGTCCCCCATGGCCCTGGTGTCCATCGGTACCACCGTCAACGTGGCCGGCTACCGTGCGCCCACGGGCATCTGGCGCATCGAAGTCACCAACCGCGAGGCTGCCCCCGTGGTGGTCGACGCCTGGGTGGAACGCCGCGACACGCCCGGTGAACTGGCCGGCGAGCGGCCGCAGTACGCGCTTCGCGGCGGCACCGCCGATTCGGAGACCGCGGCCAACACCTTGGGATCTTTGGCCAACGGCCGGGCTTCCATCGTCGTTACCGGCGCCGACTTCTCAAGTGCAGAGGGCCCGCATCTGTACCCCTGGGCTTCGCGGCCGGCTGATCGAGCGACGGGACGTCCACGCCTGCGCGCGGCTGCCGATGTTGCGGCGATCGGCCAGTTCGAGGCAGCGGGGTTCCTGACCGGCAGCAACAAGTCACTGGCGGGCACCTCGATGTCGGCTGCCTGGGTGACGCGACGCATCGCGGCCCACCTGCTCACGGCTTCTGGTGAGCCACTGTCGGCCGCTGCGCTGCGCCAGTGGCTTCGCGAAGGCGCTCCGATCACTGCGGGGCCCAACTCCAAGGTGCCGGTGCGACCCAGCTACGTCGCTATCCCACCGCCTCCCAAGCCCTCGCCCTGAAGGTGGTGCTGCCTCACCACTTGCACCCCCCCTCCTTGCCGCGCACCGCATCGGCCGCCAGCGGCACCACGGCCAGCAGCCCGGCCCCCGCATGGGCCGTGCGGCAATCGCCCTTGGCGGCCTTCTCGATGTCGCGTGCCAGCTTGTCGGACAACTCCGGCGGGCGCGGCAGCAGCGGCAGCACGCCCTTGCTGCCGCCGCGTGACAGCTCGCCGCCGCGCGGCCGCGCCAGTTCCAGGTTGAGCCGCGGCGCACTGGCCGGGGCCGAGGGCGGCGTGGCGACGTCGGCGCCGACCTGGCTGCCGGCGTCGGGCGCGCCCTGGGCCGCCGATGGCAGTCCGTGTGGCGCGGGGGCCAGCGCGGGAGCCAGGGCCGCGGCGGCAGGGGCCAGCGGCATGGGTTCGGCCAGGGCCGTGCCCGGCGTCAGCGGAGCCACGGGTGCCACCGGTGCCACGGCCGCTGGGGCCAGGCGGCGCGTGGGCGGCTCCGCCGGTGGTGCTTCGGCCGGCGCGGTCAGCGTGACCGGCGGGGCCAGGCCGGGCAGGTTTTGTGGCAAGGGCAGCACCCGCGGCGCGGCCGGGGCGACGCTTTCCAGGGGCGACACCGGGCGCGGCGTGGAGGTCTCGCGCGGCAGGTTGGCCGGCAGGCTGCGTTCGGGCGGTGGCGGCGGGGCCATCTCCACCGGCGGCTTCAGCGCCGGCAAGGCGGGCGCGGCCGGCAGGCTCTGAACCGGCAGGGGTGCGGCCATCGGCGCCTGCAGGGGCGCGGCCTGCGGCAGCTGCCGCTCTTCGAGCACGCGGCCAGGCGGCACCACGGGTGGCGGTGGCAACTCGGGCACGGCCGCAGCCGGCGTGACGGGCGTGATGGGCGTGATCGCGGCCTCGTCCGTGCGCCCCGCCGCGGGCGCGGGCCGCACGGCCCATACGCCCAGCTGCGCCGCGCCGGGGTCGGGCGGCGCCGGTGTGGCCGTGTCGCGCACGGCGCCGCCGTAACGCGGCACCGAGCCGCTGCCCACCGGGCCGTCACGCACCTCCGGCGGCGGCATCGGCACGTCGGCCGCGCCCTTGCTTTCCGGCCCGCGCAGCGTGACGTTGATCGAACCCCAGACGCCTTCACCCTGCCGCGCCGTGCCGCCCGGCGCGCTGCCCAGCAGCACCACCACCCAGACGTGCAGCAGCAGCGCCAGCAACAGGCAGCGCGCCAGCATCGGCGAGGGGGCGGCGGGGGGCGGCAGCGCGTACATGGGTCCGGTTCGCCGCACCATGGCAGGCGCCCTGCCGGCTGTCAACGGCGCGCCGGCAGGCCGCCTGAAACCGCGTTGAAACCGCCACGCCACACGGCTCGGGTCTAATCGCGGCATGAACCAGCTCGACCAGCTCAAGCAGCACACCACCGTCGTGGCCGACACCGGCAACTTCCACCAGCTGGCGCAGTTCGCGCCGCAGGACGCCACCACCAACCCGACGCTGATCCTCAAGGCCGTGCAGCAGGCCGACTACGCACCGCTGCTGGCCGAGACCGTGGCCGCGCATCGCGGCGCGGTGCTGCCGGAGATCGTCGATGCGGTGCTGGTGCGCTTCGGGCGCGAGATCCTGAAGCTGGTGCCGGGGCGCGTGAGCACCGAGGTCGATGCGCGCCTGTCCTTCGACGCCCAGGCCACCATCGCCCGTGCCCACCACCTGATGGCCCTGTACGAAGGCGCCGGCGTGGCGCGCGAGCGGGTGCTGATCAAGATCGCCGCCACCTGGGAAGGCATACGCGCTGCCGAGCGACTGGAACGCGAGGGCATCCGCTGCAACCTGACGCTGCTGTTCGCCTTCTGCCAGGCCGTGGCCTGCGGCGACGCCGGCGTGCGCCTGATCAGCCCCTTCGTCGGCCGCATCTACGACTGGCACAAGAAGCAGGCCGGCGCCACCTGGGACGAAGCAGCGAATGCGGGTGCAAACGACCCCGGCGTGCTGTCGGTGAAGGCCATCTTCAACCACTACAAACGCCACGGCATAGCCACCCAGGTGATGGGCGCCAGTTTCCGCAACACCGGCCAGGTGCTGGCGCTGGCCGGCTGCGACCTCTTGACCATCAGCCCCGACTTGCTGGCCGCGCTGCAGGCCTCCGACGCGCCGGTGCACCGCGCGCTGGACGCCGCGGCGGCGCGCACGCTGGACCTGCCGGCCGTGCATCACGACGAGGCCTCGTTCCGCTGGGCGCTGAACCAGGACGCGATGGCCACCGACAAGCTCGCCGAAGGCATCCGCGCCTTTGCCGCCGATGCGCAGAAGCTGGACCAGCTGATCGAGAAGGCCCGCCCATGAGCACACCCATCCGCTGCGACGCCGCCGAGGCCTGGACCGCCCTGCGCGGCCACTACGAAGCCCACGGCCGCGACTTCGACCTGCGCGAGGCCTTCGCGCGCGACCCGGGCCGCTACGCCGCTTTCAGCATCGAAGCGCCCGAGGTCTTTGCCGACCTGAGCAAGAACCGCATCGACGTCGCCACGCAGCGCTTCCTGCTCGACCTGGCGCGTGAATGCCAGCTGCAGGCGCGGCGCGACGCGCTGCTGCGTGGCGACATTGCCAACGCCACCGAAGGCCGCGCCGTGCTGCACACCGCGCTGCGCGCGCCGCGCGGCGCCGGCCCCTTCAGCGCCGAGGTGCACGGCGTGCTCGACGCCATGCTGGCTTACGCCGAAAGTGTGCGCGCCGACGCGGCCATCACCGACATCGTCAACATCGGCATCGGCGGCAGCGACCTGGGCCCGCAGATGGTGGTACCGGCCCTGCACAGCTACACGCAGCTCCAGCGCCGGCTGCACTTCGTGAGCAACGTCGACGGCCACGACATCGCGCGTGTGCTGCCCCTGCTCGACGCGAAGAAGACGCTCTTCATCGTCGCCAGCAAGACCTTCACCACGCAGGAGACCATGGCCAACGCCCACGCGGCGCGCGCCTGGTTCGTGCAGCAGGGCGGCAGCGACGTGGCGCGCCACTTCGCGGCCACCACGACGAACGTGAAAGCCGCAGCCGAGTTCGGCATCAGCACCACCTTCGGCTTCTGGGACTGGGTGGGCGGCCGCTACTCGCTGTGGAGCGCCATCGGCCTGCCGATCGCCATCGCCGTGGGCGCGGCGAACTTCCGCGCCCTGCTGGCCGGTGCGCACGCGATGGACCGCCACTTCGCCGATGCCCCGCTGGAGCGCAACCTGCCGGTGCTGCTGGGCCTGCTGGACGTCTGGTACCGCAACTTCCACGGCTGCACCAGCCGCAGCGTGGCGCCCTACCACCAGGGCCTGGCGCGCCTGCCGGCCTACCTGCAGCAGTTGGAGATGGAAAGCAACGGCAAGTGCGTAGACACCGACGGCCAGCGCCTGCCCTTCGGCACCAGCCCGGTGGTGTGGGGCGAGCCCGGCACCAACGGCCAGCA
>CAYREA010000153.1:0-10544 GCA_964423075.1 uncultured Rubrivivax sp. | reverse complement strand
TGGTGGGGATCACCGTGTAGCGGAAGTTCTGCAGGAACAGGAACATCACCAGGAACACCAGCGCCACCGCTTCCACCAGCGTCTCGGCCACCTGCGAGATGCTGATCTTGACGAAGCGCGAGCTGTCGAAGGGAATGCTGTAGGTCACCCCCGCCGGGAAGTACTTCTGCAGTTCATCGAGCTTCACGCGGATGGCCGCGGCCGTGGCCAGCGCATTGCCGGTGGGCGACAGCTGCACGCCGATGCCGGTGGATGGGTTGCCGTTCAGCCGCGCCGAGGTGGCGTAGCTCTGCGCACCGAGCTCGATGCGCGCCACGTCCTTCAGGCGCACGCTGCTGCCGTCGGTGTTGGCGCGCAGCTGCACCTGGCCGAACTGTTCGATGGAACCCAGCTGGCCGCTCACCACCACCGTGGCCGAGGTGCCCTGCCCGGCCACGTTGGGCAGGTCGCCGATGCTGCCCGAGGCCACCTGCGCGTTCTGCGCGCGGATGGCCGCGGTGACGTCGCTCATGGCCAGGCCGTAACCCTGCAGCTTCGCAGGATCCACCCACACGCGCATCGCCCGTTCGGTGCCGAACAGCTGCGCCTGGCCCACACCGGCCACGCGCTGCAGCTCGGGCAGCACGTTGCGCGAGGCGTAGACGCCCAGGGCAATGGGGTCGAGCGAACCGTCTTTCGACGACAGGATGGCAAAGAGCAGGAAGTTCGCGCGCGACTTCTCCACGCGCACGCCCTGCTGCGTCACCGTCGAAGGCAGGCGCGGCGTGGCGCGGCCCAGGCGGTTCTGCACCTCCACCTGCGCCAGCTCGGCATTGGTGCCGGGCTCGAAGCTCAGCGTGATGCTGCCGCTGCCGTTGGCCTGCGCCACCGATTCGACGTAGATGAGCCCGGGCGCGCCGTTCATCTCCTGCTCGATGATGGTGAGCACGCTGTCTTCCAGCGTCTGCGCCGAAGCGCCGGGGTAGACCGCGGTGATCACGATCGACGGCGGCGCCACCGGCGGGTACTGCGCTACCGGCAGCTGCTTGATGGCCACGCCGCCGGCCACCAGGATGAACAAGGCGATGACCCAGGCAAAGATGGGCCGGTCGATGAAGAAGGAAGCCATCTAGTGCGCCCCGCTCTTCACTTGGGCGGCGCCGACGCAGCGCTGGCGGCCGGCGCCGAGCCCGGCGGCGACCACGGCACCGGGTTCACCGGCGCACCGGGCGCGAACATCTTCTGGAAGCCGTCGACGATGACCTTGTCGCCGGGCTTGAGGCCCTCGGTGACGACCCAGCTGCCGCCCAGCGAAGAGCCGATCTTGATCGGGCGCGGGCCGGGCTTGTTGCCTTCGCCCACCACCAGCACGCTGTCGCCACTGGCCGAGCGCGTCACCGCCTGCTGCGGCACCAGCACACCCGCCGGCAGCTCGGCCTGGGCCAGGCGCACGCGCACGTACTGGCCGGGTAGCAGCAGGCCTTCGGGGTTGGGCACCTCGGCGCGCAAAGTCACCTGGCCCGAGGTGGCGTCCACGCTCAGGTCGCTGAACAGCAGCTTGCCCGGGCGCGGCAGCAGGCTGCCATCTTCCAGCACCACCTGCACCGCCACGCTCTCGCCGCCCAGGCTGCGCAGCTGGCCGGCGGCCAGGGCGCGGCGCAGGCGCAGCACGTCGCCGCTGCTCTGCGTGAAGTTGACGTAGACCGTGTTCACCTGCTGGATCAGCGCCAGCTGCGTGGCTTCGGTGGCGCTCACCAGCGCGCCTTCGGTCACCAGCGCGCGGCCGATGCGGCCGGCAATCGGTGCCGTGACGCTGGCATAGCCGATGTTGATGCGCGCCGTCTGCTGCGCCGCCTTGGCGGCGGCCACGTCGGCCTCGGCCGCCTTCTGGCTGGCCTGCGCGTTCACGTAGTCCTGCTGGCTGATGGCCTTGGCCTCGGCCAGCGGCTTGTAGCGTTCGGCGGTGGCGGTGGCCTGGGCCAGGCTGGCCTGGGCGCGCGCCAGTTGGGCACTGGCGCTGTCGAGCGCCGCCTGGTAGGGCGCGGCGTCGATCTGGAACAGGGCCTGGCCGGCCTTGACCTCGCTGCCCTCGCGGAACAGGCGCTGCAGCACCACGCCGTTGACACGGGCCCGCACCTGCGCCGTGCGCAGCGGCTCCACGCGGCCGGGCAGCTCGGTCTGCAACGCCACCGCCTTGGGCTCGACCGTGATCACGCCCACGGCAGGGGGTGGCGGCGTGGCGCCGGCGGCGGCGGGCGCACCGTCCTTGGCGCCGCAGGCCGCCAGCAGCAGCGCGGCGGTGGGTAGAAGGACAAGGGCGCGGCGGGGCTTCACGGGCGGTAGACCTCGGGTGGGTGGGATCGGCACAACAGCCAGGTGGCGATCATACATACATACTTGCATGTATGCTTCGTTTGTCACGCCACGCAACCAAACCACACCTGCCACATGGCCCGCAAGACCAAGGAAGAAGCCCAGGCCACACGCGGCCGCATCCTCGACGCCGCCGAACGCCTGTTCCAGGCCCAGGGTGTGTCGCGCACCTCGCTGCACGACATCGCGGTGGCCGCCGGCGTCACGCGCGGCGCCGTCTACTGGCATTTCCAGGACAAGGGCGACCTGTTCAACGCGATGCTGGAACGTGTGTTCCTGCCGATGGAGCTGCGCAAGGCCGCGCTCACCAACGCCCAACCCGGCGGCGTGCTGCTGGCGGTGCGCGAGCTGCTGGTGGACATCCTCACGCTGCTGGAGAGCGACGAGCAGGCGCGCCGCGTGGCCGAGATCGTCACGCAGCGCCTGGAGCTGTCCGGCGAAATGAGCGTGGTGCGTGAGCGCCGCCTGCAGGTGCGGCGCGACTTCCAGAACCAGCTCGAACGCGCGCTGCGCCAGGGCCAGCGCAGCGGCGAGGTGCGACCTGCACCCGGCGCGCGCCAGCTGGCCCTGGGCCTGCACGCGCTGCTCGACGGGCTCATCCACAACTGGCTGTTCGACCCCAGCCACAACCTGCGCCGCGCCGGCGCCCATGCCATCGACGTGCACCTGGCCGGCCTGCGCCGGACCTGAAAGACCTCAGCGCGGCGCCAGCGGCAGCTCGACCACGAACTCGGCGCCGCCACCCGGCGGCGAGGCCACGCTCATGCGCCCGCCATGCTGCTCGACGATGCCGTAGCTGATGGACAGCCCCAGGCCCGTGCCCTTGCCCACCGGCTTGGTGGTGAAGAAAGGGTCGAACACACGCGACAGGTGATCGGGCGGGATGCCAGGGCCGTTGTCGCTGCAGCGCAGGCGCAGCCAGCCCCCGCCATGCACGCGTTCCAGCACGATGTGCAGGCGGCCGTCGGGCCGGCTGGCGCAGGCGTCGGCGGCGTTCTGGATCAGGTTCATCAGCACCTGCAGCAGTTGCCCGGCGCTGCCCAGCGCCACGCAGGGCTCGGCCGGCGCGTGCCATTCGACGCGGAAGCCGGGCGTGGCGCCCTTCTTCATCCAGTGCATCGCGCGCTCGACCACGGCGGCCATGTCCACCGGCGCGCGGTCTTCGCGGTCCACCACCGAGAAGCGCTTGAGCGCGCTGACGATGTCGGCCGTGCGCTGCGCGCCTTCGCTCATGCCCTCGATCAGCGAAGGCAGGTCGGCCAGCACGGCGTCGATGCGCAGGCGGCCGCGCAGGTCGGCCAGCGCCAGCGTGCCGTCCTGTTCATGCACCGCGCCCAGGTACTGCTGCAGCCGCACCGCGTACTTGCGCAGCGCGTCGACGTTGCCCAGCAGGAAGCTGATCGGGTTGTTCAGCTCGTGCGCCACACCCGCCACCAGCCGCCCCAGCGAGGCCAGCTTCTCCGAGTGCAGCAGCTGCTGCTGCGCGCGCTTGAGCGCCTCGTGGGCTTCGCGCAGGTCGTGGTAGGCGCGTTTCAGCTCGCCCAGCGGCCGGCCGACAAAGACGTGGCCGATGCGGCGGCCGTTGCTGTCCACGCGCACCGAGCCGTTGAATTCCACCGGCACGCGCGCGCCACCCAGGCCACGCAGGTCGACTTCCAGCGTCACCGTGGCCTGCGGTTCGTGCAGCGCCTGCCGCGCCTGCGCCAGGCGTTGGTGCGAGGCCTCGTCGGCCAGCAGCGCGGCCATCGGCTGGCCGAGCAGGGCCGCTTCGCCCTGGCCCACCAGCGCGCACAGCGCGGCGTTGGTCTGCTCCACGGTGCCGTGCTGGTCGCAGGCCACCAGCACGTCGCTCATCGACGACAGCAGGCCGTAGATGAACTGCTGGCTCTGCTCGAGCGCGGCGTTCTTCTCTTCCAGCGCCACCTCGTCGGCGATGAGCTGCGAGTAGACCTCGTCCATCTTGCCGATCACGGCCATCCAGGTGGCCTCATCGACCACGCCGCCGGGTTCGACCTCGGCGGGCAGCAGCGGCGGACGCGACTTCTTCATGGGGTGATCTTCGATGCTTCAGCTTCGCCTGATGCGATTGGAAGTTATATCTGACTTGGCTTGCGGCTGTGCCTTTCCTAGAGTCGCCACCCATGCCCGAACAGACCCCGCTGCCGTTTCCCGCCCCCGCCGACGCGCTGCGTGTGCTGGCCGTCGATGCCGTCGAACAAGCCAAGAGTGGCCATCCCGGCGCGCCGATGGGCATGGCCGAGATGGCCCATGTGCTGTGGACGCGCCACCTGCGCCACAACCCCGCCGACCCGCAGTGGCCCGACCGCGACCGCTTCGTGCTCAGCAACGGCCACGCGTCGATGCTGCTGTACGCGGCGCTGCATCTCACGGGCTACGACCTGCCGGCCAGCGAGCTGAAGCGCTTCCGCCAGCTGCACAGCAAGACGCCGGGCCATCCGGAAGTGGGCATCACGCCGGGCGTGGAGACCACCACCGGCCCGCTGGGCCAGGGCCTGGCCAATGCCGTGGGCATGGCCCTGGCCGAGAAGCTGCTGGCGGCACAGTTCAACCGCCCCGGCCACGAGATCGTGGACCACCGCAGCTACGTGTTCCTGGGCGACGGCTGCCTGATGGAAGGCATCAGCCACGAGGCCTGCTCGCTCGCCGGCACGTTGCGCCTGAGCAAGCTGATCGCGCTCTACGACGACAACGGCATCAGCATCGACGGCCATGTCGAGGGCTGGTTCACCGACAACACCGCCGCACGCTTTGGCGCCTACGGTTGGAACGTGCTGGGCCCCATCGACGGCCACGACAGCCTGGCCGTCGACGCGGCCCTGGTGCAGGCGCAGGACCAGTCGGCTGCGGCCGCCGGCAAGCCGACGCTGATCATCTGCCGCACCACCATCGGCCAGGGCGCGCCCAACAAGGCCGGCGGCCACGACGTGCACGGCGCGCCGCTGGGCGCGGCCGAGGCGGCCGCCTTCAAGGCCGCCATCGGCTGGAGCGCCGCGCCTTTCGAGGTGCCCGAAGACCTGCGTGCCGACTGGGACTGCCGCGCCCGCGGCGCCGCCGCGCAGGCCGAGTGGCAGCAGCGCCTGCAGGCCTACCGCGCCGAACACCCGCAGCTGGCGGCCGAACTGCTGCGCCGCCTGGCTGGCGACCTGCCGGCCGGCTTCGAGCTGCACCTGGCCTCGGCCCTGGAGACACTCTGCGCCAGCGCCGGCAGCGTGGCCACCCGCAAGGCTTCGCAGCTGGCCCTGGACGCGCTGGCGCCGGCCCTGCCCGAGTTCTTCGGCGGCTCGGCCGACCTCACCGGCAGCAATCTCACCAACTTCAAGGGCTGCGTGCTCGCCGGACGCGACCAAGCCGGCAACCACCTGAGCTGGGGCGTGCGCGAGTTCGGCATGGCCGCCGCGTTGAACGGCATGGCGCTGCATGGCGGCTTCATCCCCTACGGCGGCACCTTCCTGACCTTCAGCGACTACAGCCGCAACGCCATCCGCATGGCCGCGCTGATGAAGCTGCGTGTGATCCACGTCTTCACGCACGACAGCATCGGCCTCGGTGAAGACGGCCCCACGCACCAGAGCGTGGAACACGTGCCTGCGCTGCGGCTGATCCCGAGGCTCGATGTCTGGCGGCCGGCCGACACGCTGGAGACGGCCGTGGCCTGGGCGCAGGCCGTGATGCGGCGCGACGGGCCGAGTGCACTGGCCCTGTCGCGCCAGAACGTGCCGCCACTGGCGAAGAAGGCGGCGCTGGCCACCGACATCGCGCGCGGCGGCTACGTGATCAGCGACGCGAAGGACGCACGCGCCGTGATCATCGGCACCGGCACCGAACTGAGCCTCGCCCTGGCTGCGCAGGCCCAGCTGGCCGAGGCCGGCATCCCGGTGCGCGTGGTGTCCATGCCCTGCAGCAACGTCTTCGACCGGCAGGACGCCGCCTACGTCGACGCCGTGCTGCCGCTGCAACTGCCCGCGGTGGCGGTGGAAGCCGCACACCCCGATTTCTGGCGCAAGTACGTGGGCCGCACGGGTGCCGTGGTGGGCATCGCCAGCTTCGGCGAATCGGCGCCGGCGCCCGAGCTCTACCGCCACTTCGGCATCACCACCGAAGCCGTGGTGGCGGCGGTGCGCCGCGTGCTGGGCTGAACCGCTTCCTTCACTCGAACCCGGACCCAAGATGGCCCTCATCGCCCTGCGCCAGCTGCTGGACCACGCCGCCGAACATGGCTACGGCGTGCCCGCCTTCAACGTCAACAACATGGAGCAGATCCAGGCCATCCTGCAGGCCGCCGAGGCCTGCGACGCGCCGGTGATCCTGCAGGCCAGCGCCGGCGCGCGCAAGTACGCCGGCGAGCCCTTCCTGCGCAAGCTGGTGGAAGCCGCTGTGGAGCAGGTGCCGCACATCCCCATCTGCCTGCACCAGGACCACGGCGCGTCCACCGCCGTGTGCCAGCAGGCCATCCGCAGCGGCTTCACCAGCGTGATGATGGACGGCTCGCTGCTCGAAGACCAGAAGACCCCCGCCAGCTACGAATACAACCTGGCCGTGACGCAGCGCGCGGTGGAGATGGCGCATGCCGTGGGCGTGAGCGTCGAAGGTGAACTCGGCTGCCTGGGTTCGCTGGAAACCGGCACCGCGGGTGAAGAAGACGGCGTCGGCGCCGCAGGCATGCTCGACCACTCGCAGCTGCTCACCGACCCCGAGCAGGCCGCCGACTTCGTCGCCCGCACCGGCGTCGACGCACTGGCCATCGCCATCGGCACCAGCCACGGCGCCTACAAGTTCACCCGCAAGCCCACGGGCGACATCCTGGCCATCGACCGCATCGCCGCCATCCACCAGCGCATTCCGGACACCCACCTGGTAATGCACGGCAGCTCCAGCGTGCCGCAGGAATGGCTGGCCGTGATCCGCGAACACGGCGGCCAGATTCGCGAGACCTACGGCGTGCCGGTGGAAGAGATCGTGCGCGGCATCCGCCACGGCGTGCGCAAGGTCAACATTGACACCGACATCCGCCTGGCGATGACGGGTGCGATGCGCAAGGCCATGGCCGACAAGCCCGACGAGTTCGACCCGCGCGCCTTCCTGAAGGCCGCCACGGCCGCGGCGCGCGACATCTGCCGCGCCCGCTTCGAGGCCTTCGGCTGCGCCGGCCAGGCCTCGAAGATCCAGCCGCTGCCGCTGGCGGTGCTGGCGCAGCGCTACGCGAAGGCCGCGCCGCGCAAGGCGGCCTGATCGGCTTTCGGCTACCGTGCGTCCTGTGAAGGACGCACCGAGCCTCGACCCCGACCTGCTGCGCCGCCTGCTGCGCGCGAAGGACCGCATGGACGCAGCTTCCGACGAGGCCTGGCCGGTGCAGCGGCTGGCGCAGGTCAGCGGCGTCTCGGAAGCGCACTTCGCACGCTGCTTCAAGCAGGCCTTCGGCGTGCCGCCGCACCGCTACCTGCTGACGCGGCGCATCGAGCGCGCCACCGCGCTGCTGCGCGACACCGGCCTGCCCATCATCGAGATCGCCTTCCAGACCGGCTGGGGAAGCCTGGGTACCTTCGGCCGCACCTTCCGCGACATCACCGGCGAAAGCCCGAGCGCCCTGCGCGAGCGCCTGGCCGCCGCCGCGCAGCCGCTGGCCGCGGTGCCCGCGTGCATCGTGAGCGCCGCCGAACGGCCGCAGCTGACCACCGCAGTTTCGGAGAAGCGAAGGCGCACGACGCTGGCTATAACCGGCGCCTCAACCCAGGAGGTGCCATGAGTGAAGGTGTACAGGTGGTGGGTCTCTACGTGCGCGACCAGGACGAGGCGCTCGCTTTCTACGTCGACAAGCTCGGCTTTCGCGTGCACACCGACGTGCGCAACGGCGACTACCGCTGGCTGACGGTGCAGCATCCCGACCAGCCCTCGTTCCAGCTCGGGCTGTTCAAACCGGGCCCGCCGGTACTCGACCCGGGCACGGCGCAGGCCGCCCAGGCCCTGGTGGCCAAGGGCGCGATGCCGCCACTGGTGCTGCAGGTGGACGATTGCCGCGCGATGCACGACAGGCTGCTGGCCCGAGGGGTGGAATTCACGCAGGAGCCGATGGACCGTTACGGCAATGTCGACGCCGGCTTCCGCGACCCGTCGGGCAATGGCTGGAAGATGATCCAGCCGCGGCGTGCGGCATGAAGCGCGCCACCACGCCGGATGTCGGCTCGGCGACCGAGCTGATCGACGCCCGCATCGTCGAGCTCGGCGGCTGGCGCGGCGCGCTGCTCGCCCGGCTGCGCGCCCTGGTGCACGAAGCCCTGCCGGGCGTGACCGAGGAGTGGAAGTGGCGCACGCCGGTCTGGTCTCAGCATGGCATCGTGTGCACCGGCGAGGCCTACAAGAGCGTGGTCAAGATGACCTTTGCCAAGGGCGCGCAGCTGGCTGACCCGGCTGGGCTCTTCAACTCCGGCCTGGAAGGCAATGTGCGGCGTGCCATCGACTTCCGCGAGGGTGATGCGTTGGACACGAAGGCGCTGAAGGCCCTGCTGCGAGCGGCCGCTGATCTGAACCGAGCCTAGGCTGGCAGCGGGCTACCCGTTCAATGCACCGTGCACACCATGCACGGATCGAAGCTGCGCACGATGTGCTGCACCGCCACCGGTGTGGCCTCGCCGTCCTGCACCGGCGCGCCCGCCAGCGCCGCTTCCAGCGCGCCGGGCACACCGCCCGCATCGCGCGGCGAGAAGTTCCAGGTGGTGGGCGCCACGATCTGGTAGTTGGCGATGCGCCCTCGCTCCACGCGCAGCCAGTGTCCCAGGGCGCCACGCGCCGCTTCGGTGAGACCGATGCCACTCGCTTCGGCCGGCAGCACGGCACGCTGGTGGAAGGCCTCGCGCGGCCGCAGCGCGGCCAGGGTCTGCTCCATCAGCGGCACGATGGCCGCCAGCTCCAGCACCCGCCCCAGCACACGCGTGTAGACGTTGCCGCCGGTGCGCGCCACGGCTTCGCGCAGCAGCGGCTGGCCGCTGCACAGCTGGCGCGCCAGCGCGCCGGTCTCCACCACCTGCCCGGCCAGGCGCGGCGCCTTGTTCCAGGTGTAGGCACCGGGTTTGTCGGGTTGCGGCAGCGTCAGGCCCACCGAGGGGTGGCGCGGCCCGCCCTCACCTTCGGCCATCCAGGCGTGGGTGGCGTCCTCGGCGATGCGCTCGGGGTCGACGACGTGCAGCAGGCTCTTCGCCTCGTCCCACAGGCCGCGCGCGAAGCGGCGCGTGCCGTCGGGCTGCGGCCAGGCGCCATAGCTGAGGTAGCGGCCGGGGCCTATGCCCAGGCCGTCCATGCCGGTGTCGGCAGCGATGGCGAGCCACAAGCGCAGGTCGCCGCGCAGCGGGTCACGCGCCTGCCAGCGGTGCAGCTCGGCCTCGCTGTGCAGGGCCAGCACGTCTTCCACCGGCGCGCCCAGCAGCACCTCTTCGATGAAGCCGCGGAACTCGCGCACCATGGCCAGCAGGCGCAGGCCTTCGGCGGCGTCGATGGCGCGCGAACTGCCGCCCGGCGTGATGCTGTGCGTGTGCGGCCAGCGCCCGCCCAGCGTGCCCATCAGCTGGAACCAGCGCTGCCGCGCCGCCGTCGCCTTGCGCGCGTGTTCGCCCGCCAGCGCGGCAAAACGGCGCTGCGCTTCGGCGAACCAGGGCCGCCCCGCATACACCGGCCGCGTGTAGTCGGGCATGAAGAACAGGTAGAAGTGCGACAGGTGGTCGGCCGCGTTCTCGCAGCCCAGCATCAGGTTGGTGACATGCTGGCCGTTGGGCGGCGGCGTGACACCTGCCGCATCGGCCAGCGCACGCGCCGCGGCCACCGACTGCGACACCGAGCAGATGCCGCAGATGCGCGGCACCAGCATCATGGCGTCGTACGGGTCGCGGCCGGCCAGCATCTGCTCGAAGCCGCGGTACATGGGGGCGACCACCTGCGCGGATGTCACCAGGCCGCCGTCGATGTCGAGCTTGACCTCCAGGTCGCCTTCGACACGGTTGAAGGGCCCGACGATCAGCCGGCTCATTTGAGCCTGGTGCGCTTCACGGCGGGTGGCACCACCAGGTGGTCGGCCGCCGCGTTTTCCTTCACGCGCCGCGGCGTGGCGCTCTTGGCCAGCGAGGCCAGCGCCACGAACCAGGCCTTGGGCATGTCGGTGGGCAGGCCGATGGGGATGCCGGCCA
>CAYREA010000152.1:0-10655 GCA_964423075.1 uncultured Rubrivivax sp. | reverse complement strand
ACAGCTCGCTGGTCTGGTGCTGCACGATGAACAGCATCTCGTTGTGGTCGGGGCTCAGCGGGTGCTGGGCGTTCAGCACCGCATCGAGGTGCAGGTAGTCGCCGTAGCTCATGTCGGCGCTGAAGTCGAGCTGGGCGCCGTGGTGGTCGATGGGGCAGCCGGACATGATCTACGTCACCGCGTGGCGTTGGTTGAACTCGGGGCGGCGCCACTCCTGGGTGGCCAGCACCTGCTGCAGGTGCTCGGCGGCGTCCCAGGCGTCGGCGTAGCGCAGGTACAGCGGCGTGAAACCGAAGCGCAGGATGTCTGGGGCGCGGAAGTCGCCGATCACGCCGCGGGCGATGAGCGCCTGCATCACCGGGTAGCCGATCTCAGGGTGCGCGAAGCAGACCTGGCTGCCGCGCTGGGCATCGTCCACCGGCGAGGCCAGGGTGAGGCCGGGACAGGTGGCCTGCACGCGCTCGGCAAAGAGCCGCGTCAGCGCCAGCGACTTGGTGCGCAGGGCCGCCATGCCGCCGACCGCTTCCGCGGCCAGCACCGTGTCGACACCGCACTCCAGCGCCGCCAGCGACAGCACGGCCGGCGTGCCGCACAGGTAGCGCGAGATGCCCTCGGCCGGCCGGTAGCCGGGTGTGAACTCGAAGGGCGCCGCGTGCCCCATCCAGCCCGCCAGCGGCTGCCAGAAACGCCCGGCGTGTTTCGGATGCGCCCACACGAAGGCCGGTGCGCCCGGGCCGCCGTTCAGGTACTTGTAGCCGCAGCCGATGGCGAAGTCGGCCTGCGCCGCATGCAGGTTCACCGGCACGGCGCCGGCGCTGTGCGCCAGGTCCCACACCGTCAATGCGCCGGACTCGTGCGCGGCCCGGGTGAGGGCCGCCATGTCGTGCATGCGGGCGGTGCGGTAGTTCACGTGGGTGAGCATGAGCACCGCGGTGTCTGCGTTCAAGAGGCCCGGGATCTCGTCGGCTTCGGCCAGCACCAGCTCAAAACCGCGCTCGCGGGCCAGTGCTTCGGCGATGTAGAGATCGGTGGGGAAGTTGCTGCGTTCGCTGAGGATGCGCTTGCGCTGTGGCGCGTCGACCTGCGTGATGGTGAGCGCGGCGCTCAGCACCTTGAAGAGGTTCACGCTGGTGGAATCGGCCACCACCAGCTCGCCCGCGCCGGCGCCCACCAGGCGCGCGATCTTGTCGCCCACGCGCTGCGGCAGATCGATCCAGCCGGCGCTGTTCCAGCTGCGGATCAGGCCTTCGCCCCACTCGCGCCGCACCACGTCGGCCACACGCGCCGGCGTGGCCCTGGGCATCACGCCGAGTGAATTGCCGTCGAGGTAGATCACGCCGGCGGGAATGTGAAACTGGTCGCGCAAGGGCGCCAGCGGGTCGGCGGCGTCCAGCGCCAGGGCTTGTTCTCGGGTCATGGCAGGGCTCTCAGGATGGCGCGCACCGGCGAGGCATCGGCCGTGATCAGTTTCAGCGGCAGCGCGATCAGTTCGTAGTCGCCTTCGGCCACCTCGTCGAGCACCAGGTTCTCGAGCACGCGCAGGCCGCGGCGGCGGATGACCTGGTGGCTGTCGAGCGTCTTGCTTTCGGCCGGGTCGATGCTGGCGGTGTCGATGCCGACCAGCGTCACGCCCAGGTCGGCCAAGCCTTCTATGGTCTGCGGCGCGTAGGCGGCGAGTTCGGGGTGCCACTGCGCCACCGGCATGCGCGCGTAGGTGCGCACCAGCACACGCGGCGGCAGATCGGCGAGCGCGTGCGCGATGTGCTGCCATTCGATCAGCGGCTGCACGCCGATGGCGTGGATCACGCGGCAGGGGCCGAGGTAGGGTTCGAGGGCGGTGTCGCCGATGGAAGCGCCCGCCGCGTCGTAGTGCAGCGGTGCGTCGGCATGCGCACCGGTGTGAGGCGACAGCGTCAGCGTGCTCACGTTGACCGGGCAGCCGGGGCCGATGCGCGCCGCCCAGGCCTGCTGGTAGCGCGCATCGCCGGGGAACACCGGCGAGCCGGCGTGCACGGGCGGCGAGATGTCCCACAGGCGTTGCGGCATGGCGCGCATCATAGCCGCGGCAGGCGAATTGGTTGACAACTAAAGTATCTGGCCAAAGAATGCCCCGATGACATCCAGCGCTCACGTCGACACCTTCGCACGCGACCGTCTGCCGCCGCCGCCAGCGCTGCCCGAGCTGCTCTTCGAACTGCCCGAGCTGCAGTTCCCCCCGCGCCTGAACCTGGCCACCGAACTGCTGGATCGCCATGTCGCCGAAGGCCGCGGCAACCGGCTCTGCGTGCAAGGCGCCGGCGTGCGCTGGAGCTACGCCGAGCTGCAGGCCCAGGCCAATCGCATCGCCCGCGTGCTGGTGGAAGACCTAGGCCTCGTGCCCGGCAACCGCGTGCTGCTGCGCGGCGGTAACTCACCGATGCTGGCGGCCTGCTGGTTCGGCGTGGTGAAGGCCGGTGGCATCGTCGTGGGCACCATGCCGCTGCTGCGCGCACGCGAGCTGGCGGCCATCATCCAGAAGGCCCAGGTCAGCCACGCGCTGTGCGACGCGAAGCTGGCTGAAGAGCTGAACCTGGCGCGTGGCAGCTGCCCGTCGCTGCAGCAGGTGCTGAGCTACGGCGAGCCCGCGCCCGCGCTGGAAGCCCGCGCCGCCGGCAAGCCGGCCGACTTCATCAACGTCGACACCGCGGCCGACGACATCGCGCTGATCGCCTTCACCTCCGGCACCACCGGCCAGCCCAAGGGCACGCTGCACTTCCACCGCGACGTGATGGCCGCCGCCGCCTGCTGGCCGCGCCATGTGCTGCGCCCGCGGCCCGACGACGTGTTCATCGGCAGCCCGCCGCTGGCCTTCACCTTCGGCCTGGGTGGCCTGCTGGTGTTCCCGCTGGCGGCGGGGGCCAGCACGGTGCTGATCGAGAAGGCCAGCCCCGACGCGCTGCTGCCGGCCATCGCGCAGTACCGCGCCACCACCTGCTTCACCGCGCCCACCTCGTACCGCGCGATGGCGCCGCAGGTGGCGCAGCACGATCTGCGCACGCTGCGCCAGTGCGTGTCGGCCGGCGAGGCGCTGCCCGCCGCCACGCGCCAGCTGTGGCGCAATGCCACGGGCATCGAGATCATCGACGGCATCGGCGCCACCGAGCTGTTCCACATCTTCATCAGCGCCGACGAGGCCAACGCGAAGCCAGGCGCCACCGGCCTGCCCGTGCCCGGCTACCACGCCGCGGTGCTGGGCCCCGACGGCCAGCCGCTGCCGCCCGGCCAGGTGGGCCGCCTGGCGGTGAAGGGCCCCACCGGCTGCAAGTACCTGGACGACGAACGCCAGGCGAACTACGTGCAGAACGGCTGGAACCTCACCGGCGACGCCTACCTGGTGGATGCCGACGGCCAGTTCGTCTACCAGGCGCGCACCGACGACATGATCATCTCCGGCGGCTACAACATCGCCGGCCCCGAGGTGGAAGGCGCGCTGCTGCTGCACCCGGCGGTGGCCGAGTGCGGCGTGGTCGGCGTGGCCGACGAGGCGCGCGGCATGCTGGTGAAGGCCTTCGTCGTGCTGAAGCCCGGCTTCGACGGCGACGCGGCCATGGCGCGGGCGCTGCAGGACTTCGTCAAGCAGACCATCGCCCCCTACAAGTACCCGCGCGAGATCGAGTTCCGCGGCAGCCTGCCGCGCACCGAAACCGGCAAGCTGCAGCGCTTCAAGTTGAAAGAGGCAAGCTGAGATGACCACCGTGCTCCAACCCCCCGGCTGGGCCGCGCCACGCGGTTATGCCAACGGCGTGCTCGCCAGCGGCCGTATGGTCTTCGTGGCCGGGCAGATCGGCTGGAACGCCCAGGCCCAGTTCGAGAGCGACGACCTGGTGGCCCAGGTGCGCCAGGCCCTGCTGAACGTGCGCGCGGTGCTGGCCGAAGCCCAGGCCAGCCCCGAGCACATCGTGCGCATGACCTGGTACGTCACCGACCGCGCCGAGTACCTGGCACGCGGCCGCGAGATCGGCGCCGCCTACCGCGAGCTGATCGGCAGCTACGCGGTGGCGATGTCCGCCGTGCAGGTGGCGGGGCTGATGGAAGCGCGCGCGAAGGTGGAGATCGAGGTCACGGCTGCAGTGCCGTGAGCCCGCGCTGCGCGCGGCGGCCGTAGGTCAGGCGCGCCCACAGCGTTTCCATCGGCCCACGCTCGTGGCGGCGCAGCCACCACAGGCTCCAGGGCACCTGCACGCCGAAGAAGAGGGTCAGCGACAGCACGAAGCCCCAGGCCGGGCCCACGCGGTCCCACAGGCCGAAGCCCCAGTTGTAGAAGAGCGTGGTGCAGATGAGCGACTGCATCAGGTAGTTCGTGAGCGGCATGCGCCCGGCCGCAGCCAGCGGCGCCAGCCAGCGCTGACCGGGCAGGGTCTGCGCCACGCGCACGATCACGAGCACGTAGAACACCATCATCGACAGGCGGCTCAGGCCGTAGCAGAAGTTGCCCAGCAGCTTCAGCGCCGAAGGCCCCGGCACGCGCTGGGTGCTGAAGATGACCGTGAAGACCACGCCGCAGCCCACGCCCAGCGCCAGCGCCCACCAGGTGAGGCGGCGGATCTGCGGCAGCAGCTCGGGCACGCGCTGCACCCAGCGGCGGCGGCCGGCCAGCAGGCCGATCAGCATCGTCAGTGCCATGCTGACGTACCAGCCCAGGTTGTTCCACAGCGAGACCGGGTTGCCGTAGTCGAAGGACAGGACGCGCAGGTTCTCGCGCACCGCGTCGGCATAGCCGCCGTGGCCGAAGGCCGCGTTGTTGCTGGCGCCCAGGGCCAGCAGCAACTTCACGCGCTCGGCCACCATGCCGGGGGTGAAGACCAGCAGCCGCAGCGTGTCGGAGACCAGCGGGAACACCAGGCACAGGCCGATCAGCGCGATCACGGCGCGGTCGCTGGCGTGGCGCAGGCCGAATACCAGCACCAGGCCGAGCACGGCATAGACGTGCAGCACGTCACCCGTCCACAGCAGGCTGGCGTGCAGCAAGCCCAGCACCAGCAGCACCAGCAGGCGCCGCCCGTACAGGCGCGTGGCCGTGGCGGGCGCGCTCTGCTGCATGCGTGCGAACTGGATCGTGAAGCCGATGCCGAAGAGCAGGCTGAACAGGCTGTTGAACTTGCCGGAGAACAGCATGTCGCGCAGCTCTTCGGCGAACTGGTCGGCAGCACCCGCCCAGTGGCGAGAGCCGTCGGCTTCGGTGTAGCCGCTGTAGCTGAAGCCCGGCATGTTCATGATCAGGATGCCCATCAGCGCAAAGCCGCGCAGGATGTCCAGCGTGGGCAGGCGGTCGGCAGGGGGCAGGGCGGCGGGGGTGTCAGACATGGCAGGCTCCGGCGGGTGGGGTCACGACGGACCGGGCGCGATCCTGCTTCGGAAGCCACCTGCCGGCAAGCGCCGAGCAGGGGGGCTCGGCCTTCTGGCCTAGCTCAGTCGGTGGATGCGACCGGCAGCCCGAACAGATCGGCCATGGCCGCGCGCACCTGGGCCTGGCCCACCGAATTGGTGTTGTGGTGCGAGCCACCTTCCACCAGCACGAAGCGCTTGGGGTTGCGTGCCCGTTCATAGAGCGCACGCCCCAGTTCGGGCGGGATCAGCGTGTCCTCGCTGCCGTGCACCACCAGCACCGGCGTGCCCACCTCGGCGATGCGCGCGCCGGCGTCCAGGCGCTGCGTGATCAGCGGCCCCACGGGCAGCCAGCCCCACTTGAAGGTGCGCACCACGTCGGGGATGGACGGGAAGCTGCTCTCGACGATGAGCCCGGCCTCATCGCCCGCCTCGGCCGCCAGCTGCACCGCGATGGCGCCGCCCAGCGAATGGCCGAACACGTAGCGCGGCCGGCCCGGGTGCTCGGCTGCCAGCCAGGCCCAGGCGGCGCGCGCGTCTTCCAGCGCCAGCGTCTCTGACGGCAGGGCCGGCGTGCTGCGGCCGAAGCCGCGGTAGTCCACGCCCAGCACCGAAAAGCCCATCGCGTGCAGCCGGCGCATGCGTGGCGCGCTGCTGCTCACGTCCCAGCGTGCACCGTGCAGGTACAGCAACACCGGCGCGTCGGCGCGCCCGGCGGGCAGCCACAGCGCGTGCAGCTTCACCGGTTCGGGGCTGGCGGCCGAAGTGAAGGTGATCCAGCGCTCCTGCAGGCCTTCGGCCGCGGCCGCGCCGCCCCACCAGGTGCGTGTGCCGGGCTGGAAGATCCAGCGCCGCTGCTGTTCGTCCAGCGCCGCGCAGCCGCTGAACACGGCCACCGTGCCGGCCAGCAGGGCGGCCAGGGCCAGCAGGGTCTTCCAGCGCGGGCGTCGGGGGGTGGACATGCCTGCGATGTTGACACGTGGCCTGCAGCCGGTGCACCCGGCGGGGAATGCCCGCCCTTGTGCGGCGCCGCCGTTTGTGTAGGCTCGCCCTGTCCTAGGCTTCGGGGGGTCTGGCCATGAAACCGGTATCCGAACTGCTCAAGAACCGCGACGGCACCCTGTGGCATGTGCGGCCCGACGACACCGTCTTCGGCGCGCTGGAGCTGCTGGCGCAGTACGAGGTGGGCGCGCTGATGGTGATGGACGGTGGCCGCCTGGTGGGCGTGTTCTCGGAGCGCGACTACACGCGCAAGATCGCGCTGCAGGGCCGCAACTCGAAGGAAACGCGCGTGGCCGAGATCATGACGGCCAACGTGGTGACCGTCAGCCCGCGCACCGGCACCCGCGCCTGCATGTCGCTGATGAGCGAACGCAAGATCCGCCACCTGCCGGTGCTGGACGGCAGCACGGTGCTGGGCATGATCTCCATCCGCGACATCATGGACGACATCATCGTCACGCACGAACAGACCATCGCGCAGCTGGAAACCTATATCCAATCCTGAGCGGCATGCCGCTCTGCCGGGCCGCGGCCCGCCCGGCCCGCGCTATGCTCGCGGGCTCATGATCCAGCCCGACGGTATCGACACCGCCATCCAGCGCCAGATGCTGCGCGTGGCGGTGCGCAATTCAGCGCGCAGCGTGCCCCTGCTGGTGGTGGCCGTGCTGTTCCTGGCCTGGTTGGCCTGGCAGGGGGGTGACCGGCTCTCCGCCGCCGCGATGCTGGGGCTGGGCCTGCCGGTGTCGGCCTGGCGCGTGGCGCTCGACCGCCGCTACAAGGGCCACGACGAGGTGGAGCACGGGCGCATCCACGCCGTGGTGCGGCAGCTCGAGGGCAACGCGTCGCTGGTGGGCGTGATGTGGGCCCTGGCCACGGTGTTCATCTACCCCACCCTGAAGGGCCACACGGCCACCGTGTACGTGGTGATCGTCTGCGGCTCGGTGTCCACCGCCGCCTTCTTCATGTCGATGGCCGGGCGCAGCTTCCTGCTGCTGTCGGGCCTGCAACTGGGCTCGCTGACCATCGTCTCGCTGATGCCGGGGCCGGCGCAGTCCTTCCCGCTGGCGGTGCTGGCGGTGCTGTTCGGCGTGACGATGATGCGCGCCACGCGCGAGTTCGGCGAAACCGCCCTGCGCAGCATGCGCCACAGCCTGGAGGCCGACGAGGCCAACGCCTCGCTGCTGCGCGCCAAGGAAGCGGCCGAGGCCGCCAACGTCGCCAAGAGCCAGTTCCTGGCCACCATGAGCCACGAGATCCGCACGCCCATGAACGGCGTGCTGGGCGCCCTGGACCTGCTGCGCCAGACCCAGCTCGACCTGCGCCAGCGCCGCCTGGTGAAGACGGCGGCGGCCTCGGGCGAGTCGCTGATGGACATCCTCAACGACGTGCTCGACCATTCCAAGATCGAGGCCGGCAAGCTGGTGCTGGCCGCAGCACCCATGTCGCTGCACGCGGTGGCGGCCTCGGCCACCGCGCTGTTCCGCGCCAACGCCGAAACCCGCGGCCTCAACATCACGCTGCAGATGGGCGAAGGGGTGCCCGACGGCGTGGTGGGCGACGCGCCGCGCCTGAAGCAGGTGCTGCTGAACCTGCTGGGCAACGGCGTGAAGTTCACCGAGAAGGGCGGCGTCACCCTGGCTTTGACGCTGGAGCCGCCGGCGCCCGGCGCCACCGTGCACCGCGTGCGCTTCGAAGTCAGCGACAGCGGCATCGGTATTCCCGCCAGCGCGCTGGAGCAGGTGTTCCAGCCGTTTCACCAGGTGGACAGCACCAGCTCGCGCCTGCGCGGCGGCACGGGCCTGGGCCTGGCCATCAGCCAGCGCATTGTGCTGGCCATGGGTGGCCGCATCGAGGTGGACAGCCGCATCGGCGTGGGCTCCAGCTTCCACTTCACGCTGAGCCTGCCGCCGGCGCCGCACGCGCCGGCCGCCTTGCCCGATTCCGACTTCGTCGCGCTGGACAGCAAGAGCGCGCTGAGCGGCGTGGTGCTGCTGGTGGAAGACAACATCGTCAACCGGATGATCGGCGCCGAGATGCTGAAGTCCTTCGGCCTGGAAGTGATGGAAGCCGAAGACGGCGCCCAGGCCCTCACCATGCTGGAAAAGCAGCGTGTGGACCTGGTGCTGATGGACATCCAGATGCCGGTGCTCGACGGTTACGGCGCCACGCGCCGCCTGCGCGAACGCGAGACCCGCCTGCGCCTGCCGCGCGTGCCCATCGTGGCGCTGACGGCCAATGCCTTCGACGAAGACGCCGCGCAGTCCATGGCCGCGGGCATGGACGCGCACCTGGCCAAGCCCTACTCGCGCATGCAACTGCGCGAACTGCTGCAGCGCTGGTTGTAGTCAGAGGGCGAGCCGCCGGCTCTGCAGCAGCAAGAGCCCCTCGAAGATCAGCGTATCGACGGTCTCGAACGGAAAGTCGGTCACCGGTGCCAGCTTGGGCGCGGCGCCGCCCGACATCAGCAGCAACGGCGCCTGCCCGGTGCGCGCCTGCAGCCGGCGCGCCTGGCGCTCCATGGCGCCGGCAATGGCGTTGATGCCGCCGCTCATCAGCGCGTCGCTGGTGTTGGTGGGGAAGTCGGCCAACTCGCCGGTGGGTACCTTCAGGCCGGCCGTGCCCATCTCCAGCGCGCGCTGCATCAGGCCGAAGCCGGGCAGGATCAGGCCGCCCAGGAAACGGCCTTCGGCGTCCAGCGCGTCCACCGTCACCGCCGTGCCCACCATCACCACCAGCGCCGGGCGGGCGCGGCCGCCGCGCGCCACGTCCGCCAGCACGCGGGCGCGAGCGCCGGCCAGCGCCACCCAGCGGTCGGCGCCCAGCCGCGCGGGGTGCTCGTAGCCGTTGACCAGGCCGGCTTCGTGCGCCGTGGGCACGACCCAGTTCGGGTGCACGTCCCACAGCTCCAGCTGTTCCTCGACGCGGCGGCGTATGGCTTCGCCGGCCACGCAGCAGCCCAGCATGCTGTGCGGCTCGGCCACGTCGTGCCATTCGGTTTCGGCCAGGCTGTCGATGGTCTCCAGGAACACCGCACCGTGGCGCAGCAGCGTGGCGCCGGGGTGCGGCGCGGCATACAGAGCCCATTTCAGGCGCGTATTGCCGACGTCGATGGCCAGGAAGCTCATGAGGGTGCGCCGCTGCTGCAGGGTGCGCGAGCGTAGCAGCCGCGTGGCATCATGCGGCGGTTGACGTTGACGTAAACGTCAATCGAAAACCCGCATTCAAGGCTGCTGCCATGACCGACCTGTCCGCTGAAGCCCGAGCCCTGGCCGACTACCGCCCCACGAACAAGGTGCGTTTCGTCACCGCGGCGAGCCTGTTCGACGGCCACGACGCCGCCATCAACATCATGCGGCGCATCCTGCAGGGCATGGGCGCCGAGGTCATCCACCTGGGCCACAACCGCAGCGTCGACGAGATCGTCACCGCCGCGCTGCAGGAAGACGTGCAGGGCATCGCCATCAGCAGCTACCAGGGCGGCCACGTCGAGTTCTTCAGGTACATGGTCGACCTGCTGAAGCAGCGCGGCGGCGAGAACATCCAGGTCTTCGGCGGCGGTGGCGGCGTCATCGTGCCGGCCGAGATCCGCGAGCTGCAGGCCTACGGCGTGGCGCGCATCTACAGCCCCGAAGACGGCCAGCGCATGGGCCTGGCCGGCATGATCGGCGAGATGGTGATGCGCTGCGACGCCGACCTGTCGGTGAACGCGCCGCACGAGGTGGCCGCACTGCAGGGCCATGGCGACACGGCTTGGCGGGCCCTGGCGCAGGCCATCACCGCGCTCGAGAACGGCAAGGCCGATGCAGGCTTCAAGGCCGCGCTGGTGGCAGCAGCCCAGGGCAGGGCGATCCCCGTGCTCGGCATCACCGGCACCGGCGGCGCCGGCAAGAGCAGCCTCACCGACGAGCTCATCCGCCGCCTGCGCCTGGACCAGGGCGACACGCTGCGCATCGCCGTCATCAGCATCGACCCTTCGCGCCGCAAGAGCGGCGGTGCGCTGCTGGGCGACCGCATCCGCATGAATGCCATCAACCCGTGGTCCAGCGGCCCGCGCGTGTTCATGCGCAGCCTGGCCACACGCGACTTCGGCAGCGAGATCAGCCAGGCCCTGCCCGACGTCGTCACCGCCTGCAAGGCGGCGGGCTTCGACCTGATCGTCGTCGAGACCTCGGGCATCGGCCAGGGCGACGCGGCCATCGTGCCGCTGGTGGACGTGCCGCTGTACGTGATGACACCCGAGTTCGGCGCCGCCAGCCAGCTCGAGAAGATCGACATGCTCGACTTCGCCG
>CAYREA010000151.1:0-10659 GCA_964423075.1 uncultured Rubrivivax sp. | reverse complement strand
CGGTGAGAGTGCGGCCTAACCACTCGTTCAACCGGACGCGCTACGGCAGGCCACCTTGGCCCGGTCGGCGGTACGCGGTACATTCTCGCCAACCGGGCCAAGGCGTCCTGCCTCCGCGCGCCGGTTAACTCGAACGTTAGGCGTCACACTCACCGCATCTACCGCGCCGCGGGCGCGGGGGGGTTCGAGGCGGCGTGAGGCAACCGGCAATCCGAGTATCCTCAAGCGGTTGCATAGGATCAGCATGAACGACAAAGTCGCACGACGCACGCGCCATCTAGATCTTGGATGCGGAACCAAACCGAGAAACCCTTACAAGCGTGACGAGCTGTATGGCGTCGACATCCGCGGGTCTACCGATGCCCTGGGGCCGGAGATAAGGCGGGCGAACGTCTCGATCGAACCAGTGCCGTTTCCAGATAACCACTTTGACTCGGTTTCGGCGTACGATTTTCTTGAGCACATCCCCCGTGTTCTTCAGTCGACAACTGGCACTCGCTTCCCGTTCGTTGAGTTGATGAATGAAGTATGGCGAGTATTGCTGCCAAGCGGCCGCTTCTATGCATACACGCCCATGTTTCCTCACCCTTCAGTCTTCCAAGATCCAACGCACGTCAATATCCTTACTCGAAACAGCCACATCTATTTCACCCGACCTGAGTTACTGGCGCGGATGTATGGCTTTATCGGCGACTTCAAGGTTATACGCTTGCTTCCCGCAAAGGCGGGCGAGTTTGAGTATGAGCCAACCGCTACCCCGGACCTGATGAGGAGATACAGATTGCGACGCAGAGAGCGGCGAAACGAGAATAGCCACTTTGTCTGGGAGTTTGAAGCCATCAAGTCTGACGAACAGTGACGCCTAACCACTCGTTCAACCGGACCCGCTTCGGCAAGCGCCGTAAGCCCGAGCTGAGGCACATGGTGCATCATCTCAGCTCGGGCTTACGGCGCTTGCCTCCGCAGGCCGGTTAGCTCGAACGTTAGGCAGCACACGACCGTCCCATGTCCGCCAGCAAAACCACCGTCACCTTGCGCCTCATGACCGAGCAGGATCTTCCGATGCTCCACGACTGGCCGAACCGGCCGCACATAGTCGAGTGGTGGGGCGGCGCAGAAGAACGCCCAACTCTTGACGACGTGCTGGAGCACTACCTGCCAAGAGTTCTGGCAGAAGAGTCCGTCACGCCATACATCGCAATGTTGGGAGAGGAGCCAATCGGCTATGCCCAGTCATACGTCGCCCTCGGAAGCGGTGATGGATGGTGGCAAGACGAGACCGATCCAGGGGTGCGAGGAATAGACCAATCCCTGGCAAACCCGACGCAGTTGAATATTGGCCTGGGAACAAGGCTTGTCCAAGCACTCGTTGAACTACTCTTCTCGGACCCTAACGTCACAAAGATTCAAACCGACCCAGCTCCGAACAACCTTCGAGCTATTCGCTGCTACGAGAAGGCTGGCTTTGTGCAACACAAGGTCATCACCACTCCTGACGGCCCAGCCGTCTACATGGCGCAAACAAGGCAGGCCTTCGAGAACTCGCGCGGCCTGACCACTCGTTCAAACGGACCCGCTACGGCAGGCCACCTTGGCCCGGTCGGCGGTACGCGGTACATTTTCGCCAACCGGGCCAAGGCGCCCTGCCTCCGCGGGCCGGTTAACTCGAACGTTAGGCCACACAACTCAGCCGCTTGCGGTTCCTTCGCCCACTGGAAAGCCAATGCCTGAGAGCTTTGATCCTGAAGGCTTCTCTCAGCGCCAACTCGACGCCTACAACGCCCGAGACCTGGAGAGGTTTGTCGCCGAGTACACCGACGATATCATGGCGTTCAGACTGCCTGGAACCGAACCAGTCCTTGCGGGCAAGCAAGCCTTCGCGGAGCACTACCGCATGAACCGATTCTCGTTGCCAAAGCTCCATGCAGAGTTGGTCAATCGAATGGTCATTGGAAACAAGGTCATAGACCATGAGCGCGTGCTGGGCGTAGAGCCAGAGCCTATGGAGGTCGCGGCCATCTATGGGGTCATGCGCTGCCCCCGGGTTTCGTAGCACTTCGATCTAGAGCACAGGGCTTTGCATAGTGGTGGTTGATGCGGGGTTTGGCGTGTTGCCGCCAGCATGCTGGCGGCAACGCGCGGCGAACACGGCCGACGGCACGTAGCGGCCCCGGATCAGTCCAGCCACCGCCTGACGCGTCCACAGCGCGTAGACCATCTTCAACTGGTCGGGCGTGCGGTCGCGGATCAGCCGCCGAACCTCGCGCTCCTGCTCGACGTTCAGCGTGCGCCCGCTGCCGACCGGCCGCCCGCCGCGGTCAACGTCAACAGCCTTCCAGCCATCTGCCTCATAGGCCTTCACCGCCGCAATCACCGTGGTGCGCGACATCTCGCCTGCGCCGCCGTCTTCTTCAGGCTCGTGCCGTCCAGTCTCATCTTCACCGCACGCCGGCGGCGCTCGTTGAGCGCTTCCACCGGCAGCGTTCGGGAGTCGATCTTGTCCATGATCGATCTGACTCTACGGTACGCGGTACGCACAACGTTCAACTGTTTGGCGCCGAATCAATTGGCGGTCGGTCACAGCGGTCGCAGCCGCCGCGACATGGTTCAACTCCGTCCCACCAAGGCGGCCAAGCGACCACATTGGCCACACGAACTCCAGCAACACTCGCCGAGCTCAGGGCCTCGTCCTCACGCGCCCGCACGACGCCCCTGCCAAACTTCTGCCGCGCAGACTCCTAGCTCGAGCGTCAGGTCAGGCCTCAGAACCGAGCTTCGGCGTACTATCGAGCGTCTTTTCGTATCACTGAAGAAGGTCTGATGGACATTGTTTACTACTGGAAGAGTATTGAGAGCGATCTGAAGAGCGGCAAGATCGGGTACTTCAGATCAGACAAGGAGAAACTGGAGACGTTCAAAGCCGGCTACCCAGACTTCATCTGGATCTTCAAGACGCCACAAGGCAGGATCAGGGACGTGGAACTGCTCGCCAAGCTCGCTTGGACAGACACTGCCACGAAGGGTTTCACTCCCACGGTGGGCCAAGGTGCCATTCATTACGATCCGAAGTATCCACGCTCCGGTAGATTTGGTGCGGCCTTGAGCGGAGCGAACATTGACAAGACTTCGAACTGGATGAAGAGGCATTTTCCTGCAGCGGTAAGAGCAAACTTTGTCGGTTCGAACGGCCAGCAAGAGTTGCGGGGCGAAGCCCTGCGCGAACTGCAAGAATTTACGCGTACTTGGCCAATAGAGCCTCTTGTGCAATCCAGCGCGGCTTAACTGCCGACCTACTCACTCAAGTGGGCCCGCTACGGCAAGCGCCGTCGGCCGGTCCCATAGTTCCTGACTCCACGGGCCTGTTGAGTCGAACGTCACGGGGCGACACCGACGTCCGTGATGCTCGAATGAGGTCGCCGTCGAGACGGTTCGCGCGTGTCACGCGCACCTCGGTTCGATCGGAGAAGAAACTGCCCTTGGCTCTGGGAGGCCCGCTATTCCTTCGTCCGATCCAGCAGGGCGTCCCGCAGCAACCTGTCGGCGGGCGAGTCGCCGAACCAGATCTTCAGCACGAGCTTGAAGAACTCGTCGTCGCCGACCGGTGCACCCTGGGCTTTGCCTTGGATGAAGAACGTCGTGCCCTTGCCCGGCTCGAAGTTCATGGCGAAGGCCTCGCCCGGCAGCATCTTCTGGCGGCCCGAGAAGACTTCGATCAGGCGTGTGCTCGCCACCGTGTGCCGATTCATCTGATCGCTGGTGGCGTTGTCCGCCATGCCGCGCAGGAACAGGCGGCCCAGGTCGGTTCCAGACAATTCGCGCAGCGCGACGAACTGCAGGCGCTTGGCCCCAGGCAGCGCCAGCAGTTCCTCGGGACTCGTCACCTTCTTCGTGGTGTACAGAGCCATGTCGTACACCCTGAACGCGAACCTGAAGCGGGTGCCTTTGCCGTTCAATTGGAGCGCCGCACCACCTACATCGGCCGCGGGATCGAAAGTCGATGTGGTCGGGGCCGCATGTGAAGTACCGGATGCCGTGATCACGGCGAAAAGAACGAAGGCCGCCACCCGGAACAACCGGGCCAAGGAATCTGCCACGCCCAAGGGAACCCTCCGAAAGTCGCGCCTCGTCATTCGCAAGGCTGCACGACGATAGCTTCTTCCGGGGCGCCCACAGGCGCAAGCGGGAAGGCCCCTAGCGGCATCCACAGGGCAGCGGGTCACCACTCTTCCAACGCGCCGCACTCCGCCGTACACTGCAACTTGTTACAAATACGGAGGCAACGATGTTCGATGTCTTGAAGGTCGAGGAATTCCGGGAGTCCAGGATCGAGGACGAGCCCATCCTGGGCCGTGTGCTCGTGATGCCGGGCGGGCGCATCCAGTCTTTGACGTTCGTCGAGAAGGTGTTGCTGGCCCTGCGCCTGACCGACGCCAAGCGTCTGGAGACCCGCTACTCGAAGCTGGCAGGGGCCTGAGCACCGGGCCACTGCCCTGATGCCCCGCCGCGCTCTCGTGCGGCGGGATGCACGTCGCCTGTCGGCGGTCGCCGTTCAGGCATCATTCCAGCGTGCTGCGCCATGCGCCGCAGTTTCCTGCATTGCTGGAGAAACCATGCTCACCCACCTGTCGAAGGCCGACGAGAAGCCGGCCGCGAACGAAAGTCCCGAGAGCCTCGAAGAGAAGCTCTCGTTCAAGTCGCGCTTCGTGCTTGTCTTCGGCGAGATCGACGACGCCGTCGCGCGGGCCACCTGCCGGCGCCTGCTGGCCCTGGCGGCCGAGTCGACTGCGCCGATCACGCTGTTCGTGTCTTCGCCGGGTGGGCACGTCGAATCGGGTGACGCCATTCACGACGTCATCAACTTCATCGAAGCGCCGGTCACCACCGTCGGCACCGGATGGGTGGCCAGTGCCGGTGCGCACATCTTCCTGGCGCCGCCACGCGAAAGGCGGCTGTGCCTGCCCAACACGCGTTTCATGATCCACCAGCCTGCGGGCGGCGCTGGCGGCCAGGCTTCGGACATCGCCATCCAGGCCAAGGAGTTGATCCGCATGCGCGAGCGCATCGCCAAGGTGATCGCGCGCCAGACCGGCAAGCCCTTCGACACGGTCATAAACGACATGGAGCGCGACTACTGGATGAACGCCGAGGAAGCCGTGCGCTACGGCATCGTCGCGCGCGTCATCCAGCGTCAGTCGGACGTCAGCTGACGGCAGCTGTTGGCGCCACCAGGCGGCCGGCTTCGATGACCAGTTGCCGGTCGCAGCGCGCGGCGATCGTGCGGTCGTGCGTCACCAGCACGAGCGTGGTGCCGGCCTCGCGGTTCATCTCGAACATCAGCGCCATCACCTTCTCGCCGGTGGCGAAATCCAGGCTGCCGGTGGGCTCGTCGGCCAGCAGCAAGGCCGGGCGAACGACAAAGGCGCGCGCCAGCGCCACACGCTGCTGCTCGCCGCCCGACAGCACGCGCGGATAGTGCGACAGGCGCTCGGCCAGGCCCACCCGGCCCAGCATCTCGGTGGCGGCCACGCGGGCATCGTGGCGGCCCATCAATTCCAGCGGCAGCATCACGTTCTCCAGCGCTGTCAGGTTGCCCAGCAACTGGAAGCTCTGGAAGACGAAGCCCATCTGCTGCGCGCGCAGCGCGGCGCGGGCGTCCTCGTCCAGCGCGAAGATGTCCTGGCCGGTGAGCACCACGGTGCCGGACGTCGGCCGGTCCAGGCCGGCCAGGATGGACAACAAGGTGCTCTTGCCGGAACCCGAGGCGCCGACGATGGCCACCGACTCGTGCGGGCGCAGACGGAACTCGATCTCATGGAGAATGGTCAACGACCCCGTGGCATCCACCACTTGCTTGCTGACGCGCTGTACATCGATGAGGGCTTCGGACATCCCGGTTTCTTTTGCGGCGCGGCGCGCCTTCTACCGTCACTGTAGCGTGCTTGCCGTTGCGGCCCTGGCCGCGGGCCGGGTTGCCGCAGCGCCCGTGGGGGCTGAGCGCAAGCTGCTGGTGGTGGGCGACAGCCTGTCGGCCGAGTACGGCCTGGCGCGCGGCGCCGGCTGGGTGGCGCTGCTCGAGGCCCGTCTGGCGCGCGAAGGCATCCGCGCGCAGGTGGTCAACGCCAGCATCAGCGGCGACACCACCTCGGGCGGCCGCTCACGCCTTCCCGCCCTGCTGGCGCGGCACAAGCCGAGCGTGGTGGTTCTGGAACTGGGCGGCAACGATGCGCTGCGCGGCCTGCCGCTGGCCGGCACGCAGGACAACCTGAGCGTGATGGCACGCGCGGCCAAGGCGGCCGGCGCCAGGGTGCTGATCGTCGGCATGGCCATGCCGGCCAACTACGGGCGCAAGTACGCCGAGTCTTTCCAGGCCTTGTTCGGCACCGTGGCCAAGGCCGAAGGCGCGGCGCTGGTGCCCTTCCTGCTGGCCGGCGTGGCCGACGGGCCCGACGCCGAAGCGATGTTCCAGCCCGACCGCATCCACCCCAAGGCTGAAGCGCATCCGCGCATGCTGGCCAACGTGTGGCCGGTGCTGGCGCCGATGTTGCGCTGACCGCCGGCCGCGGCCTCAGCGCTGGTTCTCGCTGCGTTCGCGCGGGGCCGGGCGGCCTTCGGGTTTGGCGGCTTCCGGGCGGCGCTGGCGCGGCTCTTCGGCTTCGCGCACACGTTCGATGATGCGGCCGACGGCGCCTTCTCGCGGCGCGGGGCGGTCCTGGCCTCGCTCCGGCGGCCTTTGCTCGGGCGGCCGCTGCGGCGGTTGGCGCTCCGGCGGCCGTTCCACAGAACGCTCGGGCGGCCGGCGCTCGGGGATGCGCTGCACGTCGCGCTCGGGCGGCCGGGGCGAGGGTTGCTGCACCACGACCGGGGCCGGCCGGCCCTCGCCGCGCGGCGGCTGGCCCTGGATCTCGCGCACGATGGGCTGCACGCGGAAGCCGCCGCGGTCGTCGTCACGGCGCCAGCCGTAGCGCGGCACCGGGTTGATGCGTTCAACGTACACCGGCGTCGTGCGGTAGTGCGGCCGGTACATGTCGCGCGGCGCCAGGGGCACCCATTGCACGGGCGGTGAACCGATGCTCACCGAGAAGTTCACACCACCCCCACCCCCCCAGGCCACCAGGGCCGGCGCGTAGACCGGGCGCGCGACGTAGGCGCCGGGCACCCAGCCCCAGCGGCCGCCCCACACCACCCAGCGGCCGTAGTGGAAAGGGGCGAAGCCCCAGGGTGCTTCGTCGATCCAGGTCCAGCCCCAGGGCCGCACCCAGGCCCAGCGGCCATGGCGGTAGGGCTCCCAGCCGGCGCGCACGTCCAGCGGGTACCAGACGGCGCCGAACTCGGGGTGGGTGGACCAGCGGCCGTAGCGGTCGAGGTCTTCCGCACCGGTCATCTCGGGCGACACATAGCGGTTCGATGCGCTGCGTTCGTCGCGCTGGTCTTCGCGCACCACCCAGGCGGCGAAGGCGTCGTCGGGCATGTTCGCCCAGTCGGCACGCAGGCCGCCGCGCGACAGGCGCGAAAGCGCGACGCGCTGGCCGGCGCCCACCTGCAGGCCGTTCGGGCTGTCCACGCGCAGTTCGCCGCGCCAGGTGCCGGCCTCGGTGGTGTCGTCGATGCGGTCGAAGCGGTAGTGGCCCGCACGCTGCGGCAGCAGGCGGGCTTCACCGGTCTGCACTTCAGTCTCATCGGCGGCCTCGCGGCTGCGCAAACGCAGGGCCAGCGAACCGCTGTGCAGTTGCACCACCACGCGCTCGTCGTCCAGGCGCAGCATCTCGATCTCGCTGCCGGCACCCAGGCGCAGCGTGGTCGAACCCACACGCAGTTCCACGTGCGCACCGGCGGCGGTGGACAGGCGGTCGCCGCTGGTCAGCGGGCGGTTGCGTTCGGCGGCGGCCCAGCTGCCCTGTTCGTGGTCGTACCAGGACACGCCGCCCTGCAACTCGGCCACGCGGCCGACGCGGGCGGGCGGGTCGTCCTCGGCCGCTACGGGCAGTGCCGGCAGCAACGCCAGCAGGGCCATCACGCGGAACATGTTGCGGCGCAGCGAGCGCCACGTCGCCCAGGGGCTTGAGGTCTGCATGGGGTTTCAACGCCCCGCGCGGGTGCAGGGCCGACGGCAGGGATGTAAAGACGTGTGTCGGGCGGCCGCTCTGCCCTCAGTCGTCGCTCTGCGGATCAAGGTCCGGGAACAGCACGCTGGTGTAGCCGAACTGCGTCAGGTCGCGGATGCGGGTGGGATAGAGGCGGCCGATGAGGTGGTCGCACTCGTGCTGCACCACGCGGGCGTGGAAGCCCTCGGCTTCGCGGTCTATGGCCCGCCCGCGCGGGTCGAAGCCGGTGTAGCGGATGCGCAGGTGGCGCGGTACCTTGCCACGCAGGCCCGGCACCGAGAGGCAGCCTTCCCAGCCCTCGGCCATCTCTTCATCCAGCGGCGTGATCACCGGGTTCAGCAGCACCGTGCGCGGCACCGCCGGCGCCTCGGGGTAACGCTCGCTGCGCTCGAAGCCGAAGATCACGAGTTGCAGGTCGACGCCGATCTGCGGCGCGGCCAGGCCCACCCCGCCCGCGGCTTCCATGGTGTCGAACATGTCGGCGATCAACGCATGCAGCTCGGGTGTGTCGAAGGCGGGCACCGGCTGCGCCACGCGCAGCAGGCGCGGGTCGCCCATCTTCAGGATCTGGTGCACGGTCATGGCCAGGACGTTTCCAGGGTTGGCATTGGTGACACCGATTGGACCATCAGGCTTGTCTGCCGTCTGTGCGCCCGATTTTGCGGTGCATCGCACCTGGGCTGACTTGCGCTGCCGTGGCGCTCAAAGTCACCGCACCCCACACACCTGCGAGGTACCACATGAAGAGTCTCTCGGTAATCCTGGCCACCCTGCTGGCCTGCAGCGCCGTTCACGCCGCCGGCAACCAGGTCGAAGTGCATGGCCGCAGCCTGCATCAGCTGTCCACCGCCGAAGCCACCGAGCTGCAAGGCCGCTACGCGCTGGCCGACGGCCGCGAGCTCGAAGTCTCGCGCAAGGGCCGCCGCCTGAGCGCCGTGCTGGACGGCAGCGAGCGCGCGTTGATGGCCATCTCGGCCACGCGGCTGCAAACAGTGGACGGCCAGCTGACGCTGAACTTCCTGGCCAGCTCCAACGGCAACGTGCACCGCGTGACGATGACGCAGACCGGCCGTGCGGCGGTGGCTACGACACCGGCAAAGCCGCAGGTGTAGGCAAGGCCTGCAACACCTGATGCACGCGCACGGGCACCGGGCCGCTGACCACGAGGTGGGGCACGCCGCGCCGGCGCAGCTGCGCCAGGGTCCAGGCGTGCTGCTCGGCGCGGAAGCCGTCGTCGCGGCGGCAGCCGTCCTGCACGAAGTCGAAGTCGGGGCTGCAGACCACGGTCAGGTGGTAGGCACGGTCGGCCAGCGCGTGCAGTTCGGGCGGTGCCGTGCCGTGGTCGTGCAGGCAGTACTGCAGGGTGGTCAGCGGTGTGGTGTCGCAAACCACCCAGGGCTGGCCGGCGGCCGCCGCTGCGAGCACGGCCTCGTCTTCCAGGGCCGCCTGGCGCCGGCCCACCGCCACCAGCTCGGGCACGTCCAGCGTCTCGCGCAGTTCTTCCCAGCGCTGGCGGCCGTACTCGGGCACCCAGGCCGCGCCCAGCTGCTGGGCCAGGGCCACGGCCAGGGTCGTCTTGCCGCTGGATTCGCCCCCCAGCAGGGCCACGCGCCGCACCTCAAGGTGCCGCATGCAGCAGCTCCTTCAGGCCGGCTTCGTCGAGCACCGTCACGCCGAGCTCGCGTGCCTTGTCGAGCTTGCTGCCGGCCTCTTCGCCGGCCACGACGTAGTGCGTCTTCTTCGACACCGAACCCGAGACCTTGCCACCTGCGGCCTCGATCAGGGCCTTGGCGTCTTCGCGGCCCAGCGTGGGCAGCGTGCCGGTGAGCACCAGGGTCTTGCCGGCCAGCGGCTTGGGTGCATCGTCGGCTGCCGTGCCATCGGTTTCGGGCCAGTGGATGCCGGCGGCGCGCAGCTGTTCCACCACCTCCACGTTGTGCGGCTGGTCGAAGAAGGTGTGGATGCTGGCGGCGACGATGGGGCCGACGTCGTTCACCTCCAGCAACTGCTCCACCGACGCAGCCATCAGCCGGTCGAGGCTGCCGAAGTGGCGCGCCAGGTCCTTGGCCGTGGTCTCGCCGACCTGGCGGATGCCCAGCGCGTAGAGGAAACGCGCCAGCGTCGTGCCCTTGCTCTTCTCCAGCCCCGCCAGCAGGTTGGCCGCGCTCTTCTCGGCCATGCGTTCCAGCGCGGCCAGCTTGGCCAGGCCCAGCGTGTACAGCTCGGGCAGGGTGCGGATCAGGCCGCCGTCGACGAGCTGGTCGACCAGCTTGTCACCCAGGCCCTCGACATCCATGGCACGCCGCCCCGCGAAGTGCAGGATGGCCTGCTTGCGCTGCGCGCTGCAGAACAGGCCGCCGCTGCAGCGGTAGTCCATGCCGCCCTTCTCGCGCACGGCCTTGCTGCCGCAGGCCGGGCACACGCGCGGCATGCGGAAGTTGGGCACGTAGGCCGGGCGCGCACCCGGCACGCGGCCGACCACTTCAGGGATCACGTCGCCCGCGCGCCGCACGATCACCGTGTCGCCCACGCGCACGCCCTTGCGGCGCAGCTCGAA
>CAYREA010000150.1:0-10699 GCA_964423075.1 uncultured Rubrivivax sp. | reverse complement strand
TGGAAAGCGAGACCGACCTCAGCTACGAGCGCCTGCTGCGCCTGTACAAGGAGGTCTCGGGCAAGAGCCCGAGCAAGGGCCAGCTGCCGTTCTCCACCGACTGGTTCATGACCTGGCAGCCGAACATCCATTCGAGCCTGTTCCTGAACATCCACGAGTACCTGAACAAGAGCGCCGCGATCGACGAGATCGACACCGTCATCAAGGCCTACCAGCTCTACGCCGAGCAGATGCAGGCGCAAGGGCTGGAGCCGCTGCTCAGCGTTACGCGCGCCTGGCGCCTGGTGAAGTTCGTCGACAACGGCATGCTCACGATGACGGCCTGCAGCAAGTGCGGTGGCCACTTCGTCACCCACCCGCATGAAATCGCACGCCACTACGTATGCGGCATGTGCAACCCGCCGGCGCGTGCCGGCAAGGGCAAGCTGGCCGGCAGTCTGGCGGTGCAGGCGCAAATGGCCGCCGGTTCGGGACATTGATCACGCAAGGCTGCGGGCCGGCCCTCAAGCGGCCTTGGCCGCAGCCGAAATGCAGACTAGATTTTTCTGAAGTTCATTGTTCGTCTCCTCCTGGCACAGTACTCTGTGCTTTCCAACGGGTCCTTCGGGGCCCGTTTTTTTTGGCCGGGCCGCGCCTTGCAACGTGGTGCGGAACGGGGCCCCTACAGCCCCGGCGCGAAGCGGCCGATAAGAGACTCAGGCGCCGTGTAGTCGGGGCCGCATATCAACCGGACATGCTGTGAAGCTGGTTCACTTTTCTTCCGAATACCTGCGCATGGGCGAACCGCTGCCCTTTGGGTTGCGCGACACCGACGGTCGGCTGCTGCTGAAGGCCGGCCTGTCGATCATCAACCCTGCGCATCTGGAAGACCTGAAGGAAGTGCCGCTGTACGCTGACGAGGCCGAGGCGGGACCGTGGATGCGCCGCCTGGCCGCCGTGGTCGACAACGTCTTCCGCAACGGCGGTTCGATGAAGAACCTGGCCGAGGCGCGGCCCGAAGTGGCGCCGCGCGAAGCGCCGAACGCCTCGACCGTATCGCTGACGCTGAGCGAGCAGTGGGACGAACTGGTGCTGCACCTGGACGCCGTGCTGCGCGACGCCCGCCCCGACACCGACTGGCCCGAGCGCCTGCGCGCCGTGCACGACCGGGCCCGCCAGCTGGCACAGAAGCGCCCCGACGCCTCGCTGTACCACATGGTCTACGAAGCCGGCCTGAACACCCGCAACTACAGCAGCCGCCACGGCCTGATGACGATGTTGATGGGCGAGCAGGCCGCCACTGCGCTGGGCTGGCCGCAGGAGCGCATCGATGTGCTCAGCCTGGCCGCGCTGACGATGAACATCGCCATGCTGCGCCTGCAGGACCAGCTGGCCGTGACCGAGCTGCCGCTGGATGCCGCCAAGCGCGCCGTGATCGACAACCATGCCGAGAACGGCGCCCGCATGCTGCAGGCCGCCGGCATCACCGACCCGGTGTGCCTGGCCGTGGTGGCCGGCCACCACGACCAGCGCGACGACGCCACGCCGCTGGCGGCGCTGCCGCCCGAACGCCAGATCGCGCGCCTGTTGCGCCGCGTGGACCTGTTCGCCGCCAAGATCAGCCGCCGCAACGCGCGCGCGCCGATGTCGCCGGTGCAGGCCGCGCGCGAAGCCTGCCTGGGCGCAGGTGGCGTGCCCGACGAAGTGGGGGGTGCCCTGCTGCGCGCGGTGGGCCTGTACCCGCCGGGCAGCTTCGTCGAACTCACCAATGGCGAGATGGGCATCGTGCTGGCGCGCGGCCGCCGCGCCAACCTGCCGCTCGTCGCCTCGCTGATCTCGGCCAGCGGCAACGTGCTGGGCGAACCCGCGCTGCGCGATACGCTGGACCGCCGCTTCGCCGTCAAGAGCGCGCTCGCGCCCGGCGTCGTGAAGGTGCGCCCGCCGCACGAGCGCCTGCTGGCGATGCGCTGAACTGGCGCGCCGCGCGGCGTCTTTTCCGCGCCCCGGCCGCACCCGTGCGCCGGACACTGCCGGGAATGAAGCTCCTACTGCCGTGGCCACTCCCGGCGCTGCTGGCCTGGGCCGCCGGATGGCTGCTCTGGCTGCCGCTGCGTGCCGCCGGCCTCGAACCCATGCCCGCCTTTGCGCTGGCCAGCTTCGCCAGCGGCGCGGTGGCCTGGCCCTGCCGCGGCCTGTGGCGACGCTCCATCGCGGGCGCGGGCTTTCCGCTGTCGCTGCTGGCGCTGGGTGGAGCCGGTGCCTGGCCGGCCTGGTTGTGGCTGCTGCCGCTGCTGCCGCTGCTGGCGATCTACCCCTTGCGCGCCTGGCGCGACGCACCCGTGTTCCCCACGCCGGCCGACGCGCTGGCCGGGCTGGACGGCGTGGTGGGCCAGCCCGAGCGTGTGCTCGACGCCGGCTGCGGCCTGGGCCACGGCCTGGCCGCGCTGCGCCGCCTGTGGCCGCGCGCGGCGCTGGTGGGCATCGAGTGGAGCGCGCCGCTGGCCTGGGCCGCGCGCCGCCGCTGCCGCGATGCGGACGTGCAGCGCGGCGACATGTGGCAGGCCTCGTGGGCCGGCCATGACCTGGTCTACCTGTTCCAGCGCCCCGAGAGCATGGCGCGCGCCTTCGCCAAGGCCGCGGCCGAGCTGTCACACGAGGCCTGGCTGGTCAGCCTGGAATTCGCCGTGCCCGGCGTGAAGCCGGTGGCCTGCCTGGAAGGCCCGGGGCGCAAGCCCGTGTGGGTGTACCGCCCGGCCGCAAGGCCTGGCTCAACCGGGGCAGCGCCCGGCCGATAACCCATGCAAGGCGCGCGCCGGCCGTTCCGCTTGCGCGCCGCACCTTCCTACCACCAACACCCTCATGTTCGTCATCATCGGTTGGGTCCTGGCCCTGGGTTGCATCTTCGGCGTGTACATCGTGCACGGCGGCAACATGGGCGTGATCCTGAAGGCACTGCCGTTCGAGATGATCACCATCTTCGGCGCGGCCATGGGCGCCTTCCTGGCGAACAACCAGATGAAGGTGGTCAAGGCATCGATCGCCGGCCTGGGCCGCTGCTTCAAGGGCAGCAAGTTCAGCAAGGCGCGCTACATGGAGCTGCTGGCGCTGCTGTTCGACATCCTGCAGAAGGCGCGCAAGGAAGGCCTGATGTCGATCGAGAAGGACGTCGAGGATCCGCACAGCAGCCCGCTGTTCCAGAAGTACCCGACCGTGGGCACCGACCACCACGTCACCGAATTCATCACCGACTACCTGCGCATGATGGTGTCGGGCAACCTCAACGCACACGAGATCGAGTCGCTGATGGACAGCGAGATCGACACCCACCACGCCGAAGAGCACGCCGCCGTCGCGGCCATCGCGCGCCTGGCCGGTGGCCTGCCGGCCTTCGGCATCGTGGCCGCGGTGCTGGGCGTGGTGAACACCATGGGCAGCGTCGGCCAGCCGCCGGCGGTGCTGGGCGGCATGATCGGCTCGGCCCTGGTCGGCACCTTCCTCGGCATCCTGCTGGCCTATGGCTTCGTCGAGCCGCTGGGCGGCCTGCTCGAGCAGAAGGTGGAAGACGCCGGCAAGGAGCTTCAGTGCATCAAGACCACGCTCCTGGCCAGCATGCAGGGCTACGCGCCGCAGGTGGCCATCGAATTCGGCCGCAAGGTGTTGTACTCGGGTGACCGGCCCTCGTTCACCGAGCTGGAGAGCCACGTCAAGGGCAAGAAGTAGGAATTGCCATGGCCGGCGACTCGAAGAAGCTGCAACCGATCATCATCAAGCGCGTCAAGAAGGGCGGCCATGCCGTCCATGGCGGCGCCTGGAAGATCGCCTACGCCGACTTCGTGACGGCCATGATGGCCTTCTTCCTGCTGATGTGGCTGCTGGGCAGCACCACCGAAGGCGACAAGAAGGGCATCGCCGACTACTTTTCGTCGCCGCTGAAGCTGGCGCTGATGAACGGCGGCAGCGGCTCGGGCGACTCCTCGCACCTCATCAAGGGCGGCGGCGAAGACCTCACGCGCTCCGGCGGCCAGGTGAAGAAGGGCGAGGTCAAGGCCTCGCGCTCCACCATCAACGTCCACCAGCTCAAGGCCGAACAGATCCGCGCCGAGGTGGCGCGGCTGGAAAACCTGAAGAAGAAGGTGGAAGAGAAGATCGCCGCCAACCCCAATCTCGCCGGCATGGCGTCACAGATCCTGCTGGAGATGACGCGCGACGGGCTGCGCATCCAGATCGTCGACCAGGAAGGCCGTGCCATGTTCGCCAGCGGCAGCGCCGTGGTGTCGCCACCGATGCGCGACCTGCTGCGCGATCTGGGCAGCATCCTCATCGAGGTGCCCAACCGCCTGACGCTGGAAGGCCACACCGACGCGCTGCCCTTCGGCAACAGCGAACGCGGCTACAGCAACTGGGAACTCAGCGCCGACCGCGCCAACGCCTCGCGCCGCGAGCTCATCGCCGGCGGCCTGCCCGACGAGCAGGTGCTGCGCGTGCAGGGCCTGGCTGCCAGCAACCTGTTCGACCGCCGCGACCCGGCCGCACCCTCCAACCGGCGCATCAGCATCATCGTGATGACGCGCGAGGCCGAGGAGGCCGTCTTCCGCACCATGCCCCAGCTGCCCGAAGAAGTGGAGCCTGAGGCGCCCAGCGTGACGGGTGCCGCCGCTGCCGCCTCAAGTCCGGCTCCCGTTGCCCGATAAACCCACCAGTCCCACGTCCCTAAGGCCTTGCCTCATGAACACGCCCACCGAGCTGAAGTTCCTCATCGTCGACGACTTCTCGACCATGCGCCGCATCGTGCGCGGCCTGCTCAAGGAAATGGGCTGCAACAACGCCGAAGAGGCCGAAGACGGCCAGGTCGCGCTGGCGATGCTGAAGAACAACAAGTTCGACTTCGTTGTCTCGGACATCAACATGCCCAACATGAACGGCTTCCAGCTGCTGCAGGCGGTGAAGGCCGACGACGCGCTCAAGCACATCCCGGTGCTGATGGTCACGGCCGAGGCGCGCAAGGAAGACATCGTGCTGGCCGCCCAGAGCGGCGCCGCCGGCTACATCGTCAAGCCCTTCACCAAGGCGACGCTGGAAGAGAAGGTTCAGAAGATCATGCAGAAGCTCGGCGCTACCGCCTGAGCCCGCGGGAGACAAGAACATGAAGATGGACGACATCGCCGCGCTCAAGCCGGCCGAGACCCTGGCGGTTTCACCCGAGGTGTTCCAGCAGCTCGGCTCGATCACGCGCCTGCTGCACGACACCATGCAGCAGCTGGGTGTGATGCCCAAGCTGCAGGTGGCCACCGACGGCCTGCCCGACGCGCGCAGCCGCCTGACCTACATCGCCCAGAAGACCGCCGACGCCGCCAACAAGGTGCTCAACTCGGTCGACCAGGCCAAGGCCGACCACGCCGCGATCAGTGCCGCCACGCGCGAGATGGCCGCCGCCATCGTCGCTGACCCGGTGCGTGCCGTGGCCAGCGGCCGCGTCATGAACTTCGTGCAGGACGTCGAGCAGCGCACCGCCGCCATCGACAACCACCTGACCGACATCATGATGGCCCAGGACTTCCACGACCTCACCGGCCAGGTGGTGGCCAAGGTGGTGACGCTGGCCAACGACCTGGAAGACAGCCTCGTCAAGCTGCTGGTGCAGGTGGTGCCGCCCGACCAGCGCGAGAAGGTCGACCCGAGCGTGCTGGCCGGCCCGGTGGTGAACGCCGAAGGCCGCACCGACGTGGTGACGAACCAGGGCGAGGTCGACGACCTGCTCGCCAGCCTGGGCTTCTGAGGCGCTAGACCTTTCCGAAGCGCCAGCTCGACACCGTCCAGCCGATGGCGGACGGGTCCTCGTGGTACACGGTGGCCGCGGCCTCGCTTTCAGCGGCGCCCAGGGCCACCATCAAGGGCACCAGATGGTCCTCGCGCGGATGTGCGATTCGCGCCGCCGGTGCCTTTTCCCATTCCAGCAGCTGCGCGCTGCGTTCGGCAGGCGGCAGGCCTTCCAGCGTCTGGCGCAACCAGGCATCGAAGGCGCGTGAAGGCGCCAGCGCGCCCGGGCCGCGCAGGCGCAAGTTGTGGAAGCTCAGGCCGCTGCCCAGGATCAGCACGCCCTCGTCGCGCAGCGGCGCCAGCGCGCGGCCGGCGGCCAGGTGCTCGGCGGGGCTGTAGCCGGACTTCAGCGACAGCTGAAGCACCGGCACGTCTGCCTGCGGATACATCACCGCCAGCGGCGCGAAGGTGCCGTGGTCGTAGCCCTGGTGCGGGTCCTGCGCCGCGCCGAGTCCGGCGCCCTGCAGCAGCGCCTGGATGCGTGAGGCCACCTCGGGCGCACCCGGTGCCGGGTAGCTGACCTTGTAGGTGTGTTCGGGGAAGCCGTAGTAGTCGTAGACCATGCCCGGCCTGGCCGCGGCCATGGCGGTGAACTGCGGCGCTTCCCAGTGCCCCGAAATCGACAGCACGGCCTTCGGCTTGACGCCGATCTCTCGCGTGATGTGCACCAGCGACTCGGCCAGCACGGCCATGGGCTGGCGCATCTCGTCCATCCAGGGCCAGGGGCCGCCGCCGTGGCTGATGAAGTAGGTGGGCAGGGCGCTCATGCGAGGTTCCTCCGAGGGCTTCGGCCCGGAGTGTGAACTCCTGCCGGGCGCCGGGGGTTCAGCGCGCCTGCACGCAGCGCACAAGTGGCTTCACCGCTGCGGAAGTCGTGCGCCTTTCCCCTGCTTATCGGCCTCAAGTCAAAAGGCCGCGGGGGCACCATGGCAGGGCCTGCTGGCGACGTCGTCGCGGGCACCCGAACCATGGCCGAATCCGCCCAAGACCGCAATCTCCCAGCGTCACAACGCAAGCTCGACAAGGCCCGCACCGAGGGCCAGGTCGCACGTTCGCGCGACCTCGGGCATTTCGGCGCGCTGGCCGCGGCGGTGGGCCTGCTGGCCTTCCTGGCACCGCAGATCACCGGCTGGCTGAGCCAGGCCCTGGCCGACGGGCTGCACTTCGACGCCCAGGCCATCGCCCACCCCGAGGGCATGGCCGAACGCCTGGGCGGGCTGTCGCTGAAGATGCTGGCCGTGCTGCTGCCCCTCTTCGCCGTGATGGCCGGCGTGGCGCTGGCCGCCGGGGTGCTGTCGGGCGGCTGGAACTTCACGCTCAAGCCGCTGGAACCCAACTTCACGAAGTTCAACCCGATCACGGGCCTCGGCCGCGTGTTCAGCGGCGACCAGCTGACGCAGACGCTCAAGGCCTGTTTCCTGGCCGTGCTGCTGGGCGGCGTGAGCGCGGCCTGGTTGTGGCAGCAATGGCTGCACCACGCCGAGCTGCTGGCCATGCCGCTGCCGGCGGCGCTGGCCGAAGGCGGCTCACTGATCCAGGGTGGCCTCTTGCTGCTGTGCGGCGTGCTCGGCCTCTTCGCCCTGGTGGACGTGCCGCTGCAGCGTTTCATGCTCGGCCGTCGCCTGCGCATGAGCGTGGCCGAGGCCAAGCAGGAACACAAGGAGATGGAAGGCAGCAGCGAGGTCAAGGGCCGCATGCGCGCCCGCATGCGTGAGCTGTCCAGCCGTCGCATGCTGGCCGCGGTGCCCGAGGCCGACCTGGTGGTGATGAACCCCACCCACTACGCCGTGGCCTTGAAGTACGACGACACGAAGATGGGCGCGCCGCGTGTCGTCGCCAAGGGCGCCGACCTGCTGGCGCTGAAGATCCGCGACCTGGCGCGCGAGGCCAAGGTGCCGGTGCTGCAGGCGCCGCCGCTGGCGCGTGCGCTCTACGCCCACACCGAGGTCGACCAGGAGATCCCCGCCCGCCTGTTCTCGGCCGTGGCGCAGGTGCTGGCCTGGGTCTACGCGCTGCGCGATGCCGCCGCCGCCGGCCGCATCGCCGCGATGGAAGCCCCGATGCCCGAGGTGCCGGCCGACCTGGACCCGCACAACCCGGCCTCGAAGAAGCCGCTGGAGTCTGAAGAGTGAATGCCTTGATGGAACGCCTGAACACGCTGTTCGGCCCGCAGGCCGGCCAGGCCAAGGCGCTGGTGCTGCCGGCCTTCGTGGTGATGATGCTGGCGATGATGGTGCTGCCGCTGCCGGCCTTCGTGCTGGACCTGCTGTTCACCTTCAACATCGCGCTGGCGCTGGTGGTCATGATGGTCAGCGCGCGCATGGTCAAGCCGCTGGACTTCGCGGCCCTGCCCACCGTGCTGCTGGTGACCACGCTGCTTCGCCTGTCGCTGAACGTCGCTTCCACCCGCGTGGTGCTGATGCAGGGCCACACCGGCCCGGGCGCGGCGGGGCAGGTGATCGAGGCCTTCGGCCACTTCCTCATCGGCGGCAATTTCGCCGTCGGCCTGATCGTCTTTGCCATCCTCGTCGTCATCAACTTCGTCGTGGTGACCAAGGGCGCCGAGCGCATCGCCGAAGTCGGTGCGCGTTTCGCTTTGGACGCGATGCCCGGCAAGCAGATGGCCATCGACGCCGACCTCAATGCGGGCCTGATCGACGAGAAGATGGCGCGCCTGCGCCGCGCCGAGGTGGCCGAGGAAGCCGACTTCTTCGGTTCCATGGACGGTGCCAGCAAGTTCGTGCGCGGTGACGCGATGGCGGGCCTCTTGATCCTGTTCATCACCATCGTCGGCGGTTTCATCATCGGCCTGGCCATGCACGGCATGAGCGCCGGCGAGGCGGCCAGCTCCTACATCACGCTGGCGGTGGGTGATGCGCTGGTGGCGCAGATCCCGGCGCTGCTGATCAGCGTGGCCAGCGCGATGGTGGTGTCGCGCGTGGGCAAGGAACAGGACATCGGCACGCAGATCCGCGGCCAGGTCTTCGATTCGCCGCAGGCCCTGGGCGTGGCAGCCGGCGTGGTGGGCCTCTTGGGCCTGGTGCCGGGCATGCCGCACCTGGTGTTCCTCATCGTCGCCGGCGGCCTGGGCCTCCTGGCCTGGCAGCTGGCGCAGAAACGCGCCCGCGCCGCGGCCGAGCCCGAACGTGGCAACACCGAGATCCAGCCCGTCAATGCCGAAGCCAGCTGGGACGACCTGACGCCGGTGGACACCCTGGGCCTGGAGGTGGGCTACCGCCTCATCGCCCTGGTGGACAAGGCACGCCAGGGCGACCTGCTCACGCGCATCAAGGGCGTGCGCAAGAAGTTCGCGCAGGAGGTGGGTTTCCTGCCGCCGCCGGTGCACATCCGCGACAACCTCACCGAGCTCAAGCCCAGTGTCTACCGCGTCACGCTGCGCGGCGCCATGGTGGGCGAGGGCGAGGCCTCGCCGGGCCAGCTGCTGGCCATCAACCCGGGCGGCGCCACGCAGCAATTGCCCGGCGTGAAGACCACCGATCCGGCCTTCGGCCTCCCCGCGGTGTGGATCGATGAGCGCCACAAGGAGATGGCGCAGATGGCCGGCTTTACGGTCGTTGATTGCGCGACCGTCGTGGCCACCCATCTCTCACACTTGATGCAGGTTCATGCCGCCAAGCTGCTCGGACGTGTCGAGACGCAACAGCTGGTGGAGCATGTCACCAAACTGGCCCCCAAACTGATCGAAGACGTCGTGCCCAAGATGGTCGGAATCGCCACCCTGCAACGAGTGCTCCAGCTGCTGCTGGAAGAGGGCGTGCACATCCGCGACATGCGTTCGATCGTCGAATGCCTGGCCGAACACGCCAGCACCGTCACCGACCCCGCCGAGCTGGCCCGCCGCATCCGCGTGCACCTGGCCCCGGCCATCGTGCAGCAGATCTACGGCCCGGTGAAGGAACTGGACGTGATTGCGCTCGACCCCGAACTCGAACGCCTGGTGACCCAGGCCCTGATGTCGCCGCACGGCGCCGCGCTCGACCCCGGCGTGGCCGACACGCTCAGCCGCAGCGCCGCCGACACCGCCCGCAAGCAGGAAGACCTGGGCGTGCCCGCCTGCCTGCTGGTGCCCGACCTGATCCGCGCGCCCCTGGCCCGCCTGCTCAAGCGTGCCGCACCGCGCCTGAAGGTGCTGGGGCACAGCGAGATTCCTGAGACGCACTCGATACGCATCGGTTCAATCATCGGAGCCACGGCATGAACCTCAAACGCTTCACCGCGCGCACCTCGCGCGAAGCCATGGCCCTGGTCAAGGCGGCCTTCGGCAAAGACGCCGTCGTCATGTCCACCAAGCCCTGCGCCGAAGGCGTGGAGATCCTGGCCATGGCGCCCGAGAGCGTGCACCAGCTCGAACGTGTGGGCGCGCCGGCCGAGGCCGCGCCGCGCCAGCCGCAGAACCTGGCCCGGTCGCGTGCCGCCGCGCCCGCCGCCCCGGCCGCACCGCGTGCCAGCCAGCGCGTCGAGCCCAGCATGGATGCCAGCGACGTCGCCGACGACGTCGAACAGCTGCAGATGAGCACGCTGTCCTTCCAGGACTACGTGCGCCAGCGCATGCTCAAGCGCCGCGATGCCGAGCGCCATGCCGAAGCCGCGGCCGCTGCCGCGCTGGAGCCCGAAGTGCCGGCGCCGCTGCCGCCCAGCGTGGCGCCCATCGAGGCCGCACGCGCCCGCCACGCCCAGCGCCGCGAGCCCGTGGCCGCAGCAGCGCCGCGCGACATCCCGGTGCTGCGCGACGAAGTGCGCCTCACCGAACCCACCCCCGTGCTGGCCGCCGCGCCCACGCTGCCTTCGCGCGGCGAACAGATCGAGATGATGACCGAGCTGCGTTCGATGCGCGGCCTCATCGAGCAGCGCTTCGGCGCGCTGGCCTTCATGGAGAAGCTGC
>CAYREA010000149.1:0-10733 GCA_964423075.1 uncultured Rubrivivax sp. | reverse complement strand
GCGACGGCGTGCCCATCACCACGCTCATCGACCTGGAAGCCGGCACGCAGATCGCCCACTACTTCGCCGGTGCCGGCAGCGTCACGCTGCTGCTGGCCAACAGCGGTGGTTACGGCCTGCTGGCCGAGGTGGAGAACATGGTCGGCCGCAACCGTGGCGGCAAGGCCTTCCTGACGCTGGACAAGACCGAGACCGTGCTGCCGCCGGCGCGCGCCGAGCACAGCCATGGCCAGGTGGCCTGCCTGGCGGCCGACGGCCGTTTGCTGGTGTACCCGCTGGAAGAACTGAAGCTGCAGCCCGGCGGCGGGCGCGGGCTGACGCTGATGGACGTCGACGCCAAGACGCCACTCATTTCAGTGGCCACCTTCGGCGAGGCGCTGAAGGTGCAGGGCAGCGGCCGCGGCGGCAAGGCCAAGGAAGAGAGCTTCAAGGCCGCCGCGCTGGCCGAGCACCAGGGCAAGCGCGCCCGCAAGGGGCGCAAGGTGGAAGGCTTCGTGAAGGTGGCGCGCGTGGCGCCGGCCTAACTGCGCACCCGCGCTGACGCCGCGATGGCCTCCACCTGCGCCTTGTAGCGCGGGAAGAAGGCCAGGCGCGGCGCCGCGTAGGTGATGGCGAAGAGCTCGCCCTGGCGCACCGCGCCCCAGGCCACGCCCTGCAGCCGCACCTCGTCGAGCTTGCGCACCAGGGTGTATTCGAAGCGGAAACCCTGCTCGCCCACGAAGGGGGCGGGCTCCAGCTTGTCGAGCGTGAAGGCCGAGCCGTCGCGTGTCCACAGGCTCTGGAACAGGGCCACGATCTCGGCCGCCTGCATGCCCGACTTGAAGGCCAGGTCGCGCTGGCCCTTGGGTTCCTTGGGCGTGGGCGCGATCAGCTCGCCGTCCTTCAGGCCGACGTAGAACTGCAGCGCGTCGACGGTGAAGCCCTCGTTGGTCCACAGCGGCACCTGGGCAAACTGGCCGCGTTCGAACTGGTTCCAGGGCGTGGTGATGTCCACCAGCAGGCGCTGCTTGATCAGCGCCTCGCCGCTGTGGACGGCGGTGATCGGCGGCGGCGTGGTGGCACAACCGGCCAGGCCGGCGACGGCCAGCGCGAGCAGCAGGCGGCGGTTCATGAGGCGGGTTTCCCTTCGCTGAGGTAGTGGCGGATCAGCCCGGCATCGGGCGCGGCGGGGTGCTTGTCGAGGTAGGTCTGGAAGGCCAGCCGCGCGGCTTCGGGCTGCTCCAGGCCGCGGTACAGGTAACCCAGCGCGCGGTGCACGGCGGCCGGCTCGTTGCCGGCCGCGGCTGCGGCTTTCAGGTCGGCCAGCGCAGCGTCGGTGTCGCCGGGGCCGGCGCGCTGGCGCCGCATCTCGCCGCGGAAGTACAGCAGTTCGGCGTCGGCAGGGTTCAGCGCCAGCATGCGGCCCAGCAAGGCCAGGGTCTCGGGGTGGCGGCCCCGCTTCAACTCGTCGTCGAGCAGCGCATAGCGCAGCGGGGCCAGCACACGCTGGTACTCGGCCTGGCCCAGCTTGCCGCCGCGGCCGGCGGACAGGTCGGCCAGCGTGCGCGCGCGTTCGGCCGCGGCCGGGTGGGTGGCCATCATCGGGTTGGGCGCGTCCTTGTCGACGGCCGGGTTGGCGTTCACCTCGGCCAGCAGGTTGGCCCACACCTTGGCCGCTTCGCGCGGGTCGTAACCGGCCTTTTCCATCAGCGCCAGGCCGATCTGGTCGGCCTCGCGCTCCTGGTCGCGCGAGAAACCGAAGGCGCTGGTGAGCGTGGCCATGGTGGCCATGGCGCCGATGGCGCCGAAGGCCAGGAAGAAGCTGCCGAAGGCGCTGCGCGACTTGGCGTCGCGCAGCCGCGCCAGCGAGTGGCGCTGCAGGAAGTGGCCCACCTCGTGCGCCAGCACGGCGCACAGCTGGGCTTCGTTTTCCACCCGCAGCAGCAGGCCGCTCCACACCACCATCATGCCGTTGGGCGCCATGCTGGCGTTGAAGAAGGGCGTGCGCACCGGGTAGACGCGGATGTCCGGACAGTGCTCGCCGCCCAGTTGGCAGGCCAGCGCCTGCAGGTACTCCTGCAGCCCCTCTTCGCGCATGCGGAAGGGGCTGCGGCGCAGGCGCGTTTCTTCGCGGTCCATCATGGCCCACAGGCCGCCTTCGTCGCTGCCGATTTCCGGGCGGGCAAAACGCGGCGGCGGTGCCCAGTCGGCCTGCGCGCGCACGCCGCCGGAGGCCAGCAGGGCGCAATGTGCGCAGGCGCCTGCGATCCAGCGCCGGCGTTTCATTTCGCGGCCGGGAAGCCTGCCAGCAGTGCGTTCATCGACTCGGCGGCGGCGCCAGCCTCGCGCAGGTCGCCCGAGCCACGCAGCAGGCGGTTGAACCACAGCACCTGCCCGGTCTCCAGGTCCACCAGGGAGGCATATCCCGTCTGCACGCCACCACCACCCACCAGGCCGAACAGCGCCAGCGCCACCAGCGCCACCTTGCGCTCGGCGCTGGCGTAGCTGTCGCGCACCCAGACGAAGAGGCCGTAGCGCGCGCCGGTCTTGCGCTGAAGCGGCTGCATCGCGGTGTCGAAGCTCCAGTCGAGCCGGCCGCCCTTGCTGGGCAGGGCGTACGCAGCGCCCAGGCTGTGGTGCAGGTTGATCGAGCGCGCCACCGCGGCGTGCAGGCCCACCTGCTCGGCGAAGTCGTCGCTGTCCTTGTCGGCCAGCGTGGTGACGTCCAGCCCCGAGCGCGCCAGCGCCTGGCGCAGCGCTTCGTTCATGTGGCTCTGCGCGTCGGCCGTCCAGTCGGCCCGCGGCTCGGGCACGCCGCCGGCACTGAGCGAGAAGAGTTCGACGTCCACCGGCATCAGCACCGCCTTCGCGCCAGCGGGCAGGCCTTCGAAACCGGGTGCCAGGTTGCGCGACTGCGCCCCGGCGGCCGTGGCGCCCAGCGCCAGCAGCAGGACAGCCACGCAGCGGGCCAGCATCATGCGGATCCTCCTTGTCATTCCACGCCAACCGTGCGGTCTGCGGCCCACGCGCGCAGCCGCGCGATGGCCTCGGCGCGGGTCACCGACAGCGGCTTGGTGCGCGCCAGTTCGGCCAGCACGCCGTGGGCGTGCGGCGCATGGCCGGTGCCGTGGGCTTCGTAGCGCGCGCCGACGATGGCGGCTTCGATCTCGGCGCCCGAGTAGCCCGCGCTGCCCTGCACCAGCAGACCCAGCGCCTGCGCGTCGGCCGCGATGCCGTGGCGCGCCAGGTGGATGCGGAAGATGCCGCCGCGCACGGCCTCGGTGGGCAGGTCGACGAAGAAGATCTCGTCGAAGCGGCCCTTGCGCACCAGCTCGGGCGGCAGGGCCTCGATGTTGTTCGCGGTGGCGGCCAGGAACACGCTGCTGCGGCGCTCGGACATCCAGGTCAGCAGGCTGCCCAGCATGCGCGTGCCGGCGCCGGTGCTGTCGCCTTCGCTGCTGCTGCCGCCGGCCAGGCCCTTCTCGATCTCGTCCATCCACAGCACGCAGGGCTGCATCGCATCGGCCACGCGCAGCGCCTCGCGCAGCTTGCGTTCGCTTTCGCCCTGCCACTTGTCGTAGAGCGCGCCGAAGTCCATGCGGAAAAGCGGCACCTGCCAGCTGGCGGCAATCGCCTTCGCCGCCAGGCTCTTGCCCGCGCCCTGCACACCCAGCAGCAGCACGCCGCGCGGTGCCGGCAGGCCGGTGGCGGCGGGCTGCAGGAAGGGCTCGCGCCGCACCTTCAGCCAGCGCTTGAGCGCGGCCATGCCGGCCACCTGGTCCAGCGTGGGCAGGTCGTGCTCGAAGCGCAGCACCTCGGCGCCGCCCATGACTTCGTGCTTGACGGCCAGCACACGCGCCAGGTCGGCGGTGTTGATCTCGCCGTCACCCAGCACCAGCCGCGCCAGGTGGCGCACCTGGGCCTGCGGCAGGCCCACCATGTGGCGCAGCAGCGAGTCGAGCGTGGCGCGCGAGCCGGCGGCCTGCGGGCCGATACCGCGGCGGCGCTGCAGCTCTTCGTTGAACGCGGCCTTCACGCGGTCCAGCGTCATGGGCTCGATCTCGAAGCGCGCGCTCAGGGCCGAGAGTTCCTCGGGCAGCTTGATGTCGTGGCCCACCAGCATCAGCTGCAGGCCCTTGGTTTCGCAGCGCTGCGCCACCTCCTTCATCGCCCGTGTGATCACGGGGTTGCTCAGGAAGGGGTGGATGTCGAGGAACACCACCAGCGCCGCCTCGCGCATGCGCTCGACGGCCTGCAGGGCTTCGGGCAGCTGCTTGGTGTCGGCCGGGTCTTCGTCCTTGCCCTTGACCATCTCCACCAGGCTCAGCTTCAGCCCCTGGCTGACGCGCAGGCCGCTGCTGGCCGACCAGGTCCAGAGTTCGCGGTCGCTCTTCTTGCAGGCGGCGGCGCACAGGGCCAGCACGCGCGGCTCGTCGTGGGTCTCGATCAGGGTGATGGGCGCACGCGTGAGCAGCAGCGTGTGCAGGTCGTCGATTTGCTGGGGGCTGGGCATGGCGCCGCAACTCTAGCGTGCCACCAGGCGCACCGGGGCCTTGTTCAGGCGCGCCGCATCACCCACACGCCCCACACCAGCAGGCCGATGAACAGCACGAGGCTGTAGAACTCGTAGGGCACGCCCAGCAGCGTGGCGGCCTGCGAGCAGGGCGCGGTGGCCGAGAACACATCGGGCGCGATCTCGTCCAGCGACAGGCCGCGCACCACGCGGTCGGCCAGCGTCAGCACGCAGGACTGCGAGCCCGCCGCCACGAAGTGCTGCCACAGCGCGGCGGCGGCACCACTCAGCGCCAGCAGCGCCATCAACAGGCCGCTCAGCCACGACAGCACGCGCGTGCCGGCCAGCAGGCCGGGCAGCGCGGCCACGGCGATGCTGATGAAGATCAGCCGCTGCAGCACGCACCAGGGGCAGGGCTCCATGCCCAGCTTGTGCTGGGTGATCAGGGCCACACCCACCGCACCCAGCGAGACCACCATCGCGGTGCCGCACAGCAGGCGCTGGCCCTTGCTGCTGCCCGAACGTCCCCGCTTCTTCATCACACCTCGGCGATCAGTTCGATCTCGACGCAGGCGCCCATCGGCAGCTGCGCCACGCCGAAGGCACTGCGTGCGTGCGCGCCCACCTCGGGGCCGAGCACCTGCACCAGCACCTCGCTGGCGCCGTTGGTCACCAGGTGATGCTCGGTGTAGGTGGGTGCGCTGTTGACCAGGCTCAGCACCTTGACGATGCGCTTGACCTTCGCCAGGTCGCCCACGGCGGCCTGCAGCGTGCCCAGCAGGTCGATGGCCACGCCGCGCGCGGCGGCCTTGCCCTCATCGGTGCTGGTGTTCGTGCCCAGCTGGCCGACCACGGGCTTGCCGTCCTTCCTGGCGATGTGGCCCGAGATGAAGACGAGATTGCCGCTGCGCACGAAAGGCACGTAGGCGGCGGCCGGCACGGCCACCGGCGGCAGCGTGATGCCGAGGTCCAGCAGGCGTTGGGCGATGGTCATGGCGGGGCTCCGTTCAAAACGCGCGGCATCCTACACTGCAGCGATGGGAGGACCACTCGGGCCGGCCGCGTTCGCCGCGCTGCTGGCTGCCGGCTGCTTGGCCGGCGTGGCGCTGCAGCTGCGGCAGGCCGATCTGTGGGGCGCTGCGGCCCTGGCCGCGCTCGCCGGCGCCGCGTCGGCGCTTCTGGCCGCGGCGTGGCGCTGGCGCCGCCTGCCGCTGGTGGCGCTGGCGATGGCCGTGTGCGTGGCGGCGCTGGCCTTCACCAGCACCAGCTGGCGCGCCCACCTGGTGCTGGCCGACCGGCTGGCCCCGGCGCTGGAAGGCCAGGACGTGGTGGTCACCGGCGTGGTGGCCGAACTGCCGCGCGCCGGGCTCACCGGCACGCGCTTCGTGCTGCAGACCGAGGCCGCCACGCTGCGCGGCGCGCCGGTGCAGGTGCCGCAGCGCCTTTCGCTCGGCTGGTACCGCGGCCCCGACGACGACGGCCTGCTCAGCGGCCCCGCCGAAGAACTGCGCGCCGGCCAGCGCTGGCTGATGACGCTGCGCCTGCGCCAGGTGCACGGCACGCTCAACCCGCACGGCTTCGACCTCGAACTGTGGGCCTTCGAACGCGGCCTGGGTGCCAGCGGTTATGTGCGGGCCCGGCCCGAATCGCCGCCGCGCAAGCTGGCCGAGGCGGTGGGCCACCCGGTGGAAAGGCTGCGGCAGCGCATCCGCGACGCCATCGTGCAGCGTGTGGCCAACCCCGATGCCGCCGGCGTGCTGGCGGCGCTGGCCATCGGCGACCAGGCGGCCATCGACCGCGAAGGCTGGGACCTGTTCCGCATCACCGGCGTGGCGCACCTGATGAGCATCAGCGGCCTGCACGTCACCATGTTCGCGTGGTTGGCCGGTGCCTTGCTCGGGCGGCTGTGGCGGCTGCACCCGCGCCTGCCGCTGTGGCTGCCGGCGCCCACGGCAGCGCGCTGGGGCGGTTTCATCGCCGCCGCCGGCTACGCGCTGCTGGCCGGCTGGGGCGTGCCGGCGCAGCGCACGGTGTGGATGATCGGCACGGTGGTGCTGCTGCGCGCCGCGGGCTTGCGCTGGCCGCTGCATGCGGTGCTGCTGGCCGCGGCGCTGGTGGTGGCGGCTTGCGACCCCTGGGCGCTGCTGCAGCCTGGCTTCTGGCTGTCTTTCGTGGCGGTGGCGCTGCTGGTGGCGTCGGAACCGGTGCACGACGCCGATGCCACGCCGCCCCAAGGCTGGCGCGCGCGCTTCGTGCACACGCTGCGCGCCGGTTTTCGCACCCAGCTGGTGGCCACCGTCGGGCTGGCGCCGCTGTCGCTGGTGTTCTTCCAGCAGCTGTCGCTGGTGGGTTTTGTCGCCAACCTGGTGGCAATCCCGCTCGTCACCCTGCTGATCACGCCGCTGGCGCTGCTGGGCGTGCTGCTGCCGCCGCTGTGGGCGCTGGCCGGCGCGCTGGTGCTGTCGTTGACGGACGGCCTGCAAGGCTTGGCCGCCTTGCCGCTGGCCACGTGGACGGCCGCGGCCGCGCCGCCCTGGGTGGCGGCCTGCGGCCTGCTCGGCGCCGCCCTGGCCGTGCTGCCGCTGCCCTGGCGCCTGCGCGTGCTGGCCCTGCCGCTGATGCTGCCGCTGTTGGCGCCGCCCGTGCCGCGCCCGGCGCCGGGGCAGTTCGAGCTGGTGGCGGCCGACATCGGCCAGGGCACCGCCGTGATCGTGCGCACACACGGCCATGTGCTGCTGTTCGACACCGGCCCGGCCTATTCCATCGAGGCCGACGCCGGCGGGCGCGTGCTGCTGCCGCTCTTGCGCGCCCGCGGCGAGAAGCGACTCGACCTGCTGCTGCTGAGCCACAAGGACAGCGACCACGTCGGCGGTGCCGCCGCCCTGCTGGCCGGCCTGCCGGTGCGCGAGATGGCCAGTTCGCTGCCTGACGAACACCCGCTGCGGGCGCGCGGCGTGCCGCACCGGCGCTGCCTGGCGGGGCAGGGCTGGACATGGGACGGCGTGCGCTTCGAGATCCTGCACCCCACCGAGGCCGACTACGCCGGCAGCGCCAGGCCCAACGCGTTGAGCTGTGTGCTGCGCGTGCAAGGCACGGGCGGCAGCGCGCTGCTGACGGGCGACATCGAAGCGCCTCAGGAAACCAGCCTGGTGCAGCGCCTGGGCCAGGGCCTGCAGGCCGACGTGCTGCTGGTACCGCACCACGGCAGCCGTACTTCGTCCACGGCGGGTTTCCTGGCGGCGGTGAACCCGCGCCTTGCCGTGGTGCAGGCGGCCTGGCGCAGCCGCTACGGCCACCCGGCGCCCGACGTGCTGGCGCGCTACGAAGCCCAGGGCCTGCCCGTGTGGCGCAGCGACCGCTGCGGCGCGCTGACCCTCACCCCGGGTGAAACCCCGGCCTGCCAGCGCGTGGTTGCGCGTCGTTACTGGCATCATCGGCTGCCGGATCCGGCCGTCGGCAGCCCCTGAAGGCGCGCGGCCGCCGTGAACGTGGCCCGCCGCTTGCAACACCCCACTGCCTTCCACCCGGCAAGCCAAGAAACCAGGCCCAGGAGTCCCAGCCCGTGTCCATCCATGTCGCGCTGAACCACGTCACGCACTACCGCTACGACCAGCTCGTCGGCCTGGGGCCGCAGATCGTGCGGCTGCGCCCGGCACCGCATTGCCGCACGCGCATCCTGTCGTACTCGCTGCGCGTCGAGCCGGCGCAACACTTCATCAACTGGCAGCAGGACCCCTTCGCCAACTACCTGGCGCGGCTGGTCTTCCCCGAGCGCACGCGCGAGTTCAAGGTCACCGTCGACCTGGTGGCCGAGATGTCGGTGCTGAACCCCTTCGACTTCTTCCTGGAGCCCGAGGCCGAGGAATTCCCCTTCGCCTACAGCGCCGAGGCCAAGCAGGAGCTGGTGCCCTACCTCGTGAAGAGCGAGCTGACGCCGCGCTTCAAGGCCTTCGTCGACAGCATCTCGCGCGAGAAGATGCGCACCATCGACTTCATGGTGGGCCTGAACCAGCGCCTGCAGCATGAGATCAAGTACCTGATCCGCATGGAGCCGGGTGTGCAGACGCCGGAGGTCACGCTCACCAACGGCAGCGGCTCCTGCCGCGACACCGGCTGGTTGCTGGTGCAGATCTTCCGCCACCTGGGTATCGCGGCGCGTTTCGTCTCGGGCTACCTCATACAGCTGAAGCCCGACGTGAAGTCGCTCGATGGCCCCAGCGGCGCCGAACACGACTTCACCGACCTGCACGCCTGGTGCGAGATCTTCCTGCCCGGCGCCGGCTGGATCGGCCTCGACCCCACCAGCGGCCTGCTCGCCGGTGAAGGCCACATCCCCGTGGCCTGCACGCCCGAGCCCGGCAGCGCGGCGCCTGTGAGCGGCGCGGTGGACGAGTGCGAGGTCGAGTTCTCGCACCACATGGAAGTGACGCGCATCTACGAATCGCCGCGTGTCACCAAACCCTACACCGACGAGCAGTGGAAGGCCATCGAGGCCCTGGGCCACCGCGTCGACGAACAGCTGCAGGCCCAGGACGTGCGCCTGACGATGGGCGGCGAGCCCACCTTCGTGGCCGTGGACGACCGCGACGCCGCCGAATGGAACACCGACGCCCTGGGCCCCACCAAGCGTGGCCTGGCCACGGGCCTGGTGCACAAGCTGCGCGCCCAGTACGGCCAGGGCGGTTTCCTGCACTTCGGCCAGGGCAAGTGGTACCCGGGTGAACAGCTGCCGCGCTGGGCGCTGATGATCGCCTGGCGCGCCGACGGCCAGCCGTGCTGGAACGACCCTTCGCTCTTCGCCGACGAGCGCGACACCCACCGCTACACCGCGGTGGACGCCAACCGCTTCACCGTCAGCCTGGCGCGCCGCCTGGGCCTGGACCCGCGCTTCGTGCTGCCGGGTTACGAGGACACCTGGTACTACCTGTGGCGCGAGCGCCGCCTGCCGGTGAACGTCGACCCCTTCGACGCGCGGCTCGACGATGAACTGGAACGCGCGCGCCTGCGCCGCGTCTTCCAGCAGAAGCTGGACACGGCGGTGGGCTACCTGCTGCCGCTCAAGCGCGAATGGAACGTGGGCCTGGCCGGCCCGCAGTGGGTGACGGGCCCCTGGTTCCTGCGCGACGAGCGCCTGTACCTGATGCCCGGCGATTCGCCCATGGGCTACCGCCTGCCGCTCGATTCCCAGCCCTGGGCCGCCGCGGGCGACCGCCCCTGGTCGCTGATGCCCGACCCCTTCGCGCCCAAGCCAGCCTTGCCCTCTGCGGCCACGCTGCGCATGCAGGTGCAGTCACCGGCTGCGGCCGACGCCACCGCCGACGCGCCCGAAGGCGGACTGGACGCCGACGGTTTCATGGCCGACGGTTTTGGCGCCGATGGCGCGGCCATGCCGGCCGGCGCCGGGGCACCTTTCGTGGCCGGCCCCGGCGTCGAGCGCATGGGCACCGAGCACGACCCCGAGAAGCCCTTCCCGCGCAACCCGCTGGCGGTGCCGGCGCGCTTTGAATCGGCCGGCGAGCTCACCCGCACCGCGCTGTGCGTGGAAGTGCGCGACCCGCAGCGCGGCAACGGCCCGAAGGCCGAAGCCAAACACGGCGGCAAGAGCGGCGTCATCTACATCTTCATGCCGCCGCTGCGCTTCCTGGAAGACTACCTGGAGCTGCTCGCCGCCATCGAGGCCACCTGCGTCGAGCTGGGCGTGAAGATCGTGCTCGAAGGCTACCCGCCGCCGCGCGACCCGCGCCTGAAGCACCTGTCGGTGACACCCGACCCGGGTGTCATCGAAGTCAACATCCACCCGGCCTCGAACTGGGGCGAGCTGGTCGAACACGCCGAGTTCCTGTACGAGGCGGCGCACCAGACGCGCCTGTCCACCGAGAAGTTCATGCTCGACGGCCGCCACACCGGCACCGGCGGTGGCAACCACTTCGTGCTGGGCGGCGCCACGCCGGGCGACAGCCCCTTCCTGCGCCGGCCCGACCTGCTGGCCAGCCTGCTCACGTACTGGCACAACCACCCCGCCTTGAGCTACCTGTTCAGCGGCGTGTTCATCGGGCCCACCAGCCAGCACCCGCGCTTCGACGAGGCGCGCGGCGACCAGGTCTACGAGGTCGAGATCGCGCTCAACGAACTGGAGCGCCAGCACGGCAAACACGGCAGCCTGCCGCCGTGGATCATCGACCGCACGCTGCGCAACCTGCTGATCGACGTCACCGGCAACACGCACCGCACCGAGTTCTGC
>CAYREA010000148.1:0-10794 GCA_964423075.1 uncultured Rubrivivax sp. | reverse complement strand
ACGCTGCTGCTGCGCCGCACGGTCGACGCGCAGGGCAAGAGCCGCGCCTGGATCAACGGCAGCGCGGCCACGCTGGCACAGCTGCGCGAAGCAGCCGAGTCGCTGGTGGACATCCACGGCCAGCATGCCTGGCAGAGCCTCACCCGGCCCGCCGCGGTGCGCGCGCTGCTCGACGCGCAGGCCGGCGTCGATGGCACGGCGCTGGCCGCCGCGTGGTCGGCCTGGCGCCAGGCGCTGGCCGCGCTGGACACCGCGCGCAGCCAGCGGGACACGCTGGAGCGCGAACGCGAGCGCCTGGCCTGGCAGGTGGCTGAACTGGCCAAGCTGGCGCCGGCCGAAGGCGAGTGGGACACGCTCAACGCCGAGCACCAGCGCCTGGCGCACGGCCAGGCCCTGCTCGATGGCGCACGCGCCGCGCTGGATGCCGTGTCCGAAGACGAAGGCAGCGCCGACGCGCGCCTGTCGCGTGCCATCACTGCACTCGACGAAGTGCAGCGCTACGACGCCCAGCTCGGCGCCGTCGCCGAGATCCTGCGCGCGGCGCAGGCCCAGCTGGAGGACGCCGCGCACACGCTCTCGACCTACCTCGGCCACGCCGAACCCGACCCCGAGCGCCTGGCCGATCTCGACGCCCGCATCGGCGTCTGGGTGTCACAGGCGCGGCGCTACCGCCGCACGCCGGCCGAACTGCCGGCGCTGCTGGCGGGCTGGCAAGCCGAGTTGAAGGGGCTCGACGCTGCGGCCGATCTCGACGCGCTGGAAGCCGCTGCGGCCGGCGCCGAGCGTGCCTTCCGCGCCGAAGCCGAACGGGTCGGCAAGCAGCGTCGCAAGGCCGCACCGGCGCTGTCGAATGCCGTCACACAGGCCATGCAGCAGCTGGGCATGGCCGGTGGCCGTTTTGAAGTGGCACTGCTGCCGCTGGACGAGCCGCAGTCCTACGGTCTGGAAGGTGTCGAGCTGCGCGTGGCCGGTCACGCCGGCAGCACGCCGCGGCCGCTGGCCAAGGTGGCCTCGGGCGGCGAGCTGTCGCGCCTGGCACTGGCCATCGCGGTGACGACCGCGGCCAAGGACAAGCAGGGCCTGGGCACGCTGATCTTCGACGAGATCGACGCCGGCGTCGGCGGCACGGTGGCCGACAGCGTGGGCCGCCTGATGAAACAGCTGGGGGGTGGCGGCAGCCGCGCCACCCAGGTGCTGGCCGTCACCCACCTGGCCCAGGTGGCAGCCTGTGCCGACCGCCACTTCGTCGTCAGCAAGGCGATGAAAGGCAAGCAGACGCTGTCGGCCATCACGCCGGTGGAACACGAGGCCCGTGTGGCCGAGATCGCGCGCATGCTGGGTGGCGAGAAGCTGTCGGGCACCGCGCATGCACAAGCACTGCTGAGTCAGCGATGAGCGAGTGGATGGGCCTGGACAACCGGCGCCGGGATGACGTCATCCTGGTCACCGGCATCTCGGGCTCGGGCAAGTCCGTCGCGCTGCATGCACTGGAAGACGCCGGCTACTTCTGCGTCGACAACCTGCCGCCCGAACTGCTGCGCGACTTCATCAAGCTGGAGCACGGCCGCTACACGCACCGCGTGGCCGCGGCGGTGGACGTGCGCACCGCCTCGTCGCTGCCGCACCTGGTGCCGCTGATCGAAGACCTGAAGCAGGAGGGCGTGCGCATCCGCCCCATCTTCCTGGACGCCAGCACCGACGCGCTGCTGCGCCGCTTCTCGGAATCGCGCCGCCCGCACCCGCTGACGGCCAAGCCGGCCGGTGGTGATGCCTCGCGCGCACTCATCGAGGCCATCGAGCTCGAACGCGATCTGCTGGCCGACCTGCGCGAGATCTCCACTGTCATCGACACCAGCCAGCTGCGGCCGGCCCTGCTGCGCAGCTGGGTTCGTTCGCTGGTGGGCGCGCGCGAGGCGGCGCTGACGCTGGTCTTCGAGTCCTTCGCCTTCAAGTACGGCGTGCCGCTGGACGCCGACTACGTGTTCGACGTGCGCGTGCTGCCCAACCCCTACTACATCCGCGAGTTGCGCCCGCTCACCGGCCGCGACGCGCCGGTGGCCGCCTACCTGGAACAGCAGCCCGAGACGGCCGAGATGCTGACGCAGATCCACGGCTTCCTGCAGCGCTGGCTGCCCGCCTTCGAGGACGACCAGCGCAGCTACCTCACCGTGGCCGTGGGCTGCACCGGCGGGCAGCACCGTTCCGTCTACAGCGTGGAATGGCTGGCGCGCCAGTTCGAAAGCCGCCACGCCACGCTGGTGAGGCACCGCGAACTGGACGCACGCGAGTGATCCTGCCGCTGTTCCCGCTGCAGCTGGTGCTGTTCCCGGATGCCGTGCTGGGCCTGAAGGTCTTCGAAGCGCGGTACCTCGACCTGGTGTCCGACTCCCTGCGCACCAAGGCGCCATTTGGCGTGGTGTGCCTGAAGGGCGGCGCCGAAACCGGCCGCAGCGTCAAGCCGGCCTACCTGGAAGAGGTGGGCACGCTGGCCCACATCGACGAGGTGGACGCCGAACAGCCCGGCATCCTGCGCGTGCGCTGCCTGGGCGGCCAGCGCTTCCGCCTGAAGACGTCGGCGCGGCAGCGCGACAACGGCCTGTGGGAAGCCGAAGCCGAGCTGATCGAAGCCGACCCGCTGCGCATGCCGGGACCCGCAATGCTGCAGACCGTGGGCGCGCTGGCCGAGGCCATCCGCAAGCTGCAGGCGCAGGAGCGCGCGCCTTTCCAGCCGCCCTACCGGCTGGACGACGCCGGCTGGGTGGCCAACCGCTGGTGCGAGCTGCTGCCGGTGTCGCTGGCCGCCAAGCAGAAGCTGATGGAGCTGGACGACCCGGTGATCCGGCTGTCTCTGGTTGACGGTTTCCTGCGCGACAAGAAGGTCGTGGTCGGCTGATCAGGCCTCCAGCAGGCGGCGGATCGGGGCCGGCAGGCCCATCGCGAGCGCCTCGTCCACGGTGAACCAGCGGCCTTCGGGCAGGCCTACAGGTGCTTTCGCGCGCGCCGGCAGCGTCCAGGCCAAGGGCTGCAGGGTCCAGTCGAAGTGCGTCAGTGCATGTTCGACGTTCGGCAGCCACTCGCCTTCGCCCGGCCAGGTTTCGACCCGGTCTTCCAGCGTGCTGGCGATGTCGAACTCGGGCAGGCTCCACAGGCTGGCCCACACACCCGTGGCCGGCCGCTGCACCAGGTAGACCTTGCCACCGCGGCGCAGCCACAGAAGCGCGTGCACACGGCGCCCGCGCTTCAGGCGGCGGGTCTTCAGCGGCAGCCTCTCGGGCTGGCCCGAGGTGCGCGCCGCGCAGGTCTCGGCCAGTGGGCATCGCTCGCAGGCCGGCTTGCGCGCCAGGCACAGCGTAGCGCCCAGGTCCATCAGGCCCTGGGTGTAGACCTCGACATCGCGATTCGGCAGCAGGCCTTCGGCCAGCACCCAGAGGCGATTGACCTCGGTGGCCGAGGCCAGGTCGCCGTCGAAACCGAGGGCGCGTGCCAGCACACGCCGCACATTGCCGTCGAGGATGGCGGCCCGCTCGCCGAAGCAGAAGGCCGCGATCGCCGCGGCCGTGCTGCGGCCGATCCCGGGCAGCGTGGCCAGTGCGGCACTGCTGCGCGGAAACGCACCGTCGTGTTCGGCCACCACGGCCTGCGCGCAGCGGTGCAGGTTGCGCGCGCGGCTGTAGTAACCCAGGCCGCTCCACAGCGCCAGCACGTCGTCCAGCGGCGCGGCGGCCAGCGCCTGCACATCGGGGAAGCGCGCCAGGAAACGCGGGTAGTAGTCGAGCACCGTGCTCACCTGCGTCTGCTGCAGCATCACTTCGGACAACCAGACGCGGTAGGCATCGCGTGTGCCCTGCCAGGGCAGGCCGTGGCGCCCGTGGCGGCGCTGCCAGCGGATCACGGCTGCGGCCAAGGCCGCGGTCAAGCGGCGTCCTGCTGCTCGGTCTTTTCGCCGACCACGCGGCGTGCGCCCTGGATGGCCTCGGCGGCCAGGTGCTCCAGCTTGGCCAGCAGGGCGGCCAGGGTCTCGTCCTGGCCCTGCACTTCGGCGATGCGTTGTTCCAGGTCACCGGTGGCGGCCTGCACGCGCTGCAGCGCCTCGCGCCGGCGCGTGAAGCCGCGGCGGCGTTCGCGCAGCTGCACTTCCACCTGGCTGGCGGCGCTCTTGCTCCACAGCTCCAACTCGCCGGCAGCGTTCTCGAACACCACGCGCAGGCGAGACAGCAGCATGCGCCTGAACTGCTCGGCAAAACCCGGCTGAGCCAGGCGCCAGGCCTGGGTGATGCCCAGGTAGCGGCTGTAGCTCTGCTCGATGAGATCGAGATCGTTCAGGAAGGGCTTCAGCTCGGGCACCGGCGCCAGCGTGAAGGCGAAGCCGAACTCGGTGTTGAGCTGCTTGAAGCTGGCGTCCAGCATCTGGCGCATCTCTTCGGCCTGCGTCTGTGCCTGCAGCACGGCGGCACGCAGGCGCTTGAGCAGCGTCTCGAAGGCGCCCTTGGCACCCAGGTTGAAGGGTTTGGAGCCCATCGCCGACTGCATGGCCTGCAGCTCGGTGCGCAGCGACTCGGCCGACAGCGCCGATAGCACCTTGCGCAGGATGCGGATCTGCACCGCACGCAGCGCCGCCAGGCGGGCTGTGCAGCGTTCGAAGTCGGCCAGGTCGAGGTCGGCCCGCTCCACCATCATGCGCAGCTTGGCGCCGCTCTTGCCGCGCAGCCCGCGCAGTTCCATCAGCTGTTCGGCATGCTGGCGGCGGCGGTCGGCCAGGCGGCGGCCGGCGGCGCCACGAAGATGGTCCACCACGTTCACGGCCGACTGCACCAGCAGCTGCTGGCGGCGCGGCAGCAGTTGTTCCATCAGCGCACGCTCCAGCGGCGGCAGGCGGCTCTTGGCCAGCGCATCGGGGTGGCCTTCGACGCGGGCCGTCAGCGCCTCGCGCGCCGACAGCGCGAACACACGCGCCGGCGTGATGCCCAGCGTTTCGGCGGTGTTGCGACGCTGCTGCTCGATCTGCGACTCCACCAACTCGGGCGTGGCCAGCGGGTCGACCAGCGTGTCGATCTTGTTGAGCACCACGAAGCGTTCCAGGCTGGCAGGGCCCAGGTGTTCGCGCCAGATCGTCAGGTCGGAACGCGTGACGCCGGTGTCGGCAGCCAGCACGAAGACCACGGCGTGCGCCGAGGGCAGCATGCCCAGCGTGAGCTCAGGCTCGGCGCCCACGGCGTTGAGGCCGGGTGTGTCGATGACGACCAGGCCGCGCTTCAGCAGCGGGTGCGGGTAGTTGATGACGGCATGGCGCCAGGCCGGCACCTCGACGCTGCCGTCGGCAGACTGCGGCGGGTTGTCGTCGGGCTGCGAGGCGTCCCAGAAGCCCAGGGCCGTGGCCTGCTCGACGTTCACGCGCTGCGTGCGCGTGACGGCGCCCAGGGCGTCCACCAGCGACTGCGGGTCGGCCGGGTCCAGCGGCACGATCTGCCAGTGTTCGTCGCGCGGCCGCAGTTCGGTGAGCGACAGGCCGCGCAGCCGGGTTTCGATGGGCAGCAGCGCCAGGCGCGGCGCCATGTCGGGCTCGTGGCGCAACTCCACCGGGCACATCGTGGTGCGGCCCGGTGTGGCCGGCAGCACACGGCGTCCGGCGTCGGCGAAGAAGATGGCGTTGATCAGCTCGGACTTGCCGCGCGAGAACTCGGCCACGAAGGCCAGCGTCAGCTTCTCGGAGGCCAGGCGTTCGCGCAGCGCGGCCAGCTGCGTGGCGTTGCCATCGTCCAGCAAGTCGTGCTCGGACAGCGCGCTGCCGAAAGCGCCGATCTGCTTGTCCAGCGCCTGGCGCCACGAGGCCAGGGCGTCGAGGCTGTCGGCAATGGGGCTGTGCATGGACATGGTGGTGGCGGACCGCTGGGCATGCTAGCGCAGCCGCCTGCTACATCCTGTCTGATGAAAGCTGCCCTTTGTCACGGACGGCAACGACGTTACCGCCGCTGACAAAGCGGGCACAGGAAGGTGGAGCGCTGGCCCTGCATCACGCGCCGCACCGCCGTGCCGCAGCGCGGGCAGGGCTGGCCCTCGCGGCCGTAGACGGCAGCGCTGGCCTGGTAGGCGCCGCTCATGCCGTGCACGTCAGTGAAGTCGCGCAGCGTGGAGCCGCCGAGCTCCAGCGCACGCGCGAGCGTCGTGCGCAGCGCGGCCAGCAGCCGCTCGGCGCGCGGGCGGCTGATGCGGTCGGCCCGCAGCGCGGGGTGAATGCCGGCCTGGAACAGCGCTTCGCAGGCGTAGATGTTGCCGGCGCCCACCACCACGTCGCCCGCCAGCAGCACGGCCTTGATGGGCGCGCGGCGGGTCTTCAATGTGGTGTGGAAGCCGGCGGGCGTGAGCGCCGGGTCGAAGGGCTCGGCGCCCAGGCGGGCCAGCAGGGTGGCAGCGGGTTCGGCGTCGACGGCCGGGGCCCACACCACGGCGCCGAAGCGGCGTGGGTCGTTCAGGCGCAGCGTGCCGCGGTCGGTGAGCAGGTCGAAGTGGTCGTGCGGGCCGGGCGGGGGCGGGGTGTGCAGCAAAGCCAGCGAGCCCGACATGCCCAGGTGCAGCAGCAAACCGCCCGCCGGAGCCAGCGGCAACCAGAGGTATTTGCCGCGGCGCGTGATATCTCCCACGTGTGCCCCGACCAGCCGGGCCGCATCGACACCCAAAGGCCAGCGCAAGGGCTTGCCGAGCCTGACACTGGCTACCCGGGCCCCGCGCAGCACGGCCGCAATGCCGCGCCTGGTGATCTCCACTTCGGGCAATTCCGGCATGAACTCATTATGTGAGAATGACTCTAGCGGCCATGCCTATCTCCAAGACCTCTCGTTTGCGTGCCGTCCCGGCTGGTGTGCTGCTGGCCTGCGCCGGCCTCTGGTGCGCCTGGGCCCTGCCACTTTCCGCGTATGCCCAGCCCGCGGCTGCCGCCCCGGCCGAGCCCGCCGGGCCGCCCGTCAATTCGGCGCTGGACGAGAGGCTCTTCTACCAGCTGCTCGTCGGCGAGATGGCACTGGGCTCGGGTGACGCCGGCAGCGCCTACGAACTGATCCTCGACGCCGCCCGGCGCACACGCGACGTGGGCCTGTTCCGCCGCGCCGTCGACATCGCCCTGCAATCGCGCGCCGGCGACCAGGCACTGGCCGCTTCGCGCGCCTGGCGCCTGGCGCACCCGGCCTCGGCCGACGCCTCGCGGCTGCAGATGCAGATCCTGCTGCTGCTCAACCGCGGCGACGCGGTGGGCGAACCGCTGCGCGCCCTGCTGCAGCAGACGCCGGCGGCCGATCGACCCGCCCTCATCGCCGCTCTGCCCCGCCTGCTGCAGCGCGGCGGTGATGCACGTGCCATGGCAGCCCTGCTCGAAGACACGCTGAAGCCTTATGGCGACGACCCCAAGACCCGCATCGCCGTGCGCGTGGCGGTGGGCCGCGCCTGGCGCGAGGCGCGCGACCCCGACCGTGCCCTGGCCCTGGCCCAGGACGCCCAGGCGCTGGATCCCACTTCACCTGGCCCTTCCCTGCTGGCGCTGGAGCTGATGCGCGACAAGCCCGCCGCCGAAGCGGTGGTGCTCGACTACCTGAAGCAGGACAAGGCCGAGCCCGGTTTGCGCCTGAACTACGTGCGCGCGCTCACCGCCGGCCAGCGCTACGCCGATGCGGCCGTGCAACTGCAGACCGTCACGCGTCAGCAGCCCGAACTGGCGCCGCCTTTCCTGTCGCTGGGTGCGCTGCACCTGGAACTGAGGCAGGCCAAGGAAGGTGAAGCCGCCCTGCTGCGCTACATCGAGCTGGTGCAGAAGCAGAACCCGACGGCCACCGTCACGGCACCGGCCGACGGCCCGCCGATTAGCACCACCGTCACGGTGGAAGGCGACGACGATGACGACGCCCCGCCGCGCCCCGAACAGGGCCTGGTGCAGGCCTGGCTGATGCTGGCCCAGTCGGCCGAGCAACGTGGTGACTTCGCCGCCGCCGAGCGCTGGCTGGGCAAGGTGGAAGACCCGCAGCGCGCGCTGGAAGTGCAGACCCGCCGCGCCTCGATGCTGGCGCGCCAGGGGAAGCTGCCGCAGGCGCGTGAGCTGATCCGCCGCGTGCCCGAAAAACGCCCCGAAGACGCCCGCGCGAAGCTGGTGGCCGAGGCCGGCGTGCTGCGCGACGTGAAGCGCTGGCGCGAGGCCCACGACGTGCTGGCCAGCGCCAGCAAGCGTTTCACCGACGACTCCGACCTGCTCTACGAACAGGCCATGATGGCCGAGAAGCTGGATCGGCTGGACGACATGGAAAAGCTGCTGCGTCGCGTGATCGAGCTCAAGCCCGACAACCCGCACGCCCACAATGCCCTGGGCTATTCGCTGGCCGACCGCCGCCAGCGCCTGCCCGAAGCGCGCCAGCTGATCCAGAAGGCCCTGGAGCTGTCGCCCGGCGACCCCTTCATCACCGACAGCCTGGGCTGGGTGGAATTCCGCCTGGGCAACCGCGACGAGGCGCTGCGCCTTCTGCGCACCGCCTACAGCGCACGGCCCGACCCCGAGATCGCCGCCCACCTGGGCGAGGTGCTGTGGGCGAACGGCCAGCGCGACGAAGCGCGGCGCGTCTGGCGCGAAGGCAAGGTGCGCGACGCCGCCAATGACGTGCTGCGCGAGACGCTGGCCCGGCTGCGCGTCGACCTGTGACCCGGCTGCGCGCCGCGGCGCTGCTGCTTTCGGCTTTGCTGGCCGCCTGTGCCAGCCCACCCCGTCAGCCCGGCGAACTGCCCTGGACCACCGGCCGCATGAGCCTGCGCATCGACGCCACGCCGACGCAGCCCCTGCAGAGCGTGAGCGCCGCCTTCGAACTGCGCGGTGACGGCACCAGCGGCGAACTGCGCCTGAATTCGCCCCTGGGTTCGCGTGTGGCCAGCGCCCGCTGGGCGCCGGGGTTGGCGGTGCTGGCCAACAGCGACGGCGAACGACGCTTCGGCAACCTGGAAGAGCTGTCGCGCGAAGCCCTGGGCGAGAACCTTCCCCTGGCCGCCCTGCCCGACTGGCTGGCGGGCAAACCCTGGACAGGCGCACCGCACGACAGCACCGAGGCGGGCTTCGACCAGCTGGGCTGGCAGGTCTCGCTGGCGCGGCGCAGCGAAGGCTGGATCGAAGCGCGCCGCAGTTCGCCCCCCGCCGTGCTGGTGCGGGTGCGTCTGGACGAAGGCGGCTCGTGAGCCTGCGCGCCCTGTACGAGCTGCCGGCTCCTGCCAAGCTCAACCTCTTCCTGCACATCGTCGGCCGCCGCCCCGACGGTTACCACCTGCTGCAGTCGCCCTTCGTGCTGATCGACTGGGCCGACGTGCTGCACCTGGAGCTGCGCGACGACGGCCAGCTGCTGCGCCACGACCTGGGCCCCGCGTTGCCCGCCGACGACCTCTGCCTGCGCGCCGCGCGTGCACTGCAGGCGGCCAGCGGCACGGCGCAGGGTGTCGACATCTCCATCGCCAAGCAGGTGCCCTGGGGCGCCGGCATGGGCGGTGGCAGCTCCGACGCCGCCACCGTGCTGCTGGGCCTGAACCGGCTGTGGCAGCTGAACTGGCCGCGCGCGCGCCTGGCCGCCATCGGCCTGAAGCTGGGCGCCGACGTGCCCTTCTTCATCGGCGGGCGCCATGCCTTCGTCCAGGGCGTCGGTGAACTGCTGACGCCGATGACGATGCCGGCCCAGCACTACGCGGTGCTGAAGCCGCCCCAGGCCATCGCGACACGAGAAATCTTCGAGCATCCAGCCCTCAGGCGCGACAGCGTTCCTGTTATAGTCGCGGGCTCTCCTGAGGAGGCCGGTTGCATCGATGCGCCGGTGGTTTGGTTGGAAGGTTTCGGCAAGAACGACCTTCAACCTGCCGCCGAAGATCGCTGCACCGAGGTGGCGCAAGCCGCCGGCTGGTTGGCAGCCCGCTACGGCAACAGCCGCATGACGGGTTCCGGCAGCGCCGTATTCGCGAGGGTCGGCTCAGAGGCGTCACCCATGGCGACAGAGCCCGATGGCAGCCCGCAAGGTGTGCCGCCGGGCTGGGTGGGGCGGATGTGCCGCAGCCTGGACACGCATCCCTTGTTGGCGTGGGCAGGCTGAGAGAAGAGTTTTGGGGTGGCGGCGCAAGCCGAAACCTGTGTAGGGGAGTCGCCAAGTTGGTCAAGGCATCGGATTTTGATTCCGACATGCGAGGGTTCGAGTCCTTCCTCCCCTGCCAAATATCACCCACCCCCGGAGCGCCTGCGGCGCTCCCCCTCAAGGGGGCGACGCCGACGGCCCGGCGGAGCCGGTTCCGTGGCGTCTGCTTGGTAGGGTCCGCTCGAGCGAACTGAGGTCGTCATCGTGCTGTTCAACACCGTGCTGTTCACCGGCAACGCCAACCCGGTGCTGGCGCAGGAGATCGCCACCCACCTGGGCGTCGAGCTCGGCGCCGCCGCCGTGGGCCGCTTCTCCGACGGCGAAGTCACCGTCGAGATCCGCCAGAACGTGCGCGCCCGCGACGTCTTTGTCGTGCAGCCCACCTGCGCCCCCACCAACGAGCACCTGATGGAGCTGCTCATCATGGTGGACGCGCTCAAGCGCGCCAGCGCGCGGCGCATCACCGCCGTCATCCCCTACTTCGGCTACGCCCGGCAAGACCGCCGGCCGCGCAGCACACGCGTGCCCATCAGCGCCAAGGTCTGCGCCAACCTGCTGGAAACCGTGGGCGTCGAGCGCGTGCTGACGATGGACCTGCACGCCGATCAGATCCAGGGCTTCTTCGACATCCCGGTCGACAACATCTACGCCAGCCCGGTGC
>CAYREA010000147.1:0-10806 GCA_964423075.1 uncultured Rubrivivax sp. | reverse complement strand
TGCCCTGGCGCACGACGCTGGACAACGTGCTGCTGCCGCTGGAGATCGTCGAGCCTTACCGCAGCCAGTTCAAGGCGAAGAAGAAGGAGTTCGAGGCCAAGGCGGTGGACCTGCTGCAGCGCGTGGGCCTGGCCGGCTACGAGCGCAAGTTCCCCTGGCAGCTGTCGGGTGGCATGCAGCAGCGCGCCAGCATCTGCCGGGCCCTGGTGCACGAACCGAAGATGCTGCTGCTGGACGAACCTTTCGGCGCACTCGACGCCTTCACGCGCGAAGAGCTGTGGTGCAACCTGCGCGACCTGCACGCGGCGCAGAAGTTCAACGTCATCCTCGTCACGCACGACCTGCGCGAGAGCGTGTTCCTGGCCGACACCGTCTACGTGATGAGCAAGAGCCCGGGGCGCTTCGTGGTGCAGAAGCACATCGACCTGCCGCGGCCGCGCGACCTGGAGGTGACCTACACGCCGGCGTTCACGGACATCGTGCATGAGCTGCGGGGCCACATCGGCGCCATCCGCAAGACCGGCGTGGTGGTGCCGCAATGAAGATCACACCGACGATGGAACGCTGGTCGCCGCTGATCCTGCTGGTGGCGATCCTGCTTGTGTGGGAAGTCGCGGTGCGGGTCATCGGCGTCGCCGAGTACACGTTGCCGGGCCCGTATGCCATCTCGCTCCAGCTGCGCGAGTTCATCGGGCCCATCATGGAGGCCGCCTGGCGCACGTTCTGGGTCACCATGGTGGGCTTCGCGATCAGCATCGTCGTCGGTGTGCTGCTGGGTTTTCTCATCGGCAGCAGCCGGCTCACCTACCGAGCGATCTACCCGCTGATGATCGGCTTCAACGCCATTCCGAAGGCGGCGGTGGTGCCCATCCTCGTGGTCTGGTTCGGAATCGGCCTTGGGCCGGGCATCCTGACCGCCTTCCTGATCTCGTTCTTCCCGATCACCGTCAATATCGCCACCGGGCTGGCAACGCTGGAGCCGGAACTCGAAGACGTGCTGCGCGTGCTGGGCGCCAAACGTTGGGACGTGCTGGTGAAGGTGGGTCTGCCGCGCTCGATGCCCTACTTCTACGGCTCGCTGAAGATCGCCATCACGCTGGCCTTCGTCGGCACGGTGCTGGCCGAGATGACGGCCGGTGACAGTGGCATCGGTTACCTGATCCAGTCGGCCGGCAGTTCGAGCCGCACGGCGCTCGCGTTCGCGGGCCTGGTGACCATCGGCGCGATGGCGATGGCGATGTACGAGCTGTTCAGCTGGATCGAGAAACGCACCACCGGCTGGGCCCATCGCGGCTCGCAGGGGCACTGATGACCGAGCAGCAGCTCATCACGCAACTGCGCCGCGCCAACGAGGTGGCGCGCGCCGCCGCGGCGCAGGGCCGCCATCCCTTTGGCGCCGTGCTGGTGGCGGCCGACGGCGAGACGGTGCTGATGGAGCAGGGCAACGTCGACACCGTGAACCACGCCGAGTCGGTGCTGGCGCGCAACGCGGCGGCGCGTTTCGATGCGGCCACGCTGTGGGGCTGCACGCTCGTCACCACGGTCGAGCCCTGCGCCATGTGTGCGGCCACGATGTACTGGGCCCACATCGGGCGGCTGGCCTACGGCCTGTCGGAAGCGCGGCTGCTCGAACTCACCGGCAACCACGCCGAGAACCCGACGCTGAACCTGCCCTGCCGCGATGTCTTCGCCGCCGGCCAGAAAGCGGTGCAGGTGACGGGCCCGGTGCCGGCGGTGGAAGCCGAGGTGGCCGCGCTGCACCGCAGCTTCTGGCCCGCGCGGTGAGCGCCTTGCTGGACGAGGCCCCGGCCACGGGCTGGCGCGGCCAGCTCACGCTGGACTACCGCCTGGCCGCAGGCCGCACCATCGCCCACACGGCCCACAACGGCCCCTTGCGCGTGCTGCAGCCGCTGCACCCCGAAGGCCCCGGCATCTGCCACCACGTGGTGCTGCACCCGCCGGGCGGCGTGGTGGCGGGTGACGAACTGCGCATCGACGCGAACCTGGCCGCCGGCAGCCACGCGCTCATCACCACGCCCGGCGCCACGCGCTTCTACCGCAGCGAAGGCGCCCGTGCGCTGCAGCAGGCGCAGTTGAAGCTGAAGCCCGGCGCGCGGCTGGAGTGGCTGCCGCTGGAAACCATCGCCTACAGCGGCTGCCAGGCGCACAACCGCGTGCAGTTCGAGCTGGCGGGTGACGCCGAGATGATCGGCTGGGACATGCTGGCGCTGGGCCTGCCGGCATCGGGCCAGCTCTTCGTCGACGGGGCCTTCCACCAGACGCTGCAATGGCCCGGCCGCTGGCTCGAATCGGCGCGCATCGCGGCGGCCGACGCGGTGCTGCTGCGTTCGGCCGCCGGCTGGGCCGGCTGCCCGGTGCTGGCCACGGCCTGGTTCGCCACCGGCGCCACGCTGCCGCCCGCGCGCCGCGACGCGCTGCTCGATGCGGCACGCAGCGTCATCGCCGGCCACGGGCTGGCGCCGCGTGCCGGCGTCACATCGCCCCAGCCGGGGCTGCTGGTGCTGCGCGTGCTGGCACCGCGGGTTGAGCCGGCCATGGACCTGCTGGTGCGCGTGCGCGCCGCCTGGCGCGAGTGCGCCTGGAGCCTGCCGGGCGTGGCGCCGCGCATCTGGCGCACCTGAGCGGCGGCGCCCGCCGGCGTCGCAGCGAACTGTGCCTTGGTCGGGTTTCGCGGCACTCCTGGCCGATACACTGCCCCGCGAACTTGTGTTCGCGAGGGTGATCGGTGATCGGCTTGCGTCTGTTCGTGCGTGCTGCGTGGATTCTGTTGGCCGCCGTCGCCCTGCCCGCCGTGGCGGCGCCCGGCGCGTCGCCGCCTGGCTTCCACTTCCTGGTGCCGGCTGGGCCGCCGCCGGTGGCGCTGAACCGGGCTGTGCTGTCCGAACCCGAGCGCAAGTTCCTGGCCGGCCTGCCCGAGGTTCGCGTGGCGCTGCAGCGCGTGGGGGCGCCGCCCTTCGAACGCGTGGGCGATGACGGCGAGATCTCGGGCCTGCAGCCCGAGATGCTGGGCACGCTGGCGCGCACCCTGGGCATCAAGCTCAAGCCGGTGGTGCTGGACGACTGGCCCAGCGTGCTGAAGGCGGTGCAGGACGGCCGCGCCGACATGGTGCTGACACTGGCCAGCACTGCCGAGCGCCGGCGCTACATGAACTTCACACTCGGCACGGTGAGCGTGCCGGTGGCGGTGTTCACGCGCAGCGGCGGCCCGCCGCTGGCGCTGGAGCGCGCCAGCTACGCGCTGGAGCGCGACTACTTCAGCAACGACTACGTGGCGCGCCGTTTCCCTGGCGCGGTGGTGGTGCCGGTGGACACCACCGTCCAGGCCCTGCGCCGCGTGGCCGAAGGTGGTGCCGACGCCTACCTGGGCAGCCTGCTCGAAGCGCTGGACCTGCTGTCGCGCGACCCCGTGCCCGGCATCGAGGTGCGCCAGATCCTGGTGGAAGGGCAGGGCTTCTACCACTTCGGCGTGCGCAAGGACTGGCCGCAGCTGGTGACCATCCTCAACCGCGGCATCGCCAGCTGGCGTGCGCTGGCCGAAGCAGGCACTGCCGCCCATGCGGCGCTGCCGGCTTCGGCCGTGCCCGGTGGTCTGCGCCTGCCCACGGCGCTGCCGATGTCGCAGGCCGAAGCGACGGCGCTGGCCAACCACGCGGTGTGGCGGGTGGGCGCCGTGCGCGGGCTGGACCTGCTCAACAACGTCGACGACCAGGGCACGCACACCGGCATCGCGGCCGACTACCTGGAGCAGGTGCGCAGCCGCCTGGGCATCAACACCGAGATCGTCGCCTACACCAGCGTGGCGCACATGCTGGAAGGGCTGCGCAAGGGCGAGGTCGACGTGGTGCCCTTCCTCACCCGCACCGGCAATCGCGCACGCGAGTTCGTCTTCTCGCAGCCCTACTTCAACATGCCCTACATGCTGGTGGCGCGTTCCGACGCGCCGCTGTACTGGGACCTGGCCAGCCTGCGCGGCAAGCGCCTGGCCCTGGCGCGCGAACACCCGTTGACCGACACCGTGCAGCGGCGTTACCCGGAGATCCAGATCGTCACGCCGCCCGAAGGCTGGCTGGCGATGGATGTCGTCTTCGCCGGCGGTGCCGACGCCGCGGTGGACGTGAAGCTGTTCGCCAACCTGCGCATCAACCGCGACGGTGACGGCCTGCGCATCCTGGGTGCGGTGGAAGACCTGCCGGGCGAGTTCAGTTTTGCCACCGCGCCGCGCGCGGCTGCGCTGGTGCCGCTGATCGACCGCGCATTGGCCGACATCCCGCCGGCCGAGAACGAACGCCTGCTGCGGCGCTGGATCGCGGTGGACCTGGTGCCGCCCTTCAACTGGAAGCGCTGGGCGCCGACCATCGCCGTGGCAGCGGCGGCGCTGCTGCTGCTGACGGGGGCCACCGCATGGTGGATGCGCCGCCTGGGGCGCGAGCTGCGCCACCGCCGCCGCATGGACGAGCAGCTCGACGACATCGGCCGCACCATGCCCGGCGTGGCCTTTCGCTACATCCTGGGGCCGGACAACCGGCTGCAGGGCACCTTCTACTCATCCGGCACCGAGGCCTTCTTCGGCTTTCCGCCGCCGCCCGACCAGACCGTCGTCAGCTTCATCGGCGAGCGCCTGAGCCCCGAGCACCGTGCCGCGGTCGAGGCCGCGCAGCGCCATTCGATCCGCACCGGCGAACGCTTCAGCCACACCGTGGCCTACCGTCATCCGGACGGCAGCGAACGCTGGCTGCACTCCGAGGCGGTGCAGAGCACCACGCGCGAAGAGCGCACCGCCTGGACCGGCTTCGTCATCGACATCAGCAAGGAACACGCGCTGCAGGAACGCCTGGCGCAAGAGGCGCGCGAACGCCACCTGATGCTGGCCTCGGCCAGCCACGAGCTGCGTGCGCCGGCGCACCAACTGGCGCTGGCCTTGCAGGATGCGGCGCTCGACCACGTGCCCGCGGCCGCCGCGCAGCCGCTGGCGGTGGCGCGCGACGCCGTGCGCACCATCAGCCTGCTGCTGGACGACGTGCTCGACACCGCGCGGCTCGATGCCGGCCGCCTGGAGCTGCGCCCGCACGAGTTCGACCTGCATGCGCTGCTGCAGCAGGTGCAGCTGGCGCAACGCGGCGTGTTCGCCGCCAAGGGCCTGGGCCTGATGCTGGACATCGCCGCCGGCGTGCCGCGCACCGTGCACGCCGACCCGCTTCGCCTGAAGCAGGTGCTGCTGAACCTGCTGTCCAACGCGGCCAAGTACACCGAGCAGGGTGGTGCCACGCTCAGCGCAGCCACCACCACCGGCGAGACCGGCGCCGCGGTGCTCGAGCTCACCGTGCAGGACAGCGGCACGGGCGTCGCATCCGAACTGCAGGCGCGCCTGTTCGAACCCTTCGTCACGCTGCATGGCGGCGACGAAGCCACCCGCAGCAGCGGCCTGGGCCTGTCGATCTGCCGCCGCCTGGTGGCGCTGATGGAGGGCACCATCACGCTGCACAGCCAGCCCGGTACCGGCACGCGCGTGGTGGTGCGCGTGCCGCTGCAGCAGCCCGGCGACGCCAGCGTGCGCGGGCCGCTGCGGCGCAGCGGCGTGCTGCTGCTGTGCGACGACGACGAGGTCAGCCGCCTGCTGCTGGGCGCGGCGCTGGCGCGCATGGGCCACCCGGTGGAGCAGGCCTCGCGCGGCGACCAGGCCCTGGCGCGCTGGCGCGCCGGGGGCGTGCGCCTGCTGCTCACCGACCTGCGCATGCCGGGCCTGACGGGCGACGCGCTGGCGCGTGCGATCCGCGCTGCCGAGGACGCCGACCCCACGCTCGGCCGCACCGCCATCGTGTTCTGCTCGGGCGACGTGCCGCCACTGGCCGAAGCAGCCGGCACGCCGCCGCTGGCCGACGCCTTCATCGGCAAGCCGGTGGACCTGGCCACGCTGGCCGACACGCTGAACGCGCTGCTGGACACCACCACGGCCTGAGCCACCGGGCGCCGGCGCAGGCCCGGCTATCCTCGCCCCATGTACGCGCCGTTCTTCGGGTTGAGCAAGGAGCCGTTCTCGATCGCGCCCGACCCGCGCTTCCTGTTCATGAGCGAGCAGCACCGCGAGGCGCTGGCGCACCTGCTCTACGGCCTGGGCGGCGGTGGCGGCTTCGTGCTGCTCACGGGCGAAATCGGCGCCGGCAAGACCACCGTCTTCCGCTGCTTCCTGGAGCAGCTGCCACCGCACTGCGCGGTGGCCTACGTCTTCAACCCCAAGCTCACCGCGGTGGAACTGCTGCAGACCGTGTGCGGCGAGTTCGGCATCTCCCTGCCCGAGCGGCCCGACAGCGTGAAGGCGCTGGTGGACGCGCTGAACGCCTTCCTGCTGGCCGAACACGCCAGGGGCCGCCAGGCCGTGCTGGCCATCGACGAGGCGCAGAGCCTGGCGCCCGACGTGCTCGAGCAGTTGCGCCTCTTGACCAACCTGGAGACGGCCGAGCGCAAGCTGCTGCAGATCGTGCTGATCGGCCAGCCCGAGCTGCGCGGCATGCTGGCGCGGCCCGAGCTGGAGCAGCTGGCGCAGCGCATCATCGCCCGCTACCACCTGGGGGCGCTGTCGCTGCGCGAGACGCGGCAGTACATCCGGCACCGCTTCGCCATCGCCGGGCCGCAGGCGCCGCTGCCCTTCGGCAACCGGGCCATGGCGCGCATCCATACACTCGCCGGCGGCGTGCCGCGGCGCATCAACCTGCTGGCCGACCGCGCGCTGCTGGGTGCCTATGCACGCAGCCAGCAGCGCGTGGACGAGCGCACCGTGGACAAGGCCGCGCGCGAAGTGTTCGGGCGCGGTGGTGCCACGCTGAACCGGCGCGTGGCCGCCGTGGCCGCCGCGGCCATCGTGCTGCTGCTGGGCGGCCTGGCTTGGTGGCTGTGGTCACGTGGTGGCACCGAGCGCGTGCCGCCGCTGGCCGCCGCCTCGGCGCCGGCCGCCGCTGCGGCGTCGGCCGTGGCCGCGCTGCCGGCATCGGCTGCACCGGCACAGCCCGACTTCGACAAGCTCGATGCCCTGCTGGCCGCCGCCCACAACCAGCCCGCCACGGCCTGGCGCGAGCTGGCCCTGCGCTGGAACGTGGCCATCGGTGAAGGCGATCCCTGCGTGGCCGCGCTGCAGGCCAGCCTGGCCTGCTTCCGCAGTGCCAACGGCGGCCTGGCGCTGCTGCGCCAGGTGGCGCGCCCGGTGGTGCTGACGCTGCGCCCGGCGCGCGGTGCCGCGTCCTACGCCGTGCTGGTGGGCCTGAACGACAGCAGCGCCGTGCTGCAGGTGGGTGCGCAGCCCTACAGCCTGGCGCTGCCGCAGTTGCTGGAAGCCTGGCGCGGCGAGTTCGCCACCTTCTGGCGCGTGCCGCCGGGGTGGCGTGAGGGCGTGGATCTGGCCGGCACGGCCGCGGGCCGCGCCTGGCTCGACGAACGCCTGGCCGGTGCCGGCCAGGCCGCGGGGCGCCCGCTGGCCGAGCGGGTGCGCGCCTTCCAGCTGGCCCAGGGTCTGCCGCTGGACGGCGTGGCCGGGCCGCTGACGCTGATGCAACTGGGCCGCGCCGCCGGCGTGGACGAACCGCGCCTGGGCGCGGGCCGCTGAACCTTCACCATGTCCTACATCCTCGAAGCCCTGCGCCGCTCGCAGGCCGAACGTGAACGCGGCCAGGTGCCGGGCCTGAATGCGCCGGCGGCGCCGGCCGAAGAGCTGCCGGCCGACGAGCCGCGCGGCATGCCCGCGCTGTGGCTGGGCATCGGCCTGGGCGTGGGCGCTCTGCTGGCCCTCGCGGCCTGGTGGTGGCTGCGGCCGGCGCCGGCGCCAGCGCCGGCAGCCGCGGCTGCCGCAGTGGCCGCAACCGCCGTGCTGCCGGCGCCGCCGCTGCCGGTGGTGGTCTCCGCACCGCCCGCACCTTCGCCTGCACCTGCACCCGTGCCAGCCCCGGTGGCCGCGGCACCCGCCCCGGCCGCCGCGCCCGCGGCATCGGCACCCGCGCCGCGCACACCCACGCTGGCAGAGCTGTCGGCCGAGCAGCGGCGCGAGCTGCCGCCGCTGGTGCTGGGCGGCTCGATCTGGTCCGAGAGCGCGCTGTCGCGCTTCGTCATCGTCAACGGCCAGGTGGTGCGCGAAGGCGAAGCCGCCGCGCCGGGGGTCACCGTGGAGCGCATCGCGCCCAAGAGCGTGCTGATGAAGTGGCGCGAACTGCGTTTCGAAGTGCCGCTGTAGCGGGCACGGCCCGCGCTGCGCTGCGCCATATTCCCGCCAGCACCGGGCAAGGCCCGGGGATTGCGCTGGAACCGCCGGGCCATACTCCCGGCCAGTCAACCAATTGATGATCTCGATGTTCCTGAATGCGATGCGGGGCAGGGTGGCGGCGACCACCCGCCGTTGGGGCTGCCTGGCACTGTTTCTTCTGCTGGCAACGGCCGCGGGTGCTGCCGAGCGCTGGGTGGTGGGGCCCGAGGGCACGCCGCTGGCGCTGGCCGACGCCGTGGCACGCGCTGCCGACGGTGACACCATCGAGATGCTGGCCGGCGACTACGCCCCCGGCCTGCTGATCGACAGCCGGCGCCTGACGTTCCGCGCCATCGGCCGCGCCATCGTGCGCGGCGACGGCAAGCTCAGCATGCACAAGGCCCTGTGGACGGTGCGCGGCGGCGAGGTGCTGATCGATGGCGTCGAATTCCGCGGCATGCGCGCGCAGGACGGCGGCGGTGCCGGCGTGCGCCAGGAAGGCGGCAAGCTCACCCTGCTGAAGGCGCAGTTCTTCGACAACGAACACGGCGTGCTGGCCGTCAACGACGACAAGGCCGAACTCATCATCCAGGCCTGCGCCTTCGGCCAGGCGCCCAAGGTGGTGGGCGGGCTGTACCACCTGCTCAACGTCGGCCGCATCGGCAAGCTGCTCATCACCGGCAGCCGCTTCCAGCAGGGCTTCGAAGGCCACCTGATCAAGAGCCGGGCGCGCGAGGCGACGATCAGCTACAACTTCATCCACGATGGCGTGCGCGGCGGCGCGTCGTACGAGATCGAACTCGCCAACGGCGGGCTGGCCACGCTGCTGGGCAACGTCATCGGCCAGGGCGTGGACAACCAGAACCCGGTGCTGGTGGCCTACGGCACCGAAGGCAATGCCTGGGACAGGAACGAACTGCGCGTGGTGCACAACACCTTCATCAACTACGGCTGGCTGCCCGCCTGGTTCCTGCGTGTGATGAAGGACAAGCTGCCCGACAACACCCAGGTCTGGGCCGTCAACAACCTGCTCGTGGGCCCGGGCATCTTCTGGTTCGGTGCGCCCGGCCATTTCGACGGCAACCGCAACGCCACGCGCGGCATGTTGGTCGACCTGTACATGGGCGCCTTCGAGCTGCCTTTGGGCTCGATGTGGCGCGACAGCGGCGTCGACCCGCACAAGGTGGGCGGTCTGGACCTGGCGCCCAAGGCCGAGTTCGAATGGCCGTCCGGCACACGCGACATCAAGAGCGGCCAGACCAGCTGGACACCCGGCGCCTTCCAGCGCTGACCCCTCACCCTCACAGGCCCGCGATGGACCCGAAGAAGACGCACCCCGACACCATCACCGCGCAGGCCCTGGGCTGGATCGACGAGGCCACGCGCGCCATCACGCCGCCCATCCACGTCAGCAGCACCTACCAGCGCGACGCCGACAACCAGTACCGCAACGGCCGCATCTACATGCGCGACAACAACCCGGCCTTCGACCAGGCCGAGGCGGTGGTCAACGCGCTGGAAGGCGGGCACCAGACCCTGCTCTTCGCCAGCGGCATGGCCGCGGCCACCGCGGTGTTCCAGGCCCTGGCACCGGGCGACCATGTGCTGGCGCCGCAGGTGATGTACTGGTCGCTGCGCAACTGGCTGATGAACTTCGCGCGCGGCTGGGGGCTGGACGTCGAACTGATCGACATGACGAGCCCCGACGCGGTGAAGGCCGCGCTGCGGCCGGGCCGGACGAAGCTGGTGTGGATCGAAAGCCCGGCCAATCCGCTATGGACCGTGACCGACATCGCCGCCACCGCGCAGCTGGCGCATGCGGCCGGCGCTTTGCTGGCGGTCGATTCCACCGTGCCCACACCCGTGCTGACGCAGCCCATCGCGCTGGGCGCCGACATCGTGATGCACGCGGCCACCAAATACCTCAACGGCCACAGCGACCTGGTGGCCGGCACGCTCACGACGGCGGCCGACAACGAACACTGGCAGCGTGTGCGCAAGGTGCGCGCGCAGATCGGCGGCACCCTGGGTTCCTTCGAAGCCTGGCTGCTGCTGCGCGGCCTGCGCACGCTGCACCTGCGCGTGCGTGCGGCGAGTGTCTCGGCGCAGCGCATCGCCGAGCACTTCAACGGCCATGCCCATGTCAGCGAGGTGCTGTACCCGGGCCTGCCGGGCTGCCACGGCCACGCCATCGCGAAGCAGCAGATGAAGGGTGGTTACGGCGGCATGCTGTCGATCCGCGTCCGTGGTGGAGAAGCGGCGGCCATCGCCGTGGCCGCGCACACCGAAATCTGGAAGCGCGCCACCTCGCTGGGCGGCACCGAGAGCCTGGTCGAGCACCGCGCCAGCGTCGAAGGCGCCGGCACGCCGGCGCCGCCGGACCTGCTGCGCCTGTCGGTGGGCATCGAACATGCCGACGACCTGATCGCCGACCTGGAGCAAGCGCTGGCGCGTTGACCCGCGCCTGAAACTTCGGCATCATGAGGTCTGTAACTTAATTACAGACCCATGTCCTTCGACCTCGTGCTCTTCGGCGGTACCGGCGACCTGACCTGGCGCAA
>CAYREA010000146.1:0-10990 GCA_964423075.1 uncultured Rubrivivax sp. | reverse complement strand
CGCAGATCAACGAGGCCACGCTGAGCTTCGTGCCCAAGGTGGTGGCCGCCGTGGCGGTGCTGGGCATCGCCGGGCCGTGGATGGTGACGACGCTGGTGGAGTACATCCGCCAGGCGCTGCAGAGCATTCCCGGCGCGGTCGGCTAGGGCCGTGATCACCTTCACCGAAGCGCAGATCCTGGCCTGGATCACGCCGCTGATCTGGCCCTTCCTGCGCGCGCTGGCGATGTTCCAGTCGCTGCCTGTGCTGGGCACGCGCACCGTGCCGCAGCGTGTGCGCATCGCGCTGTCGGGCTTCATCGCCTTTGCCGCCCAGCCCACGCTGCCCGAGGTGGCCCCGGTGCCGCTGGACAGCCCCGAGGCCATCCTGCTGGTGGCCCAGCAGGTGGTCATCGGCCTCAGCCTGGGTTTTGCGGTGCGCCTGGTGTTCGCCGCGGTGGAGTTCGCCGGTGAACTGATCGGCCTGCAGATGGGCCTGAACTTCGCCGGTTTCTTCGATCCGCTCTCGGCCACCAGCGCCACCGCCACCAGCCGCTTCTTCGGCACGCTCGTGGCCTGGCTCTTCATCGTGATGGGCGGGCACCTGCTGGTGATTGCGGCGCTGGTGCAGAGCTTCCAGAGTTTCCCCGTCGGCCCCGAGCCCTTCGCCTTCGTGGCACAGATGCAGCCGCAGCGCTGGGGCGCCGAGATCTTCGCCACGGGCCTCTGGATCGCACTGCCGCTGGTGACCATGCTGCTGTTCGTGAACCTGGTGCTGGGCACCATCTCGCGCGTGGCGCCGCAGATCAACATCTTCGCCATCGGCTTCCCGGTGACGCTGGGCGTGGGCCTGCTGGGCCTGCTGCTGACGCTGCCGATGCTGCAGCAGCCTTTCACGATGGCGCTGGAGCGGCTGCTTGAACACTTCCGCTGAAAGGCCGCTGCCGCGCATGCGGTAGTCTCGCGGCGCCATGCCGCGATCCCTTGCCCTGACCAGTTTCCTGGTGCCCGACTACGACGAGGCGCTGTCCTTCTTCACGGGCGCACTGCGTTTCACCGTCATGCAGGACACGCTGCTGTCACCCGGCAAACGCTGGGTGGTGGTGGCGCCTTCGGGCACGGGCGGCGCCCTGCTGCTGGCGCGCGCCAGCACACCCGATCAGCGCGCGCTGATCGGCCGCCAGGGCGGCGGCCGCGTCTGGCTGTTCCTGCACACCGACGATCTCGACGCCGACGGGGCCCACATGGCCGCCCACGGCGTGGCCTTCGCCGAAGCACCACGCACCGAGGCCTACGGCCGCGTGGTGGTCTTCACCGACCCCTGGGGCAACCGCTGGGACCTCATACAACCTGCTGCCGCCGCATGAGCCTGACCGCACCCGAACCCATCAGCACCGAACGGCTGACCATCCGCCTGATCGAGCCGGGCGACCTGCCGGCCCTGCTGGCCGTCAACGGCGACCCCACGGTAACGCGCCACCTGCCCTACGCCACCTGGGCCGCAATGGCCGACGCGCTGGCCTGGTACCAGCGCATGCTCGGCATCATGGAAACGGGCACGGCGCTGCAGTTCGTGATCGTGCGGCGCAGCGACGATCTGCCCATCGGCACCGCCCTGGTGTTCCGCCACGACGAAGGCAGCCAGCGCGCCGAGCTGGGTTACGCGCTGGGCAGCGCCCACTGGGGCCAGGGCTACATGCAGGAAGCGCTGCAGGCGCTGGTGCAGTCCGCGTTCGGCCCGGTGATGGGCCTGCGCCGGCTGGAGGCCGAGGTGAACCCGGCCAACACCGCATCCGTGCAGGTGCTCGAACGCCTGGGCTTCCAGCGCGAGGGCCTGCTGCGCCAGCGCTGGACCAGCGCCAAGGACGAAGGCCGGCCCTACGACGTGGCCGTCTACGGCCTGCTGCGCGAAGACGGTGAGGCACCGACATGAAGCTGCAATTCCTGGGCGCCGCCGACGGCGTCACCGGCTCGCGCCACCTGGTGGAAACGGCCGACCGCCGCGTGCTGCTGGACTGCGGCCTGTTCCAGGGCTGGAAGCTGCACCGCGAGCGCAACTGGGCCTTTCCCGCCGAGCTGCGCGAGCTCGACTCGGTGGTGCTGAGCCACGCCCACCTCGACCACAGCGGCTGGCTGCCGGCCCTCGTCAAACACGGCTTCCGCGGCCCCATCCACGCGAGCCCTGCCACCCTCGAGCTGGCCCAGGTGCTGCTGCTGGACAGCGCGCACCTGCAGGAAGAAGACGCGCGGCGCGCCAACCGCTACGGCTACAGCAAGCATGAAAAGGCGCTGCCGCTGTACACACGCGCCGATGCCCAACGCGCCATCGAGCAGTTCGTGGCGCTGCCGCCGGGCAAGGCGCTGAAGCTGGGCCATCGCGGCACGCTGCGCCTGTCACCGGTGGGCCACCTGCTGGGTGCCTGCGCCGTGGCGCTGAACGACGGCGACACGCGGCTGCTGTTCTCGGGCGACGTGGGCCGCTCGCAAGACCTGCTGATGCCGCCGCCCGCGCCGCCACCGGCGGCCGACGTGCTGCTGGTGGAATCGACCTACGGCAACCGCCTGCACGGCAGCGAAGACAGCATGGCGCTGCTGGGCGAGATCGTGCGCAACACCGTGCAACGCGGCGGTTCGGTGCTGATGCCGGCCTTCGCGGTGGGCCGCGCGCAGGCGCTGCTGCTGGTGCTGCAGCGGCTGAAGGCGGCGGGCCGGATTCCGCGCGAGCTGCCGGTGTTCCTGGACAGCCCGATGGCCATCGAGGCCACCACGCTGTACCGCCGCTTCGGTGCGCTGCTGCGCGTGGCGCCGCGCGAGATCCGCGGCCTGGTCGATGGCGTGCGCATCGTCACCACGGTGCAGCAGTCGATGCGCCTGGCGGCTTCGCGTTACCCCGCGATCATCATCTCGGCCAGCGGCATGGCCACCGGCGGGCGCGTGCTGCACCACCTGAAGGCGATGGCGCCCGAGGCGCGGCACAGCGTGGTGTTCGCCGGTTTCCAGGTGGGCGGCAGCCGCGGCGCCAAGCTGCTGGCCGGCGCCACCGAGGTGAAGATCCACGGTGAGCTGGTGCCGGTGCGCGCCGAGGTGCGCCACCTCGACGGCTTCTCGGGCCACGCCGACCGCGACGAGCTGCTGGCCTGGCTGCGCCAGATGCCCGCGGCACCGCGGCAGACCTTCGTGGTGCACGGCGAACCCGACGCGGCCGACGGCCTGCGTTCAGCGCTGCGCGACCATCTCGGCTGGGCCGCGCGCGTGCCGCAGCACGGCGAAATCGTCAGCGTCTGAATCGCTTCAGACGAAGACCCCTTCGCGCATCCACTTCGTTGCCACCCACTTCTCACCTGCGGTAACGGGCGCGCCGCCATGCAGCGTCTTGGTGCTGGCGTGGGCACGGTCGTAGCTGAAGAAGACGGCGTTGCCGCGCACCGGCGCCACGTCCAGGCCGACGTCGGGGAATATGGTGGCGCCGCCGCCGGCGGGTGTGTTCAGGTACATCACCAGCGTGCCCACACGCTGGCCGCCACGTTCCAGGATGCGCGGCGTGCCCGGGTGCACGGGGTCGAAGTAGTCGTTGTGCGGCTTGTATTCCGCGCCCGGGCGGTAGCGCAGGATCTGCAGGCCTTCGCCGTTCTCCAGCGGCCAGCGCAGCAGTTCGGCGATGCGGGCCTCCACACGCTGGATCAGCGGCGCCTCGCCGCGTTCGAAGAACATGCCGTCGCTGGTGCGCGCGGCGTTGATCTCGCTGCCGCCGGTGGCGTTGTCCACGGTTTCCGAACGGCTCAGGCGCCGCGCGGCCAGCGCCATCAGCTGCTCGCATTCCTCGTCGCTCATCAGCTGGCCGAACACCACCACGCGCGGCAGCTTCATCGAGACCAGCACCCTGACCACGTGGCCGTCGGACAGCGTGACCACAGCGCCGTCACCCAGCGCCGGCTCGGGCACCTTGTTGGACGAAGGCAGCGCGACCACCGTCGCGCGCTTGCCCAGTTCGTCCAGGCGCTCGCGCAGGGTGTTTTCCAGCGCGTCGATGGCCACGTCCTCGTCCCAGCCGCTGGACTTCATCGCCGCCAGCACGTCTTCAGGCCGGCAGCCGGCCTCGGCCTGGGCAACGATCCAGCGTCGCAGTTCTTCGGTGACGGTTTGGGTGGTGCTTGTCGTCATGGCGATATTCTGGCTCAGGCGAGGCGGCGGAACACCAGCTCGGATGGGGTGGTCGCCGTGCGGTCCAGCGCGTAACCCTCGGCGCTGAAGTCTTCCAGCGCCTTGACGCTGCGCGCGCGCTTCGTGATGGCGTGGCGCGCCAGCAGGCCGCGCGCCTTCTTGGCGAAGAAGCTGATCACCTTGGCGCCTTCGCCTTCGCCTTCGAGGAAGGTGACGTCGACCACGCGCGCCCGCAGCGCCTTGCGCGGCACCACGCGCGCATACTCGATGGAGGCCAGGTTCACCACCACCGGCGCGCGCTCATCGGCCTGGCGCTGGTTGAGCAGTTGCGCCACGGTGTCGCCCCAGTAGGCGTAGAGGGTGCCGCCGCGCGCCGTCTGCAGCGCCGTGCCCATCTCCAGGCGGTAGGGCTGCAGCCGGTCGAGCGGGCGCAGCGCGCCGTACAGGCCCGAGAGGATCACCAGGTGCTCCTGCGCCCAGGCCAGGTCGGCCGTCTTCAGCGTCCTGGCCTGCAGGCCGTCGTAGACGTCGCCGTCGAAGGCCAGCACGGCCGGCTTGCTGTTGTGCGGCGTGTTCTCGGCCTGCCAGGCGGCGTAGCGGCCGACGTTGAGTTCGGCCAGCGCGTCCGACAGGTCCATCAGCGCCGCCACCTGCGCCGGCGTCTTCTTCTTCAGCACGGTGATGAGCTCGGCCGCCCGTTCGGTGTAGAGCGGCTCGGTGGCCTTCTTCAGCACCGGGGCCGGCACGCGGGTTTCGTAGTCCAGGGTCTTGGCGGGGGACAGCAGCAACAGCATGGGTCGTCTTCAGTGGTCGTCGCGTTCGGAAGGCATGCCGGGCACGGCACCGAGCGCCGCGGCCCAGGTGCGCGCCGGGATGTGGTTGCGCAACCGGAACAGCGCGCGCTGCAGCAGCGCCGGGTGCAGCTGGTGGGCTATGCCTTCGGCGATGTCCAGCGTGGCGTCGCCGTTGAGCGCACCCAGCCGTTCCAGCGCCTGGCGCGCATGGCTGGCGGGGATGACGGGGTCGGCACCGCCGTGGAACAGGTGCAGCGTGGTGTGGCGCGGCGCCACCTCGGGCAACTGCACGTAGCGGCCGCTGAAGGCCAGCACGCGGCCGGCGATGCCGTCTTCGGCCTGCACCGCTTCCAAGGCCAGGATGGCGCCCTGCGAAAAGCCGCCCAGCGCGGTGGCAGCCGGGCCCACGCCCAGGCGCTGCTGGGTGGCCTTGAGCCAGGTGCACAGGCCCGGCAGCACCGCGGCCACGCGCTCGGCGCGGTTGCCTTCGGTGATGCCGGCCACGCTGAACCATTGCCGGCCCAGGCCGCCGCCGTCGAAAGGCTGCGGCGCATCGGGCGCCAGCACGGCGGCCTGTGGGAACTCGCTGCGCAGGGCCTGCGCCAGCGCAGCGAGGCCGGCGCCGCTGGCGCCCACGCCGTGCAGCAGCACGATCAGCTGTTCGGGCGCGCCGTGTGCGGGCAGCCACTCGATGTTGAGATGCATGCCACGGATTGTCGCTGCCGTCACAAGGGCTACGCAGTGGCTCGCTCACGGTCGGCAAGAATGCGGCCGATGTGCCACCCGCCCCGCCCTGCCCCGTCAACGCCGCTCTGGCGCCGGGCCCGGGCCGCGCTGCTGGCCGGCACCACCACCCTGGCCCTGGCCCACGCCGCGCCCGCGGCCGACAGCAGCCCCGAGGCCCGCTGGCTCGGCAGCGCCGAACCGGGTTTCCTGCACCTGCGCGCCGAACAGGGCATGCCCAACGAGATCGCGGTGGCCCTGGCCGAGGACGGCCAGGGTTATCTCTGGGTGGGCACGGCAGCCGGGGTGGCGCGCTGGGACGGCTACCAGTTCCGCAGCTTCCGCTTCGAGCCCGGCACGCCCGGCTCGCTGCCCGACAACCTGGTGCAGGTGATGCACGCCGACCGCGCCGGCCGCATCTGGGTGGGCACCAGCGCCGCCGGTCTGGCGCGCTACGAGCCTGCCACGCAAAGCTTCGTCACGCTGGGCGCCGGCCCGCAGGGCCTGAGCCATGTCAGCGTACGGTCGATCGCGGGCGACGGCGACGGCGGCCTGTGGGTGGGCACCGACGGCGGCCTGGACCATGTCGACGGCACCACGGGCAGCGTCAGCCGCGTGCCGCTGGGCGCCGCCGCGGCCGCGGGGCTTTCGGGTGACCGCGTGGTGGCGGTGCTGCGCGACAGCCGCGGCCGCCTGTGGGCCGGCACGCCGCGCGGCCTGTTCCGGCGCGACGCCGGCAGCGAGCGCTTCGTGGCCGTGCCGCTGCCGCCGCCGGGCGCCGGCGACCCGCAGGCACAACGCCAGCCCGAGAGCCTGCTGGAAGACAGCGCCGGCCGCATCTGGGTGGGCACCAACCGCACCGGCACCTTCGTGCTCGACGCCGATGGCGGCGCGGCGCGCGCCGTGCTCGAGACCCACACGCCGCCGGGCATGCCGCCGCTGGCTTCTCTGCGCGTGATGTCGATGGTGGAAGCCCAGCCCGGCGAGGTGTGGCTGGCCACGCTGGGCCAGGGCATCGTGATCGTCGACGCCGCCAGCGGGCACACGCGCCGCGTGCGCCACCGCTCGGACATGCCGGCCAGCCTGGCCGACAACACGGTGCGCGGCCTGTACCGCGACCGTTCGGGCCTGCTGTGGGCCGCCACGCACGGTGGCCTGAGCCGCGTCGACCCGCGCGCCACGGCCGTACAGGCCATCGCCGGCCCGCGTGGTGTGCAGCAGGCACGCACCGAGTACGTCGCGCTATTCACGCACAGCGACGGCCGGCTGTGGCTGGGCACCCACGGCGACGGGCTGGAGATCGTCGACCCGCGCGGCGGCCCGGGCCGTGCGCTGCGCCCGGGCACGGCGGGGCCCGACAGCACCCTGCCGCCCGACGTCATCATGAGCATGGCCGAGGCCGACGACGGCAGCGTCTACGTCGGCACCTACCGCGGCCTGTACCAGGTGCGGCGCGACGCCCGCGGCGTGAAGCGCCTGGTGTGGCCCGTGCGCCCGCCCGGCGGCGGCGTGGGGCCGCTGCTGCGCGACGGTGGCACGCTGTGGGTGGCCGGCCTCAACGACGGCCTGTGGCAGCTGGACCTGGCCAGCGGCCGCCTGCGGGCCGCGGTGAGCGAACCGGCGCGCACCCTCACCGACAGCCGCATCACCGCGCTGGCACGCGGCCCGGGCGGCGAAATCTGGATCGGCACGCGCAACGGCCTGAACCGCTACGACCCGGCCACCGGCCAGGTGCTGCGCGTGCCGGCCGGCGGCCTGGCGGCCGGCTTCGTGAGTTCGCTGCTGCTCGACCGCACGCAGCGCCTGTGGGTGGGCACCTATGGCGGCGGCATGCACCTGCTGGCCGGCGGTGATGCCGCCGCGCCGCTCTGGCAGCGTTTCGGCCGCGCCGAAGGCCTGCCCGACGAGAACGTCAATGCGATGGCCGAAGACGCCGAAGGCCGGCTCTGGGTGAGCACCGAGAACGGCCTGGCGGCCGTGGATCCGGCCAGCGGCCGCGTCCAGGCGCTGCGCCGTGCCGAGGGTGTGGTGTTCCTGTCGTACTGGACCAATGCCGTCACCCGCACGCAGGCCGGCGAGCTGCTGTTCGGTGCCTCGGGCGGGCTCACGCTGTTGCGGCCGCAGGCCCTGCCGCCGTGGACGCACCGCCCGCCGGTGGTGGCCACCGACGTGCGCATCGGCGACCGCCCGGTGCCACTGCCGGCCGACGGCAGCCCGTTGGTGGTGCCGGCCGACAACAACCGCATCGCGGTGGAATACGCCGCGCTCGACTTTTCGGCACCCGAACGCAACCGCCACGAACACAAGCTCGAAGGCGTGGACGCCGACTGGGTCCCCACCGACCCGCAGCGCCGGCTGGCGGCCTATGCCAACCTCGCGCCGGGCGACTACCGGCTGCTGCTGCGCGGTTCGAACCGCGAAGGCGTGTTCGGCGAAGCGCCGCTGGTGCTGCCGCTGCGCGTGCTGCCGGCCTGGCACCAGACGCTGGCCTTCCGCGCCGCCGCGCTGGCGGCTTTCGCCCTGCTGCTGTACGCGGTGGTGCAGCTGCGCACCCGCACGCTGCGGGCAAGGCGGCGCGAGCTGCAGCGCCTGGTGGACGAACGCACGGCCGAGCTGCAGGCGGTGTCGCTGGCGCTGGAAGAGAAGTCGCGCGTGCTGCAGCGCGCCAGCAGCATCGACCCGCTGACGGGCCTGCACAACCGGCGCTTCCTCAGCGAACACATCGAGACTTCGCTGGCCGGCGCGGACACCCTCTTCTTCCTGATCGACGCCGACCACTTCAAGCGCATCAACGACAACCACGGCCACGCCGCCGGCGACGCGGTGCTGGTGCAGCTGGCGCGGCGGCTGCAGGCGGCCATGCGCGATGCCGACTTCGTGGTGCGCTGGGGCGGCGAGGAATTCCTGGCCGTGGCGCGCGACACCGGGCGCGAGCGCGCCGACGAACTGGCCGAGCGCATCCGCAGCAGCGTGGCCGACCAGCCCTTCCGGCTGGACAACGGGCACGCGTTGCACGTCACCTGCTCGGTGGGCCACGCGGCCTGGCCCTTCCTGCCGGCGCACCCGCAGGCGGTGGACTGGCTGGGCGTGGTGAACCTTGCCGACCTGGGCCTGCTGGCCGCCAAGCGCCTGGGCCGCAACGCCTGGGTGGGGCTGCATGGCACGGCCGGCGCCCGGCCCGACGGCCTGCTGGTGCGCGCCCAGGCGGCGCCGCTGCGCCTGCTGCAGGGCGGCGAGATCGCGCTCACCAGCAGCCGCCCGGTGGACCACGCGGCCGAGGCGCTGGCCGCCGGCTGATTCGACTCAGCGGAAGTTGCGGCTGCCGAACTGCCAAGCACAGCCGCAACTTCAACGGAAGTTGCGGCTGTGCGTGGCCAGCCCCTGCAGCAGCGCGGAATGGTCCACCAGCTTGCGCGCCACCAGATGTCGCACCTCGCCTTCACGTTGCCAGATGCCGTAGACCGTGAGCAGCGTGCTGGCCAGGAGCGGCTTGCGCTGCTGTTCCACCACCTGCGGCCAGACGATGACGTTGACCGAGCCGGTTTCGTCTTCCAGCGTCACGAAGACCACGCCCTTGGCCGTTTCGGGCCGCTGGCGGTGCGTGACGATGCCGCTGGCGCGCGCCAGCCGGCCCGAGGGAAAGTCGCGCAGTACCGCGGCCGGCAGCACCTTGAAGGCGGCCAGCTGCGAGCGCAGCAGCGCCACCGGGTGGTGGGCCAGGCTCAGGCCGGTAGCGCGGTAGTCGGCCAGCACCGTGGTGGCGGCGTCGGGTGCGGGCAACGCGGCCGCGGCCTCGTGCGTGCGGGTGTCGCGCAGGAGCGCGGTGGCGCGCGTGTCGACGCCGGCCACCACCCAGGCCGCCTGATGGCGGTGGCCGGCCAGGGCTTGCAGCGCATCGGCCTGGGCCAGCAGCGCCATGTGGTGGGCGTCGAGCCCGGCACGGCGTGACAGGTCTTCGGGTGAGGCGAAAGGCGCTTCGGCGCGCGCCTGCACCAGGCGCTGGGCCGCTTCTTCGCGGAAGCCGCTGATGCGGCTGAAGCCCAGGCGCACCGGCTGCAGCAGCGGGCCGCCCGCGGCGCTGCCGGCGGGTTCGAGTTCGGAGTCCCACACGCTTGCATTCACGTCCACCGGCAGCACCATCACACCGTGCTCGCGCGCGTCGCGCACCAGCTGCGCCGGGGCGTAGAAGCCCATGGGCTGGCTGTTCAGCAGCGCGGCCAGGAAGGCGTCGGGGTGGTGGCACTTGATCCATGCGCTGGCATAGACCAGCAGCGCAAAACTGGCGGCGTGGCTTTCCGGGAAGCCGTATTCGCCGAAACCTTCGATCTGCTTGAAGATGCGCTCGGCGTAGTCGAGCCCGTAACCCTTGGCCACCATGCGGCCCACCAGGCGTTCGCGGAACGGGCCCAGGCCGCCCTTGCGCTTCCAGGCCGCCATCGCGCGGCGCAGCTGGTCGGCTTCGCCGGGCGTGAAGTCGGCGGCGAAGATGGCCAGCTGCATCACCTGTTCCTGGAAGATGGGCACGCCCAGGGTGCGCTCGAGCGCCTTGCGCGCCTCGGGGCTGGGGTACTCGACCTTCTCCTCGCCCGAACGGCGCTTCAGGTAGGGGTGCACCATGCCGCCCTGGATGGGCCCGGGGCGCACGATGGCGACCTCGATCACCAGGTCGTAGAAATTGCGCGGCTTCAGGCGCGGCAGCATGCTCATCTGGGCCCGGCTCTCGACCTGGAAGGTGCCCACGCTGTCGCCGCGGCACAGCATGTCGTAGGTGGGCGTGTCGGCCTGCGGCACTTCGTGCAGTGCCAATGGCCGGCCCCACTTGTGCCCGATGAATTCGAGCGCGCGGCGGATGGCCGACAGCATGCCCAGGGCCAGGATATCGACCTTGATGAGGCGCAACGCGTCCAGGTCGTCCTTGTCCCACTGGATGACGCTGCGGTCCTCCATCGCGGCGTTTTCCACCGGCACCAGCTGCGACAGCTCGTCGCGCGCGATGACGAAGCCGCCGGGGTGCTGCGACAGGTGGCGCGGGAAGCCGATGAGCGTGCTGGTCAGTTCCATCCACAGCTTGCTGAGCGGCGCTTCGGGGTCGAAGCCGTTCTCGCGCAGGCGTTCGGCATTGATGTGGCGGCCGTCGAACCAGTGCTGGCTCTTGGACACGGCTTCGATGCGTTCGAGGTCGAAGCCCAGGGCCCGGCCCATGTCGCGCAGCGCCGAACGCGGGCGGTAGGAGATGACCACGCCCGTCAGCGCGGCGCGGTGGCGGCCGTACTTCTGATAGATGTACTGGATGACCTCTTCGCGGCGCTGGTGCTCGAAGTCGATGTCGATGTC
>CAYREA010000145.1:0-11155 GCA_964423075.1 uncultured Rubrivivax sp. | reverse complement strand
GCCGGCGCCGACTGGATCCACTTCGACGTGATGGACAACCATTACGTGCCCAACCTCACCTTCGGCCCCATGGTGTGCCAGGCCCTGCGCAAGCACAGCCGCGTGCCCATCGACGTGCACCTGATGGTGCAGCCGGTGGACGCCCTGGCCCTGGCCTTCGCCAAGGCCGGTGCCGACCTGGTGAGCTTCCACCCCGACGCCAGCGCTCACGTCGACCGCACGCTGCAGCTGATCAAGGGCGAAGGCAAACAGGCCGGCCTGGTGTTCAACCCGGCCGAGCCGCTGGACGTGTTGGAGTGGGTGATCGACAAGGTCGACCTGGTGCTGATCATGAGCGTCAACCCCGGGTTCGGGGGGCAGAGCTTCATCGACAGCGCGCTGCGCAAGATCGAGAAGGCGCGCCGGATCATCGAAGCCAGCGGCCGCGACATCCGGCTGGAAGTGGACGGCGGCATCAAGGTGGACAACATCCGCCGTGTGGCCGACGCCGGCGCCGACACCTTCGTGGCCGGCAGCGCCATCTTCGGCCAGCCCGACTACAAGGCCGTGATCGACGCCATGCGGCGCGAGCTGGCCGCTTAAGTCCTGTCGATGCGCCGCGCCAGCACCACCGAGGTGTTGGTTTTCAGAACGCCTTCGATGGCGCCGATCTCGTCCAGCAGCACGTCCAGCCGCGCGGTGGACTCGGCGCGCAGCAGCGCCAGGTAGTCGAATTCGCCGCTCACCGAGCACAGCTGGCGCAGTTCGGGCAGCGCCGCAAGCCGCTGCGTCACCAGAGCGGCCGACTTGGGCGCGGTGGTGATGCCGACGTAGGCCTCCACCCCGCGGTGGGCCTCATCCTGCCCCAGCCGCACCGTGTAACCCACGATGACACCGCTGCGTTCCAGCCGAGTCAGGCGGGCCAGCACCGTGGTGCGTGCCACGCCCAGTTGGCGCGCCATGTCGGCCGTGCTGGCGCGCGCGTCAGCTTGCAGTAAGGCGACGAGCCGCCTGTCGAGGGGGTCCAGAACCATGTCACGCATTTTCAGGGTCCGCGACATCCGTACAACAACCGGTTGCAGAAAGGGGGGGTCCCAGGCCTACATTTAAGTGTTAGGCAGACCGGAGGGCCGTGCGCTGCCTAACACGACAACAAATTCCCAGGGGGACATCTCCACGTCCATTTCTTTAGAGGAAATCAATGAAGACCCGCAACATCACGCTGTTCAGCGGAGAAGAATTCGAGGTGCCCCAAGGCATCCAGCGTATCGACCACCGGGCCACCCATGGCTGGCAATTGCGCTACGGGGGCACCAAGCTCTTTTCAGACCACACCAGTGACGGCAGCGGCGCGCGCGCCTCGCTGGAAAAAGCCACCAAGGAACTGCTGCGCCGCATCAACACCATGCCCGCGCCGTCGCTGTTGCAGCGCGGGCCCAGTGCCAACAAGAGCAGCCAGCTGCCGCCGGGAATCACGGGCCCGGTGGTACGCGTGCGCAGGGGTGGCAAGACGCGCGACTGCAGCCTGATGGTGCTGATCCCGCGTTTCGGGGACAAGCCCCGGCGCCGCACCATCTACATCGGCACCGAGAACACGTACACCATCGAGCGCTACAACGCTGCGCTGGAGCGTGCCATCGAGATGCGCAAGGAAGCGGAAGAGGCCTATGAAAAGGCCACGACCAAGGCCAAGCGCGCCGAAGCGCGTGTGCACCGCGCCGCGCTGAAGACCGCCTGAGCCCGAACGCAGCAACCGCTGCGCTTTCGTATCGGCGCGTCGTCGATTCGTCGAAGTCTTCTTTGACTTCGACGAATCGAGGCTTTCTTTCGTCACGGCTGCTGCCTAGACTGCGCGGCAGCTTTTCCCTTGGACGAAAGAGATTCCCATCATGCGCATCACCCTGCTTGGCGCCGGCCACATCGGCCAGACCATCGCCCGCCTGCTGGGCACGAGTGGCGACTACGAAGTCACCGTCGTCGACCGCAGCCCCGAAGCCCTGGCCCGCGTGAGCCGCGAACCCGTGCGCACCCGCGTGGCCGACACCTCCTCGCCCACCGAACTGCTGGCCGTGCTGAAAGGCCAGCAGGCCGTGATCAACGCGCTGCCCTACCACCTGGCCACACTGGCCGCCACGCAGGCGCGCGAGGCCGGCTGCCACTACTTCGACCTGACCGAAGACGTCACCGCCACGCGCGCCATCAAGCAGCTGGCCGAAGGTGCCTCCACCGCCTTCATGCCGCAGTGCGGGCTGGCGCCGGGATTCATCGGCATCGTGGCCCACCACCTGGCGCAGGGCTTCGACACCCTGCAGGAAGTGAAGATGCGCGTCGGCGCGCTGCCCGCCTTCCCCACCAACGCGCTGAAATACAACCTGACCTGGAGCGTGGACGGCCTCATCAACGAGTACTGCCACCCCTGCGAGGCCATCCGCGGCGGCCGCAACATCGAGGTGCTGCCGCTCGAAGGCCTGGAGCACTTCAGCCTGGACGGCACCGAGTACGAGGCCTTCAACACCAGCGGCGGCCTGGGCACGCTGTGCGAAACACTCGCCGGCAAGGTGCAGACGCTCGACTACAAGAGCGTGCGCTACCCCGGCCACCAGGCGCTGATGAAGATGCTGCTGGAAGAGCTGCAGCTCAACCAGGACACCGAGACGCTGAAGAACATCATGAGGAAGAGCATCCCCAGCACCATGCAGGACGTGGTGCTGGTCTTCGTCACCGTCAGCGGCCTGCGCGACGGCAGCCTGGTGCAGGAAGTCTTCGCTCGCAAGATCTTTGCCGACCGCAGCGAGGCCAACCCGCTGTCGGCGATCCAGATCACCACCGCCGCCGGCATCTGCGCGGCGGTGGATCTGTTCCGCCAGGGCCAGCTGCCGCAGCAGGGTTTCATCCGCCAGGAACAGGTGGCGCTGCCGGCCTTCCTGGCCAACCGCTTCGGCGCGGCCTACCAGCAGAGCCGGCAGGTCGAATCCATCGGTTGAAGCGTCACGGCGTCAGGCGTGGCGCCGCCTGCATCAGCTGGGCGAATCGTGCCTTCCAGAACTTGGCGTTCGCCGTCGTGCCGTGGCCGCGGGTGTCGGCGCTGGCCGGGATCATCAGCAACGTGCCATTGCGCACGCGCTGCAGCTCGCGTTCCATGATGCCCAGCTCGGGCGGGTTGCGTTCATCGTCGGCGGCGTTGATGGCCAGCAGCGTGGCGCGCACCTTCTCGAGCCCGGGGCTGGCGTTGTAGTCGCGCGAGGCGTCCCACTGGTAGACGAAGTCGTTGGCGTCGGCCATCATCGCCGCGGCGAGCCGGTCGTCGAACAGCTTGTCGGCCTTGTCGCGTGAAGGCGCGGCGGCGTAAAGCGCCTGGTTGCCGCCGTTGGTGGCCAGGGCGAAGAACTGGTTGGCCAGCTTCATGCCGCGCGGCTGTGCGCTGTAGTTGCCGTCCTGGTAGTCGGGGTCGCGGCGCACGCTTTCCACCAGCGCCCGGCGCAGCAGCCAGTTGCGGCCCGACATCTCGGTGGGCTGGCAGGCCATGGGCACCAGCACGTCCATGAAGTTCGGGTACTTCACGCCCCACAGCCAGGTGTGCATGCCGCCCATCGAGTTGCCGATCACCAGCCGCAGGTGCTTGATGCCCAGGCCTTCGGTCACCAGGCGGTACTGGGCCTGCACCATGTCGTCGTAGTTGTAGCGCGGGAACTTCGCGCGCTGGCCGTCGCTGGGCTTGGCCGACTTGCCGGCACCCAGGGCATCCGGGATGACGATGAAGTAGCGCGTGGCGTCCAGCGGCTGGCCGGGGCCGAAGAGTTCGCCGGCGAATGCGGGAGTGAGCATGCTTGCGGCCGAACCGGCCGTGCCGTGCAGCACCAGCACCGGCTCGCCCTGCGGGTTGCCGAGCGTGAGGTAGCCGAGCTTCACTTCGGGCAGCAGCTCGCCGCTGTGGAAGCGGAAGTCGCGCGCCACCCAGCTGCCTTCGCGTGGCGCGGGGTAATCGGCAGCATGAGCGGCAGCCTGGGCCGCGCAGGCCACCAGCAACAGAGCGAAGCGCAGCAGCGCCGCGGCGGGTTTGGGCAATCGCATCGTGGGGTCTCCTCGTGGTTTTCCTCGGGTCCACGCGATCATCCGGCGCCGGCCAGAATCGCGCATGCCCATAAACCACCATCGCCCGCTCGACGTCGACACCGTCTACCGCATCGAACGGCTGGGGCCGCCCGCGCTGTCGCCCGACGGCCGCCTGGCGGTCTGCAGCGTCGTCACGCCGTCGATGGCGGACAACAGCACCGCCAGCAGCCTGTGGCTCTTCCCCACCACCGGAGCGGCCCGCCCGCGCCGCTTGACGCGCTGCGGCGACAAGGACGGCCAACCCGCCTGGTCACCGCGCGGTGACCGCATCGCCTTCGTCGCCCGGCGCGAAACCGGCGGCAAGAAAGACGCCACGCCGCAGCTGTATCTCATCGCCGCCGATGGCGGCGAAGCCGAACGCATCAGCGACTTCGCGCCCGGCATCACCAGCTTCAAGTGGCTGCCCGACGGCAAGCGCATCGTGTTCGCGGCTTGGGTCTGGCCCGGCCTGAAGGGCGCCGCGGCGCAGAACAAGCAGCACAAGGCCTTCGGCGAGCGCAAGGAGACCGGCTACGCCACCAGCAGCGGCTACTACCGCCACTGGGACCACAACGTGCCGATGGACCGCGTGCTGCACCTGCTGCTGCTGGACGTGAAGACCGGCCGTATCACCGACCTCTTCGAAGGCACGCGCCTGGAACTGCCGCGCCACGAGGCGGGCAACGAAGGCTACGACGTGCACCCCGACGGCACCCGCATCGCCTTCGCACACGACCCCTCGGCCGAGCCGCTGGCCACGAACCGCCAGGTGCTGACCGAGATGCAGCTGCGCACGCGCCGCGTGCGCACGCTGGTGGACGACGCGGCCTGGGACATCGGCGCGCCGCGCTACAGCCCTGACGGCACGCGCATCGCGGTGTACGCCGCCGAGGTGGGGCGCCGGCACACGGCGCTGTCGCAGCTGGCCATCGTCGAAGGCCAGGGCCGCTGGCGGCCGCTCGGCAAGGCCTGGGACCTGGACGTGATGTCGTACCTGCGCTGGTCGGCCGATGGCCGCCGCATCGCCTTCACCGCCGAACAGCGCGGCCGCTGCCACCTGTGGCTGGCCGACCCGGCCTCCGACAGCTGCGCGGTGCACCACGAAGGCGGCTGGGTGCAGGGCTTCGACCTGGCCGGCGACACGCTCGTGCTGACGGCCGACAGCGCGATGTTCCCGGCGCGCCTGCTGGCGCGCGTGGGCGATGGCGCGCCGCGGCGGCTGGAGCGCTTCAACGACGCGCTGCTGGCCCCGTTCACGCTGGGCGAGGTGCGCGAGGTCACGGTGCAGGGTGCCCTGGGCGAACCGGTGCAGATGTGGCTGACCTTTCCCGTCGGCTTCGACGCGCGCCGCAAGCATGCGCTGCTGCATGTCATTCACGGCGGGCCCTTCTCGGCCTCGGGCGACCTCTTCTCCATCCGCTACAACGCGCATGTCTTCGCGTCCAACGGGCTGGTGGTGGCGCAGGTCAACTACCACGGCAGCAGCGGCTTCGGCTCCGCCTTCCGCGACAGCCTGATCGGGCGTCAGGGTGAACTGGAACTGCAGGACATGGAGGCCTGCACCGACTGGCTGCTGGCGCAGCGCTGGGCCGATGCGAAACGCGTCTACGCGGCAGGCGGCAGTTACGGCGGCTTCCTGGTCGCGTGGATGAACGGCCATGTCGACGCCGGCCGCTACCGCGCTTACGTCTGCCACGCCGGCGTGTTCGACCGCATCGCCACGTTCAGTGCCGACTCGTACACCTCGCGCCCCAAGGACCTGCAGGCCCGGTATTGGGAAGACATGCCGCGCGTGCTGGCGCAGAGCCCGCACGCCTTCGCCGGCCGCATGAACACGCCCACGCTGGTGACGCATGGCGCGCAGGACTTCCGCGTGCCCGACTGCAACGGCCTGGCCTACTACAACACGCTCAAGGCGCGTGGTGTCGATGCGCGGCTGTTGTGGTTCCCGGACGAGAACCACTGGATCCTGAAGCCACGCAATTCGAAGCAGTGGTACGGCGAATTCATCGGCTGGCTGGAACGGCACGGCCTGAAAGGCAAGGCGCGCACCGCATGACGAACACCCCGCAATTCACCGGCCTGCAGGCCGCCATCGTCGACCTCGACGGCACCATGGTCGACACCGTCGGCGACTTCGAGGTCGCGCTGCGCCTGGCGCTGGCCGATCTCGGCTGGCCGCCCGTGGGCCGCGCCTTCATCAGCCGCACCGTCGGCAAGGGCAGCGAGCATCTGTTGACGCGCACGCTGGCCGAGGTGGGCGCGCCGGCGGGCTTGTACGAGCAGGCCTGGGCCCGCTACCAGCACCACTACGTGGCCATCAACGGGCAGCACTCGGAGGTGTTCCCGGGCGTGGTCGAAGGCCTGCGTGCGCTGCGCGCGGCCGGCCTGCGCCTGGCCTGCCTGACCAACAAGCCCACCTCCTTCGCGCGCCCGCTGCTGGCGATAAAGGGCCTGGACGGCTACTTCGAACACGCCTTCGGCGGTGACGCGTTCGCGCGCAAGAAGCCCGATCCGATGCCGCTGCTGAAGACCTGCGAAGCGCTGGGCACCGAACCTTCACGCACGCTGATGGTGGGCGACAGCAGCAACGACGCCGCCGCCGCGCGCGCGGCCGGCTGCCCGGTGGTGCTGGTGAGCTACGGCTACAACCACGGCGAGCCGGTGTCGACGGCCGGCGCCGACGCGGTGGTCGACCGCATCGACCACATCGTGGCGCGCCTACTGGCTGCGTGAAAGGTTGTTGGTCGGCGCTTGGCCGAGCAGCGCGTCCTTCAGCAGCCGGTCGGCCGGGCTGGGGCCGATCCAGATGCGCATCAGCGCGTTGAAGAACTCGGGCTCCTTGATCACCTCGCCGGTGGGCTTGCCGTTCACCAGCACCTGGGTGCCGGTGCCGGGCACATAGTCCACCGAGAAGTTGTCGCCGGCCACGAGCTTGCGCCGCGTCGAGAAGACGTCGGCCATCTGCAGCATGCCGGGGATGAACTTGCTGAACTCGCCCTTCGGTGCGTTGTCCTGCATGCCGCGTGTGAAGAGCTTGCCGAGTTCGTTGCCGTCGATGTCGCGCAGCATCACGACGTGCATGCGTTTGTTGCCCGGCGCCGCGAGCACGGCGTCGGCCGTCGCGGCCTTGGTGGCCATGTACAGGCCCGCCGTGTAGACCTTGATGATGAACTTGTAGCGGATGCCGGCGCCGTTGAGCACCAGGTTGCTGCCAGCCACCTGCACGCTGGGCGGGTACTTGACGCCGGCCAGCTCGGTGGGGGCCGGGGCTTGTGCCCGGGCCGGCGTCAGGCCGGCGAGAAGGGCGGCCGCGCTGGCGGCCAGGAGGATGCGTCGGTGCATAGGAGCCCCGTCGGGGCGGATTTCGCGAGGCGGGCAGTCTGCCACCGACCCAGGCCTTCCGTGTAGAGCCTGCTGCTAAACTGAGGACATGTTCACGGCCCGCAGCAAGCAGACAGCAGGTTCCCGCGACCGGGGAGCCTGGCCCTGGCGTCGCTCGACGCACCCCGTCTGACCGGCCTGGCCTCAAGCGCCAGCCCGCTGCACTGAACAGCCGCCGTCCGCAGCCGCAGACGCGCGGCGCCGACAAAAGGGCCCATCGTGATCACCGAACTTGAATTCCAGAGCCTGGCCGGCCAAGGCTACAACCGCATCCCGCTCATCGCCGAGGCCTTTGCCGACCTCGAAACCCCGCTCTCGCTGTACCTGAAGCTGGCCGGCGGCGCGCGCCACAGCTTCCTGCTGGAGAGCGTGGTGGGCGGTGAACGCTTCGGCCGCTACTCCTTCATCGGCCTGCCGGCCAAGACCCTGCTGCGCGCCTCGGGCTTCCGCACGGAAGTGGTGACACGCGGCGAGGTGGTCGAGGTTCACGAAGGCAACCCGCTCGACTTCATCGAGCAGTACCAGCAGCGCTTCAAGGTGGCCCTGCGCCCCGGTCTGCCGCGTTTCTGCGGCGGCCTGGCGGGCTACTTCGGCTACGACGCGGTGCGCTACATCGAGCCCAAGCTGGCGCAGACATGGAAAGAAGGCGGCATCGACACGCCCGACATCCTGCTGCTTCAGTGCGAGGAACTGGCCGTCATCGACAACCTCTCGGGCCGCCTGTACCTCATCGTCTACGCCGACCCGGCCACGCCCGAGGCCTTCCACAATGGCAAGCGGCGCCTGAGCGAGTTGGGCGACAAGCTGCGCTACAGCGTGACGGCGCCGGCCGTGAAGCGCGGCCCCGCATACCCGGTGGAGCGAGAATTCGACAAGGCCGCCTACCTGAAGGCGGTGGAGCGCAGCAAGGAATACATCGCCGCCGGCGACATGATGCAGGTGCAGATCGGCCAACGGCTGAAGAAGCGCTACACCGAAAGCCCGCTGAGCCTGTATCGCGCGCTGCGCTCGCTGAACCCGTCGCCCTACATGTATTTCTACGACATGGGCGAGTTCCAGATCGTCGGCGCCTCACCCGAGATCCTGGTGCGCCAGGAGCACACGCCCGAGGGCGCCAAGGTGACGATCCGCCCGCTGGCCGGCACACGCCCGCGTGGCGCCACGCCCGAGAAGGACAAGGCACTCGAGGCGGAACTGTCGGCGGATCCCAAGGAGCGCGCCGAGCACCTGATGCTGATCGACCTGGCGCGCAACGACATCGGCCGTATCGCCAAGACCGGCAGCGTGAAGGTGACCGACGCCTTCGTCATCGAGCGCTACTCGCACGTGATGCACATCGTGAGCAACGTCGAAGGCCTGCTGCTGGACGGCATGAGCAACCTCGACGTGCTGCGCGCCACCTTCCCGGCCGGCACGCTGACCGGTGCGCCCAAGATCCGCGCGATGCAGATCATCGACGAGCTCGAACCCGTCAAGCGTGGCATCTACGGCGGCGCCTGCGGCTACCTGAGTTTTGCCGGCGACATGGACGTGGCCATCGCCATCCGCACCGGCATCGTCAAGGACAACACGCTGTACGTGCAGGCCGCAGCGGGTGTGGTGGCCGATTCCATTCCCGAGATGGAATGGAGGGAGACGGAGCACAAGGCACGCGCGCTGATCCGCGCGGCCGAGCTCGTCGAAGAGGGTTTCTGACCCGGCTGGCCAGAAAGTGCGTGGCAGGACTCCGCTCGCTCGACGTTGACGCCCGGATCGGGCGCAACTGAGGGTTAGTCGAGTTCACCTGCCACGGCAACCGGGTTTAAGCCTTTGTCGTGTCGTCTAGAAGAGGCTGGGTTGCAGCCGGTGGGCCCTGGGCAATCGTTCGGCATCGAAACTGCCGCCGCGCCAGATCATGGCCCAGGCGATGCGGGCGTTCTTGTTGGCCATCGCCACGGCCGCCTTCTGCCAGCCCACACGCTCCTTCAGTTGCACCGCCCAGCGCGAGATGGCGTCGTGCCGCTTGTGGGCCGTCAGGACGGCCGACTTGGCACCCTGGATCAGCAAGGTGCGAAGGTAGCCGTCACCCCGCTTGGTGATGCGGCCCAGCCGGCTGACGCCGCCGCTGGAGTGCTGGCGTGGCGTCAGGCCCAGCCAGGCCGCGAACTGGGGGCCGTTCTTGAACACGCTGAAGTCACCGACACCGGCAATGAGCGCCGACGCGCTGATCGGGCCGATGCCCTGCAACTGCGCCACCGCCGTGACACGCGGGTCGTCCCTGGCGTGGGAGCCGATGGATCGGTCGCACTCGACCAGGTGCTGGTCCAGCTGAGACAGGTGCAGCGATGCGTGCTTCAGTCCGAGCAGGCCATTCGGGTCGATCGCCGCCGATGCCGACCCGATGACGCTGCTCAAGCCGTCGCGCAGGGCCTGGGGGCTCTTGGGGAAGACCAGCCCGAACTCGGCCAGCAGGCCGCGGATGCGGTTGATGCAGGCCGTGCGGTCCCGCTTGATGCCTTCGCGCAGGCGGTGCAAGGTCATCATGCCCTGCTGATCGGTGGACTTCACCGGCACGAAGCGCATGCGGGGCCGGGAGGCCGCTTCGCAGATAGCCGCGGCATCGTTGGCGTCGTTCTTGCCATGGCGCCCCTGCATGCGGTACATGGCGGTGAACCCGGCAGAGATGATCCTGGCGTCCAGCCCCAGGCCTCGCAGGCAGCGTGCCCAGTGGTGGGCGCCCGAGCAGGCTTCCATCGCGACCAGGCAGCCCCTGGGCAGGCCCTCGCACCAGCCGAGGAAGCGGCCGCGGGCCAGCGGCCGGTTGGCCACCACCTGCCCGTCAGCGGATACCGCATGAACATGGATGACCTGTTTTGCCAGGTCGACGCCCACGCGGACGACCTTGTCGAGTGCCAGGGACAACGCGCTCACCTTGTCAGTTATTTTTGGAGGCGCGATGATAGATGAAGGGTGTCGGCCCGCCCGCGCGAGCCTGCGGCCGCACGATGAACGCATAATGCCGGCCATGCTTGCGCGCGTCCCCTCATCAGCAGCGCTCTCCGGTTGGCCTTGGCGCAAGCCATCAGCCTGACCGACCTATTGCGCCCGCACGGGCGCCCTCAGTCCCCACCCAGCACGTCGCGCCGGCCCCGCCAGCGACGAACAAGCGGGTAGAAACCTGGATGAATAGGAGAGAGCGCACATGCTGCTGATGATCGACAACTACGACAGCTTCACCTTCAACCTGGTGCAGTACTTCGGCGAACTGGGCCAGGACGTGCGTGTGTTCCGCAACGACGAGATCACGCTCGAAGGCATCGCCGAACTGAAGCCCAGCCAGCTGGTGCTGTCACCCGGCCCCTGCAGCCCGGCCGAGGCCGGCATCTGCATCGAGGCCATCCGGCACTTCGCCGGCAAGCTGCCCATCCTGGGCGTGTGCCTCGGGCACCAGGCCATGGGCGCGGCGCTGGGCGGCAAGGTGGTGCGGGCGCAGGTGCAGATGCACGGCAAGGCCAGCACCATCAGCACCGACCGGCAGGGTGTGTTCCACGGGCTGCCCGAGACCTTCAGCGTGATCCGCTACCACTCGCTGGCCATCGAGCGCGCCTCGCTGCCGCGCGAGCTGGTGGTGACGGCCACCAGCGACGACGGCGAGATCATGGGCGTGCGCCACCGCGAGCTGGCGATGGAGGGCGTGCAGTTCCACCCCGAGTCCATCCTC
>CAYREA010000144.1:0-11299 GCA_964423075.1 uncultured Rubrivivax sp. | reverse complement strand
CATCGGCTTCTGCGGGTCGTTCGGGATGCCGTTCTTGTTGCAGGTCATGTGCGCGTCGCCCAGGATGGCCTCGGCTTCCTTGCCCGTCAGGCCCTTGGGGCGCAGGTCGACCAGCATCACATGGCTTTCGGTGCGGCCGCTGACGATGCGCAGGCCGCGCTCGATCAAGGTTTCGGCCAGCACGCGGGCATTGGCCACCACCTGCTGCTGGTAGACCTTGAACGCGGGCTCCAGCGCTTCCTTGAAGGCCACGGCCTTGCCGGCGATGACGTGCATCAGCGGCCCACCCTGGATGCCGGGGAAGATGGCGCTATTGATCTTCTTGGCGATGCCCTCGTCGTTCATCAGGATGATGCCGCCGCGCGGGCCGCGCAGGCTCTTGTGCGTGGTGCTGGTGACGACGTCGGCGAACGGCACCGGGTTCGGGTACACACCCGCGGCCACCAGGCCGGCGTAGTGCGCGACGTCGACCATGAAGATGGCGCCCACCGCCTTGGCCACGCGGGCGAAACGTTCGAAGTCGATGCGCAGTGCGTAGGCGCTGGCGCCGGCGATGATCAGCTTGGGCTTGTGCTCGTGGGCGAGGCGCTCCATCGCGTCGTAGTCGATGGCCTCGTTGACGTCGAGGCCGTAGCTCACCACCTTGAACCACTTGCCGCTCATGTTGAGCGCCATGCCGTGCGTCAGGTGGCCACCTTCGGCCAGGCTCATGCCCATGATGGTGTCGCCGGGCTGCAGCAAGCCGAAGAAGACGGCCTGGTTGGCTTGCGAACCGGAGTTCGGCTGCACATTGGCGTGGGCGGCGCCGAAGAGCTGCTTGGCGCGGTCGATGGCCAGTTGCTCGACCACGTCGACGTACTCGCAGCCGCCGTAATAGCGTTTACCGGGGTAACCCTCGGCGTATTTGTTGGTGAGCTGCGAGCCCTGCGCCGCCATCACTGCGGGCGAGGTGTAGTTCTCGCTGGCAATGAGCTCGATGTGCTCTTCCTGGCGGCGGTTCTCGGCCTGGACGGCGGCCCAGATCTCGGGGTCGACGTGGGCGATGGTGGACGCGGAACGGTCGAACATGGCAGTCCTCTTCGTGTGGAAGGGCCTTCGAAAGCCGGCGCGTCGCGCGCGGTCGAGGGCTGCCCAGGCGAACGGCTGATGCCGCGGGAAGGCCCAGTGCCCTGCCACACGGACTGCGCTCCCCGGTGGTGGCCCACCTCGGGGCCGCCGGAAACTCGGGCCCCTATCGCCAGTTGCGCAGGCCCAAAGTGTAGCGTCCGCCCCGGGGGGCGGCTCAGCGCAGCAGCGCCACCTGATCCGGGGTCTCGGGCTTGGCAGCGTCAGCGTCGGGTTGCGAGGCCGCAGGTTCGCGTTCGCGCACCGCCGTGGCCGGCGTGTTGGAAGCGTTCAGGGGCACGGGCCTGCCATCGGCCACGCCGCGCATCAGCGCCTGTTCCGCCAGCACCCGGGCGACGTAGCCGCCATCGCCTTCCAGCAGCGCTGCGCCGACGTAGTAGCGCAGGCCCTCCTGCAGGCTGCCGGCGCGGGTGATGCACTCCTTGAGCACGAGTACGCCTACGCGCAGGTTGCTGATGGGGTCGAAGGCCGCGTGCTTGCCGCCGAAGGATTCGTACTTGTCGTCGTGCACGCGCGTCATCACCTGCATCAGGCCCTGCGCGCCCACGGAACTCTGCGCGAAGGGATTGAAGCTCGACTCGATGGCCATGATGGCCAGGATCAGCGTCGGATCCAGCCCGGCGCGCTGCCCGATGGACCAGGCCTCCTGCACCAGCGCGCTGACGGGTTCGGGTGCCACCCGGTATCGGCGCGAGATCCACACGGCGAGCTTGGCCTGCTCCTTGGTGAGTTCCTTCAGGTCGGCCGCGGTCGCACGGGCCACACCCTCGGGCTCGGCCACCTCGGCCAGGATGCGGCTTTCAGCGGTGGTCAACTCGCGCGCCTCGTGGCGGGTTTGCAGCCATTGCAAGGCCGCAACCTCCACCTGGCCGCGGATGTCGGCGCGGCCGAGCACGAACACGGCCGACGCAATGGCCGCCAGCCCCACCAGGGCCAGCGTGTTGTGGCTGACTTCCAGCAGGCCGCGGCCCACGTCGCCGACGAACACGGCCACCGATCGCGCGGTGGCGCGCTGCGCTTGGCGCAGCAAGACGATGACTGGCATCGCGTTTCTCCTGACACCCGGGGCGCCCGCCATGTTGAGTGGGGCGCGCGGGAGCCGCAGTGATAATCGACCGCAGGTCTGCTCTGTTACAGCTTGGCTTCGTGCGGAATGGCCGCCGGGCCGCAGAACGTCTGTCGGGACTCGTCACCTCTAGGCGCTCGGGGGTCGGTGCCGGCGCCGCGGGTAAACCCTGAAACTTCAGGAATGGCGCGATTCTAGGAACCGCCTCATACACGGTCAAGAATATCAAATCAATCTCTAATAACAGGGACGATGAAATACAGAGACTTGCGCGACTTCATCCGGCAGCTCGAGGGCCTGGGGGAGCTCAGAAAACTGGCCGAACCGGTGTCGCCGCGCCTGGAACTCACCGCAATCGGTGACAAGGTGCTTCGTGCCGGCGGCCCGGCGGTCCTGTGTGAAAACCTTCTCGGTTACAAGTTTCCCGCCCTGATCAACCTCTTTGGCACCACTCGCCGGGTGGCGCTGGGCATGGGCGCCGAGTCCCTGACCGAGCTGCGGGACGTGGGCCGGCTGTTGGCGAGTCTGAAGGAGCCTGAGCCGCCCAAGGGACTGAAGGACGCCGGCAAGCTGTTCACCATGGCCAAGGCACTGTGGGACATGAAGCCAGCCGTCCAGCGCAGCGCCCCCTGCCGGGAGGTTGTACTGGACGGGGCCGAAGTGAACCTGGGCGCGCTGCCGGTGCAGACCTGCTGGCCGGGCGACGCAGGCCCGCTCATCACCTGGGGCTTGGTGGTCACCCGCGGACCGCAAGCGGTAGCGGCCCCGAGGTTGCGCCAGAACCTGGGCATCTACCGCCAGCAGGTGATCGGCCGCAACGAGGTGATCATGCGCTGGCTGGCCCATCGTGGCGGGGCGATGGACTTCCGCGAGTTCGCCCGTGCCAACCCGGGGCAGCCCTTTCCCATTGCCGTGGCACTGGGCGCCGACCCGGCGACGATCCTGGGGGCGGTGACGCCGGTACCGGACACGCTGTCCGAGTACCAGTTCGCCGGCCTGTTGCGCGGCAGCCGGACGGAACTCGTTGACTCTGCGGTGGGTGAGGGCCCGCTCCGCCTGCAGGTTCCGGCCAGCGCCGAGTTCGTTCTGGAGGGCCACATTCCGGTGGCCGAGCCGGGTTTCGTCGGTGAGTCCGAGCACGGCGTGCGGCTGCGCGAGCAGGGCGGCTACCTGCATGCCTTGGAGGGCCCGTTCGGCGACCACACGGGCTACTACAACGAGCAGGACTGGTTCCCGGTCTTCCGCATCCAGCGCCTGACGCACCGGCGCGACCCGATCTATCACACCACCTACACCGGCAAGCCGCCCGACGAACCCGCCGTGCTCGGTGTGGCGCTGAACGAGGTGTTCGTGCCGATCCTGCAGAAGCAGTTTCCGGAGATCGCCGACTTCTACCTGCCGCCCGAGGGCTGCAGCTACCGCCTGGCCGTGATCTCGATCCGCAAGGCCTACCCGGGCCACGCCAAGCGCGTGATGTTCGGCTTGTGGAGCTTTCTGCGGCAGTTCATGTACACGAAGTTCATCGTCGTGACCGACGACGACGTCGACATCCGCAACTGGGCCGACGTGGTCTGGGCCATCACGACCCGGGCCGATCCGGTGCGCGACACCACGCTGGTGGAGAACACGCCCATCGACTACCTGGACTTTGCGTCGCCAAGCAGCGGCCTCGGCGGCAAGCTGGGGTTGGATGCCACGCACAAGTGGCCCGGCGAGACGGCGCGGGAGTGGGGACGCGTCATCCAGCCCGATGCGGCTGCATCCCAGCGTGTGGCGTCACTGGTTGATGGGCTGCTGCGCTAGGTGCCAGCCCCGCCGGACCCGCAAACAGGGGTGTCGACCCGGTTGACAGTCTCAGACCTGCCTCAGGACTTACGCTCGTTACACTCACCTAAGTGGTTGATCTGGCGCTGGATTTGGAGATGATTCGGGTCAGGCCCGGTGATTGCTAAGTACTGCGCAAGGCGTTCAACACACTGTCCGGTCCATGTTGGCGCCGCTGGGAACTTCTAAGGAGATTTTTGTGTTCCACAAAACCACGGCTCGCGTCGCAGGGTCACTGATTGCATTCGCTGCGGCGGGTGTCTGTTCAGCAGATCCGGTGACCTTGGATTTCGAAGGCCTGCGAGATCAGGAATCAATCCTGGAGTACTACAACGGCGGCGTGGGCAGCCTGGGTAGTACCGGCACGAACTACGGCATCAGCTTCGCAGGCAATACGGAGGCACTGATAGACAGTGACGCGGGCGGCACCGGCAGCTTCGCCAACGAGCCGTCGGGCGACACGGTGATGTTTTTCCAGTCGGGCGCGTCGACCATCCTCAACGTTGCCAATGGCTTCACCGACTCTTTCTCATTCTTCTACAGCACACGCTTGTTCACGGGCGCGGTGAACCTTTACGACGGTGTCGACGGAAGCGGCGCGCTGGTCGGGACGATCGATCTTCGCGCTCTCGGCACCAACTGCCAGGGCGACCCTTCGGGCGAGTTCTGCAACTGGGAAATGGCCTCGCTGTCCTTTAGTGGCGCGGTGCGGTCCATCGACTTCGGTGGCGTTGCGGACTTCACGGCGTTCGACAACATCACCTTCGGCAACATCGGCGGCGGAACCCCGCCGCCGCCGCCGCCGCCTCCTCCTCCTCCTCCTCCTCCCCCGCCGCCCCCGGGCGAGGTTCCTGAGCCGTCGTCGCTGGCGCTGGTTGGTGCCGCGCTGGTTGCCGTGCGCGCCCTGCGCCGTCGCAAGGACTGAGCGAGGCGTGGCGGCGGGACGAAGAGTGCGTGTGCTGTCAAAGCGCCTTGCGCCTGGCGGTTCCGTCGCCTAAGTTAGAGAGGCCTGCTTGCAGGCACCCCTGACGGCGCAATTCCAGCGCGTCAGAAGCCCCGGACCTCATTCCTCCGGAGCTTCATTGGTGACCTTGGTCACCCGCCCCTCTGGCCCTTGTGGTTCAGAGGGGTTTCGCTTTCTGGGGCAGCGAAAAGGCTTCGGCGAGCAACTTGTACGACGTGCGGCGCACGGCCGGGTCGTGGGCCCAGGTGTTGATGACCAGATGGTCCAGGCCCAGGCTCTCGGCCAGCGCCCGCATTCCTGCTGAGACCTGCTCGGCCGTTCCCACCAGCGCCTTGCGCCTCAGTGTGTCCACCTGGGCCTGCTCGTCGGCTCCGTAGCCCTGCCCGGCGATGGACTCGGGTGCTTGCAAGGGGCCAAGCACGCCGCGCTGCCGGTCCAGCCGCCAGCGCTCGCGGCTGAGCGCCTGGTGGCGGGCCTCGGTCTCGCTGCCTGCTGCCAGCGCCCACACGCAGATGGTGGCCTGCGGGTGCGGATGCCGGGCGCTGGGTCGGTAGTGGCTGCGGTACAGGTCGAGCGCCTGCTCAACGCCGTGGCCGTCCATGAAGAAGTAGGCGAAGGCATAGGGCAGGCCCAGATGCGCAGCCAACTGGGCGCCGTAGTCCGAACTGCCCAGGATCCACACCTCCGGCGGCGCCACGCCTTCGGCCGGCATCGGGTGCGCGCTGATTCCGCCGTGGCGCCGGCCGCCGGTCCAGGCCTGCAGGTCCTGCACCTGCTGCGGAAACTGGTCGGCGGCGTGCGCGGCGTTCGGGTTCAGCGCCATCGCCGTGCGCATGTCGCCACCGGGCGCGCGGCCCACGCCGAGGTCGATGCGCCCGGGTGCCAACGCGTCGAGCACGCGGAACTGCTCGGCCACCTTCAGCGCTGCATAGTGCGGCAGCATCACGCCGGCGCTGCCGATGCGGATGCGGCTGGTGCGCGCCGCGATGGCCGCCATCAGCACCTCGGGCGCGCTGCCGACGATGGTGGGCAGGCCGTGGTGTTCGCTGACCCAGAAACGCTCGTAGCCCAGCGTCTCGCAATAGACAGCCAGGTCGACCGTGTCGCGCAGCGCATGCCCTTCGTCGCGCCCGGCGCAGGCGATGGATTGGTCCAGCACCGACAGTCTCATGGCTTCAGCTTCCCGTGCGGATCATGTCCGCCGCCTTCTCCGCGATCATGATCACCGGCGCATTGGTGTTGCCCGAGACGATGGTGGGCATGACCGCCGCGTCCACCACCCGCAGGCCGGCGACGCCGCGCACGCGCAACTGAGCATCCACCACGTCAAGCTCGCCAGGCCCCATGCGGCAACTGCCCACCGGGTGGTAGATGGTGTCGGCATGGGTGCGGATGAACTGCTCGATCTGCGCGTCGCTCTGCGCCGCGGCCGAGGCCTGCAGTTCGCGGCCGCCCAGCGCGGCCAGCGCCGGCTGCTGCAGCACGCGCCGCATCAGCTTGAAGCCGCTCACCAGCCGCTGCAGATCGTCGGCCTCGGCGAAGAACGCCGGGTCGATGGCCGGCGCTGCCAACGGGTCGGCACTGGCCAGCGTCACGCGGCCGCGGCTGGCTGGCCGCAGCAGGCAGACGTGGCACGAGTAGCCGTGGCCGAACACGGTCTTGCGGCCGTGGTCGATGAGCTTGCCGATGACGAAGTGCAGTTGCAGGTCGGGCGTGGCCAGCTCGGGCGTGCTGCGGATGAAACCACCCGCCTCGGCGAAGTTGGTGGTGAGCGTGCCGTGGCGCGTGTTGCGCCATTCGAAGATGCCCTTCAGGACGTTCCAGGCGCCCGTGAGGGACAGGCCGAACAGGTCCTTGAGCTGCGGCGCGTCCACCACCTGCACCACGTCGACATGGTCGTGCAGGTGCCGCCCGACACCCGGCAGGTGGTGCTGCACGGCGATGCCGTGGCGCTGCAATTCGGCCCCGTCGCCGATGCCCGACAGCATCAGCAGCTGCGGTGACTGCAGGGCCCCGGCGCACAGCAGCACCTCGCGCCGCGCCTGCAGCGTGCGCAGCGCGCCGCCTTCGCGGATTTCCACGCCGGTGGCGCGGCCGCCTTCCATCAGCACGCGCGTGGCCTGCACGCCGGTCAGCACCTGCAGGTTGGGCCGTTTGCCGATGTGCGGTGTGAGATAGGCCTTGGCCGCGCTGAAGCGCTCGCCGTTCTTGTGGGTCACCTGGTAGGGCCCCATGCCTTCCTGGGTGGCGCCGTTGAAGTCGGGGTTCAGCGGGTAGCCCGCCTGCTGGCCGGCCTGCACGAACAGCGGTCCGTAGCGGCTGGGGCTGCGCAGGTCCATCACGTTGAGCGGGCCGCCGCTGCCGTGCCATGCGTCGGCGCCGCGCTCGTTGTGTTCGGCCTTCCTGAAGTACGGCAGCACGTCGTTCCAGGCCCAGCCGGGGTTGCCGGCAGCGGCCCAGCCGTCGTAGTCCTCGCGCTGGCCGCGCAGGTAGATCATCGCGTTGACCGAGCTCGAGCCGCCCAGCACCTTGCCGCGCGGCTGGTAACCGCGGCGGCCGTTCAGGCCCGGCTGCGGCACGGTCTCGAAAGCCCAGTTGGCCTGGCCGTTCTGCGCCAGCAAGGCCAGGCCGGCGGGGCAGTGGATCAGCACGCTGCGGTCCACCGGGCCGGCTTCGAGCAGGCACACGCTGGTGGCGGGGTCTTCGCTCAGCCGTGAGGCGAGCACCGAACCGGCGGATCCGCCGCCGATCACGATGTAGTCGAACATCTGCTTCTTCGTCTCCTGCGGGCCATCATAGTGGCCGCCTCTAGACCGAAGGGCCTAGACCGCAAGGCGGCGCGGCGCGGCAGGCAGCCTTGGATAATGCGCGGTTTGCGGCCCTCGCGCCGCGCGCCTGTGCGCTGCCGACCGCAGCCGCGGGCCCCGCAAGGCGCGCCCATCCGGCGCACCCCAAGCACCTGGGAGCGACCCGTGTTCCGTGTCTTCGAAAGGCTGGTGCATCCCTACCCGGATGCCATGCCGCCCGCGCTGCCGCGCGACTTCTTCGCCTTCATGTGGGCCTGCTCGAAGGGCGTGCGGCGCTGGCTCGTGCTGGTGACGCTGTTCACCGCCGCCATCGGCGCCTTCGAAGCGCTGCTGTTCAGCATGATGGCCCATGTGGTGGATGCGCTCGCCAAGGTCAAGCCCGAAGCGCTGTGGACCGAGCACGGCGGCACGCTCACGCTGCTGACGGTGGTGCTGGTGTCCAGCATCGTGCTTGTGGCCTTGCAGGCGCTGTTCAAGTACCAGGGCGTGTTCGCCAACTTCCCGATGCGCCTGCGCTGGAACTTCCACCGCCTGATGCTCGAACAGAGCATGTCCTTCTACCAGGACGAATTCGCAGGCCGCATCTCCACCAAGGTGATGCAGACGGCGCTGGCGGTGCGCGACGTGTGGCTGATCGTCACCGACATCATGGTCTACGTCGTCATCTACTTCGTGACGCTGGTGGCCGTGGTGGGCGCCTTCGACCTGCGCATGGTGCTGCCCTTCATGGGCTGGTTGTGCCTGTATGCCGTGGCGCTGCGGTACTTCGTGCCGCGGCTGGCGAAGATCGCGCAGGCGCAGGCCGACGCGCGTTCGCTGATGACGGGCCGCGTCACCGACGCCTACACCAACATCGCCACCGTCAAGCTGTTCTCGCACGCCAACCGCGAGGCCAAGTTCGCACGCAGCGCGATGGAAGAGTTCATGACCACGGCCTACGGCCAGGGCCGGCTCGTGACCTCGTTCGAGAGCGTCAACCAGGTGCTGAGCGTGCTGCTCATCACCGGCGTGGCCAGCGCCAGCCTGCTGCTGTGGCAGCAGGGCGCCGTGGGCGTGGGTGCGGTGGCTGCGGCCACGGCGATGGCCTTCCGCCTCAACGGCATTTCGCATTGGGTGATGTGGGAGATGGCGTCGCTGTTCGAACACGTGGGCACGGTGCAGGATGGCATGGGCACGCTGGCCAAGCTGCGTGCCGTGGTGGACAAGCCCGATGCCAAGACACTCACCGTGCCGCGCGGCGAGGTGGTGTTCGACAACGTCACCTTCGCCTACGGCGGCCAGCGCAAGGTGATCGACGGGCTGAACCTCACCATCCGCCCGGGCGAGAAAATCGGCCTGGTGGGCCGCTCGGGTGCCGGCAAGAGCACGGTGGTGAACCTGCTGCTGCGCCTCTATGACGTGGAGTCGGGCCGCATCCTGGTGGACGGCCAGGACATCGCCGGCGTCACGCAGGAAAGTCTGCGCCGGCAGGTGGGCATGGTCACGCAGGACACCTCGCTGCTGCATCGCTCGGTGCGCGACAACATCGTCTACGGCCGCCCCGACGCGAACGACACGGACATGATGCGCGCCGCCGAACGCGCCGAAGCCAGCGACTTCATCGTCGGCCTCACCGACCCGAAGGGCCGCAAGGGCTACGACGCCCACGTGGGCGAACGCGGCGTGAAGCTCTCGGGCGGCCAGCGCCAGCGCGTGGCGATCGCGCGCGTGATGCTGAAGGACGCGCCCATCCTGCTGCTGGACGAAGCCACCAGCGCGCTGGACAGCGAGGTCGAGGCCGCCATCCAGCAGAGCCTGTACCGGCTGATGGAAGGCAAGACGGTGGTGGCCATTGCGCACCGGCTGTCGACCATCGCCGCGATGGATCGGCTGGTGGTGATGGACCACGGCCGCGTCGTCGAGATGGGCAACCACCAGTCGCTGCTGGCCGCCGGCGGCATCTACGCGCGTCTGTGGGCGCACCAGAGCGGTGGTTTCCTGGGCGAGGACGCGGACGAGGAGGAAACTGCCTCGGCGCCGGCGCCGCGTCCGGGCGTGCCGGCGCTGTAGGCGGGATCAGCCTCGCGGGGCTTCTTCCGGCGTCGATGCGCCGGCCTGGATCATGGGCCGCGTGTCGATCCACGGGCCGCGGATGATCTCGGCACTGGGCCGCGCCATGCGGCCCAGTGCGCCGTCCAGGGCCACCTGACGCTGGGCGGTGTCGCCGGCCGCGGCGCTGGCCAGATCGTCCAGCGACACGTCCACCTTGGCCGAACGCAGCGGTTGCGGGTCGGCCGGGGCTTCCGGGCGCGCCGTGCGCTCCAGGTGTTCCAGCCAGGCGATGGCCACGGCCACGACCACCAGAGCGCCACCGAAGACGCCAATCCAGGACAACAGGCTTTCCATCCGCCGGATATCGACACGCCCCGACTCCGCTTGACCCTGCTGTTCGTGACCCTGCACACGCGCGGCCCAGGCCGCAGCGTCGACAATCGCGCCTTCGCCGGCCCAGGCGTCGCAGAAGTCTCACTTGTCCACCGTCGCCCCTCCGCGCCCCGAAGCCAAGGCCCTCGGCAGCTACCGCCCGTTCTGGGCCAAGCGCTTCGGCACCGCACCCTTCCTGCCCATGAGCCGCGCCGAGATGGAGGCGCTGGGCTGGGACAGCTGCGACATCGTCATTGTCACCGGCGACGCGTACGTCGACCACCCCAGCTTCGGCATGGCCGTGATCGGCCGCGTGCTGGAAGCGCAGGGCTTCCGTGTCGGCATCATCGCCCAGCCCGACTGGCAGAGTGCCGAGCCCTTCAAGGCTCTCGGCAAACCGAACCTGTTCTTCGGCGTCGCCGCCGGGAACATGGATTCGATGATCAACCGCTACACGGCTGACCGGAAGATCCGCAGCGACGACGCCTACACGCCCGGCGGCGCCGGTGGAAAACGGCCCGACCGCGCGACGCTGGTCTACACCCAGCGCTGCAAGGAGGCGTGGAGCGAGGTGCCGGTGGTCATCGGCGGCATCGAAGCCAGCCTGCGCCGCATCGCGCACTACGACTACTGGCAGGACAAGGTGCGGCGCAGCATCCTCGTCGACAGCAAGGCCGACCTGCTGCTGTACGGCAACGCCGAGCGAGCCATCATCGAAGTGGCGCACCGCCTGGCCGCGCGCCAGCCGGTGGCGAGCCTCACCGACATCCGCGGCACCGCCTTCATGGTGCGCAGCGAACACACGCTGCATGACTTCATGGAGATCGACTCGACCGAGGTCGACCGCCCGGGCCGCATCGACGATCACATCAACCCCTACCTGAGCACCAGCGAGGCCGCCGCCTCGGTGGGCGAGAGCTGCGCCAAGGAAGAGGGTGGTGTCGCGCCCGCGGTGGTGGCCATGCCCGTCTCGCGCAAGGCCGGCGCGGTGGTGATGCCGCCGCGCGACAAGACCGTGATCCGCCTGCCGGCCTACGAGCAGGTGAAGAGCGACGCGGTGCTCTACGCCCACGCCAACCGCGTGCTGCACCTGGAGACCAACCCCGGCAA
>CAYREA010000143.1:0-11344 GCA_964423075.1 uncultured Rubrivivax sp. | reverse complement strand
GCGCCCGGCCAGCAGGAGCAGCGTCCAGACCCGCAGGCAGGGCCAGATGTGCATCAGCATCGAGCAGCCCAGCGCCAGCGACGGGTCGTAGAGCCAGTTCGGGCCATCGAGCCCGGTGAGCCTGAAGATGGTGCTGTTGATCACGCCCCACTCGGGGTTGAGCATGAACCGCACCGACAGGATGGTGGGTATCGACGGCACCGCCCAGGGCAGGATGAACAGCACCGAGAGGATCTTGATCCACCAGCGCGTCTGCACGAAGAAGCCCGACAGGCCCAGCGCGATGGCCATCTTCACGTTGATGGCCACCACCAGGAAGACGATGGTGTTGACCACCGAGCGGAAGAAGATCGGGTCTTCGAACAGGTGCTCGTAGCTGGCCGGGTGGCGCGCCAGCCACAGGCCGTAGAACACCGGGTACAGCACGAGCACGCCGAACACCACCAGATAGGGCAGCACGAAGACCCGGCCCCAGAACTGCCAGGGGCCCAGGGCCTTCTTGCGCGCCGGCACTGCGCCGGCGTTGCTGGTGATGGTGGCGCTCACGCTGCGCGATGGCTCAATGGGCTCAGTTCGCCGCGACGGTCTTGATGCGGGCGATCAGTTCGTCCACCGCCTTGTCCACCGGCACCTTCTCGTTGAGCACGCGGTTCATCGCCTTGGCCCACACGTTCTCGTTGTTGAGCACGGTGAACTTGTAGTTCTTGGTGAATTCGAAAGGCGTGGTGCCCGACATGAACTGGTTGTAGACGGCCAGGCGGTGCGGGTCGGTCTTCCAGAACGCGCTCTGCTGCGCGTTCTTGGTCACAGGAAACCAGCGGCCCAGGCTGCCTTCGACGTAGGGCGTGAGGTTGGCTTCTTCCAGCAGGAAGCTGACGAACTTCTTGGCCGCGGCCTTGTTCTTGGCTTCCTTGAAGATCACGCCGGTCTTCACCGCCGCGCGGTAGGTCATCTTGCTGCCGTCGGGCTTGCTGGGGAAGCCGGCGGTGGCAATGAGCTCGGTGTAGTTCTTCTTGGCCGTGGCACGCTGCGCTTCGGTGAGCGTGGCGTTGTTCATGTCGTCCAGCCACTTGGCGGCGATGGAGATGGTGGCGTTGTGCGTCATCACCGTCGTCTTGTTGTGGAAGGCGACGTTGTTGTCAGGGTCCTTCCAGCTCGTGGCCGAGGGCGGCGCGCAGCCCTTGCCGTAGACCGCGGTGTAGTCGGTGATGGCGTTGATCAGCGCCTGGCGCACCGCCGGGTCGTCCACCATCAGCTTGCCGGCGTCGTTCACCAGCTTGGCGTTGTAGGCGTCGAAGAAGGTCAGGAAGGAGAAGAAGGAGTCGCTCGAATCCACGCCCATGGGCTGGCCGATGCCGAAGGCGCGGTTGCCGCTCTTCTGGCGGTAGGCCGGCTGCACCTTGTCGCACCAGAAGCTCCAGTACTCCTTCCAGGTCTTGGGGATGTCGCTCTCCTTGAACCCGGCCTCAGAGAGCATGTCCTTCCAGTACTGGATGTGCATGGTCTGCTGCTTGATCGGGTAGGCGTAATACGCCCGCGACTGCGTGGTGTTGTTGTAGAGGAAGGTGGTGGCCAGCGCAGCCGGCTCGAAGCGGGCGCGGATGGGGTCGATCACGCTCGTCAGATCTTCCAGCTTGCCGTCGTAGGCCCACTTGGCGGTGACCTGGAAGTCGTAGACGTCGGCATAGGCCACGTCGGGCGGGCTGCCCGAATCGAGCGCGGACACGGTCTTGGGGATCATGTCCTGCACCGGGTACTGCGACAGGTCGACCTTGATGCCCTTGTTCTTCTCTTCGAACTTCTTGATGGCGGCGAACAGCGCGTCGTCTTCGGCCTTGTAGAAGCCCTTCACCCACCAGACGGTGAGCTTCTCCTGGGCCAGCGCCGGGCCCGTGGCCCACAACCCTGCGGCCGCCAGGGCGCAGGCCATCCATGTTCTCTTCAGCATCGGTCTGTCTCCTAGGGTGGTTGGCGTCGTCCTGCGCCAGTGGTGTTATCGTATGATGATTGAATCGGTGCCGGCTACGGGGTTTCCCGTCCTCGTCAGCCTTGACATTCAGGCACCGGCGTCTGCACCGGCTTGCCCGCGAAGTGGGCCTGCAGGTTGCCGAAAGCCAGGTCGGCCATGGCCTGGCGCGTCTGGCCCGTGGCGCTGCCGATGTGCGGCACCAGCACCACATGCGGCAGCGCGCGCAGACGCTCGGGCACTCGGGGTTCGTCCTCGAACACGTCCAGGCCGGCGCCGGCAATCACGCCGCGTTCCAGGGCGTCGATCAGCGCCGCTTCGTCGACGACGGAACCGCGCGCCACGTTGACCAGGATGCCTTCGCCGCGGCCCTTGCCCAGGGCGGCCAGCACCTCGGCATTGATCATGTGTTTCGTGCCGGCCCCGCCGGGCGTGATGAGCACCAGGAAATCCACCGCCGAAGCCAGCGCCTTCGCATCGGCATGGAAGGCGAAGGGCAGCTCGGGCTTGGCGCTGCGCGCGGTGTAGGCCACGCTCATGCCGAAGGCCCGCGCGCGCTGGGCGATGGCCTGGCCGATGCGACCCATGCCGACGATGCCCAGCCGCGCACCGCTCATCTTGCGCGCCAGCGGCATGGGTGCCTTCAGCCAGGAACCATCGCGCACGTAGCGGTCGGCCGCCGGCAGCTGGCGCGCGGCGCTGAGCATCAGGCCGATGGCGAGATCGGCCACGTCGTCGTTCAGCACGTTGGGCGTGTGCGTCACCATGATGCCGCGCGCCTTGGCGGCGGCCACGGCCACGCCGTCGTAACCCACGCCCATCACCGAGATCACCTCCAGCTTGGGGCATTGCGCGATGAGCTCGGCGCTGACTTTCGAATCGCCGCTGGCCGCCACGCCGCGGATCAGCGGCGCCACTTTCGCGAAGGCCGCGGGGTCGGTCTGGTGCAGGCTCTCGTGCAGCGTGAAGGCGGCCTGCAGCTGCGGCACGAAGAAGGGTGAGAGCTTGGCCGCGGTGAGCACGTGGATGTCGGACATGGAGCAACGCTTCCTAGTAGTTCTACGGCTGGCAGCCCAATCGTCATACCATAATATGCGTGGCGAGCCGGGCCCCGCACCCGGGAAAGCCAGCATCCCATGAGCGACCAGAGCCCGAAGAAGAAACCCTCCGAACTGCGCAGTCAGCAGTGGTTCGGCCGCCAGGACCGCGACGGCTTCGCCTACCGCAGCTGGGTCAAGGGCAAAGGTGTTCCGCACGACCAGTTCGACGGCCGGCCCGTCATCGGCATCTGCAACACCTACAGCGAACTCACGCCCTGCAACAGCCACTTCCGCACGCTGGCCGAGCAGGTGAAGATCGGCGTCTACGAGGCGGGTGGTTTTCCGCTCGAGTTCCCCGTGATGTCGCTGGGCGAGACGCTGCTGCGCCCCACCGCCATGCTGTACCGCAACCTGGCCAGCATGGACGTGGAAGAGAGCATCCGCGGCAACCCCATCGACGGCGTGGTGTTGCTGATGGGCTGCGACAAGACCACACCGTCCTTGTTGATGGGCGCGTCCAGCGTCGACCTGCCCACCATCGGCGTCAGCGGCGGCCCCATGCTCAACGGCAAGTGGCGCGGACAGGAACTGGGCTCGGGCACCGGCGTGTGGAGCATGAGCGAACAAGTGCGCGCCGGCACGCTGAAGCTCGCTGATTTCTTCGAAGCCGAAAGCTGCATGCACCGCAGCCACGGCCACTGCATGACCATGGGCACGGCCAGCACGATGGCCTCGATGGTGGAAGCGCTGGGCGTGGGCCTGCCCGGCAACGCGGCCTACCCGGCGGTGGACGGCCGCCGCAACGTCATCGCGCGCAACGCCGGGCGGCGCATCGTGGAGATGGTGCATGCCGATCAGAAGCTGTCGAGCATCCTCACGCGCGAGGCTTTCGAGAACGCCATCCGCACGCTGGCGGCCATCGGCGGCAGCACGAATGCGGTGATCCACCTCATCGCCATCGCCGGCCGCATCGGCGTGCCGCTGACGGTGGACGACTTCGACCGCCTGGCGAGCGAACTGCCCTGCCTGGTGAACCTGCAGCCTTCGGGCGAGCACCTGATGGAAGACTTCTGCTACGCCGGCGGCCTGCCGGCGGTGATGAAGGAGATCGCCTCGGTGCTGCACCTGGGCGCCGTCACCGCCAACGGCCACACGGTGGGCGAAAACATCGAAGGTGCGCAGAACTTCGACCCGCGTGTCATCAAGACCATGGCCGAGCCTTTCAAGGCCAAGGCCGGCATCGCGCTGCTGCGCGGCAACCTGGCGCCCCGCGGCGCCGTCATCAAGCCCAGTGCGGCCACGCCGGCGCTGATGCAGCACACCGGCCGCGCCGTCGTGTTCGAAGACAGCGACGACTTCCACAAGCGCATCGACGACGAGAACCTCGACGTCGACGAGACCTGCATCCTGGTGCTGAAGAACTGCGGCCCCAAGGGCTACCCCGGCATGGCCGAGGTGGGCAACATGCCGCTGCCGCCGAAGGTCTTGCGCAAGGGCATCACGGACATGGTGCGCATCAGCGACGCGCGCATGAGCGGCACGGCCTACGGCACCGTGGTGCTGCACACCGCGCCCGAAGCCGCCGCCGGCGGCCCGCTGGCGGTGGTGCGCAACGGCGACCTGATCACCCTGGACGTGGCCGCGCGCAAGCTGCACCTGCACGTGGACGACGCCGAACTGGCGCGCCGCCTGGCCGCGTGGACGCCCCCGACGCCACCACTTTCCAGCGGCTACTGGAAGCTCTACATCGACCACGTGCTGCAGGCCGACGAAGGCGCCGACCTCGACTTCCTGCGCGGCAAGCGCGGCGCATTCGTACCGAAGGACAACCACTGATGAAGACCGCCATCGTCACCGGTGCTGGCAGCGGCATCGGCCGTGCCTGCGCCCTGGGCCTCTTGGCCGAAGGCTGGCAGGTGGCCCTGGTCGGCCGCCGGGCCGACGCCTTGCAGGAAACCGCGAAGCTCGCCGGTGAGGCGGGTGCGCGCGCCCTGCCCCTGCCCTGCAACGTGGCCGACCCCGCCGCCGTGGCCGCTACCTTCGACAGCGTGGCACAACGTTTCGGCCGCCTCGACCTGCTCTTCAACAACGCCGGCGGCGGCCTGGCGGCCAAGACGCCCGACCTCGTCACGCCCGAAGAATGGCTGCAGGTGGTGAACGTCAACCTCAACGGCGCCTTCTACTGCCTGAGCAATGCCTTCCGGCTGATGAAGGCGCAGCAGCCCATGGGCGGCCGCATCATCAACAACGGCTCGATCTCGGCCTACGCGCCACGGCCGGGCTCCATCGCCTACACCGCCACCAAACACGCGGTGACCGGCCTCACGAAGACCGCGGCGCTCGACGGCCGGCCCTACGACATCGCCGTCGGCCAGATCGACATCGGCAACGCCGCCAGCGAGATGACCGCGCGCATGGTGAACGGCGTGGCGCAGGCCGACGGCAGCGTCAAGCCCGAGCCGCGCATGGACCTGCAGGCCGTGGTCGACACCCTGCTCACGATGGCGCGCCTGCCGCCTACGGCCAACATCCTGTTCACCACCGTGATGGCCACCAAGATGCCTTTTGTCGGCCGCGGCTGACAGCCCCCGCGGGCCGGACACGACTCCGCCACCCGCCACACAACGACCCGGAGACAAGACGATGAAGCGTGTTTTCCTGAAAGCCGCGCTCGGCGCGGTGATGCTCGCCACGGCCGGCCTGGTCGCGGCGCAAACGCAGCTGAAGTGGGCCCATGTCTACGAGACCGGCGAGGCGTACCACAAGTGGGCGCTGTGGGCCGCCGACGAGGTGAAGAAGCGCACCGCCGGCCGCTACAGCATCCAGGTCTTCCCGGCTTCGTCGCTGGGCAAGGAAACCGACATCAACCAGGGCCTGACCCTGGGCACCGTCGACATCATCTACACCGGCCAGGCCTTCGCCGCGCGCACCTACCCGCCGCTGGCCATCGGCGGCGCGCCGTTCATGTTCCGCGACTTCAAGCACTGGAAGGCCTACGCCGACGGCCCGCTGCTGCAGGAGCTGATGGACGGCTACTTCAAGAAGGGCGGCAACAAGCCGGTGACGGTGACGTACTACGGCGTGCGCCACACCACGGCCAACAAGGCCATCAACAAGCCCGAAGACATGGCCGGCCTGAAGCTGCGCGTGCCCGACGCGCCGCTGTACGTGATGTACCCCAAGATCGTCGGCGCCAACGCCACGCCCATCGCCTTCGCCGAGGTCTACCTGGCGCTGCAGAACAAAACGGTGGACGCGCAGGAGAACCCGCTGCCCACCATCGAGGCCAAGAAGTTCTACGAGGTGCAGTCGCACATCAACCTCACCGGCCACATCACCGAGATGCTGCTCACCATCGTCAGCGGCCAGACCTGGGCCAAGCTGTCCGATGCCGACAAGAAGACCTTCGAAGCGGTGCTGAAGGAAGCCGCGGCCAAGGCGACGGATGACATCGTGGCGGCCGAGAACAAGCTGGTCGACGACTTCGCCACCAAGTACAAGAAGACGGTGGTCAAGTCAGACCGCGCGGCCTTCGCGGCGGTGTTCCAGAAGTTCCACCTCGGGCCTGATGCCACCTGGGACAAGCCCACCTACGACCGCTTGCAAGCGCTGAAGTAGAACGCGGCCCATGGATCTCGACGCACTGCCCCAGGTGATGGGGGACGACGGCGAGTTCCACGCCGTCGACGAAGCGGTGGATCTCTCGGGCACCACGCCCGAGGCCTGGCTGGCGCTGGGCCTGTTCTGGGCCCTGGGCCTGACGGTGTTCCACCAGTTCTTCACCCGCTACGCGCTCAACAACTCGGCCTCGTGGACGGAGGAGATCGCGCGCTACCTGCTGGTGGCCACGGTCTTCGTCGGCGCGGCCATCGGGGTGGCGAAGAACAACCACATCCAGGTTGACCTGCTGTACCGCTGGTTGCCGCGCCGCGCGGCGCGTGTGCTGGCCACGGCGGTGGACCTGCTGCGCCTGGCCTTCTGCGTCGCGATGGCGGTCTACACCGCGCTGATGATGCAGAGGATGAGCGGCATGCAGATGACCGTGGTCGACCTGCCGATGAACCTGGTGTACGGCGCCTGCCTGCTGGGCTTCGTGGCGATGGCGGTGCGCTCGGCGCTGCTGCTGCGCCAGCACCTCAGGCAAGGCTTCAGCGTGCTCGAGCGGCCCGAAGGCAGCGTGGCGCCCTGAGATGCTGAAGGTCATCTTCCTCGTGCTGATGTCCGGCGGCCTGCCGGTGGCCATGGCCATGGCGGGCGCTTCGCTCATCTACATCCTGTGGACCGGCGGCCTGCCCGGCTTCACCGTCATCCACCGCATGATCGGCGGCATCGACAGCTTCCCGCTGCTGGCGGTGCCCTTTTTCATCCTGGCCGGCAACCTGATGAACAACGCGGGCATCACCAACCGCATCTACAACTACGCGCTGGCGCTGGTGGGCTGGTTGAAGGGCGGGCTGGGCCACGTCAACGTGGTGGGCTCGGTGATCTTCGCCGGCATGAGCGGCACCGCCATCGCCGACGCCGCGGGCCTGGGCACCATCGAGATCAAGGCCATGAAGGACCATGGCTACGAGACCGAGTTCGCAGTGGGCGTGACGGCCGCTTCGGCCACGCTCGGGCCCATCATCCCGCCCTCGCTGCCCTTCGTCATCTACGCGATGATGGCCAACGTCTCGGTGGGTTCGCTGTTCCTGGCCGGCATCCTGCCCGGCCTGCTGATGGCGCTGCTGATGATGCTCACGGTGGCATGGTTCGCGCACAAGAACAACTGGGGCGGCGACGTGCCCTTCGTGTGGGCGCGGCTGGGCAAGGCAGCGCTGGAGACGGCGGTGGTCGTCGTGTGGCCGCTGGCCGTCTACCAGCTGGTGCAGTCCGGCCTGCACCCGCAGGCCACGGTGGCGGTGGCGCTGGTGGTGCTGTTCGCGGCCGACCGATATTTCAAGTTCCAGGCCGTGCTACCCATCATGACGCCGGTGCTGCTGATCGGCGGCATGACCACGGGCCTCTTCACGCCCACCGAAGGCGCCATCGCGGCCTGCGTGTGGGCCATGTTCCTGGGCCTGGCCTGGTACCGCACGCTCAGCTGGAAAATGTTCGTCAAGGTCTGCCTGGACACGGTGGAGACCACCGCCACCGTGCTCTTCATCGTGGCAGCGGCCTCGATTTTCGGCTGGATGCTCACCGCCACCGGCGTCACCGCGGCCATCGCCGGCTGGGTGCTGGCCTTCACGCAAGACCCGTGGATGTTCCTGCTGCTGGCCAATGTGCTGATGCTCTTCGTCGGCTGCTTCCTGGAGCCCACCGCGGCCATCACCATCCTCGTGCCGCTCTTGCTGCCCATCGCGCGCCAGCTCGGCGTGGACCCGGTGCACTTCGGCCTGGTGATGGTGCTGAACCTGATGATCGGCCTGCTGCACCCGCCCATGGGCATGGTGCTGTTCGTGCTGGCCCGCGTGGCCAAGCTGAGCGTGGAACGCACCACCATGGCCATCCTGCCCTGGCTGGTGCCCTTGCTGCTGAGCCTGGTGGTGCTGACCTACATCCCGGCCATCAGCCTGTGGCTGCCGCGCATGATGGGCATGCAATGACATCGAAACCTTAGCCATCAAGAGGAACCCCATGACTTCCAGACTCGCCGGCAAGACCGCCTTCGTCACCGCCGCCGGCCAGGGCATAGGCCGCGCCGTGGCGCTGGCCTTCGTGCGCGAAGGTGCGCGCGTGATCGCCACCGACATCAACACCGAAGCGCTCGCCACGCTGGCGGCCGAGACCGGCTGCGTCACGCTGAGGCTCGACGCCACCGACCCCGCCGCCATCACCGCCGCCGCGGCCGCCCACCGCGGCGTGAACGTGCTCTTCAACGGCGCCGGCTACGTTCACGCCGGCACGGTGCTCGAATGCACCGAGGCCGACTGGGACTTCGCCTTCAACCTGAACGTGCGCTCGCAGTTCCGCCTGATCAAGGCCTTCGTGCCGGGCATGCTGGAAGGGGGTGGTGGCAGCATCATCAACGTGGCCTCGGTGGCCGGCAGCATCAAGGGCGCGCCGAATCGCTTCGTCTACGGCACCACCAAGGCCGCCATCATCGGCCTGACGAAGGCCGTGGCGGCCGACTTCATCACCAAGGGCATCCGCTGCAACGCCATCTGCCCGGGCACGGTGGAATCCCCTTCCCTGCGCGAGCGCATCGCGGCCCAGGCCAAGGCCAGCGGCCAGACGCCCGAGCAGGTGGAAGCGCTCTTCATCTCGCGCCAGCCCATGGGCCGCCTGGGGCGCGTGGACGAGATCGCGGCGCTGGCCGTCTACCTGGCCAGCGACGAATCGGCCTTCACCACCGGCACCGCCAACGTCATCGACGGCGGCTGGTCCAACTGAACTGACGGAAAGAGAACACCATGAAGCTCCTGCGACACGGCCCCAAGGGCCAGGAAAAGCCCGGCATCCTCGACGGCGACGGCCAGGTGCGCGACCTGAGCGCGCTGATCCCCGACATCACGCCCGCCCACCTGTCGCCGGCCGGCCTGGCCGCCTTGCGCGCGCTCGACCTGAAGGCCCTGCCTGTGGTGCCGCAAGGCACGCTGGCCGTGCCCTGGAGCGGCATGGGCAAGTTCATCGCCATCGGCCTGAACTACGCCGACCACGCGGCCGAATCGAACATGCCCATCCCCAAGGAACCCATCGTCTTCACGAAGACGGTGGAGTGCGCGGTGGGCTGCAACCACCCGGTGGTGCTGCCCCAGGGCAGCGTGAAGGCCGACTGGGAGGTGGAACTGGGCATCGTCATCGGCAGCATGGCGCGGTATGTGTCCGAGGCCGATGCGCCCAAGCACATCGCCGGCTACGTCTGCGTCAACGATGTCTCCGAGCGCGAGTACCAGCTCGAACGCGGCAGCCAGTGGGACAAGGGCAAGGGCTGCGACACCTTCGGTCCCGTCGGCCCCTGGCTCGTGACCAGCGACGAGGTGGGCGACCCGCTGAACCTGAGCATGTGGCTCGAAGTGAACGGACACCGTTACCAGAACGGCAGCACCAAGACCATGATCTTCGGCCCGGCGGTGATCGTGAGCCACCTGAGCCGCTTCATGACGCTGCGCCCGGGTGATCTCATCACCACCGGCACGCCACCGGGCGTGGGCCTGGGCGTGAAGCCCCACCCGGTGTACCTGAAGCCGGGCGACGTGATGCGTCTCTCGATCGAGAAGCTGGGCACGCAGCAGCAGACGGTGTACGCCTGGAACCCCGAACTCATCGACAGCTGAGGCCATCACCATGAGCAGCCCGGCGATCCGCATCCATCCGGCCGACAACGTGGTCATCGCGCGCCGGCAACTGCTGGGCGGCACGGTGCTGGCCGAAGAAGGCATCACCGTCACCGGCCTGGTGCCGCCGGGCCACAAGATCGCCACCGCAGCCATCGCCGCCGGCCAGCCGGTGCGGCGCTACAACCAGGTCATCGGCACCGCCACGCACGCCATCGCCGCGGGCCAGCATGTGCACGTGCACAACCTGGCCTATAGCGACTTCGCGCGGCGGCACGAGCCCGGCGCCGCCGCCACGCCCACGGCCTACGCCAGCGAGCCGGCCACCTTCCAGGGCATCGTGCGCGAGGACGGCCGCATCGCCACGCGCAACTACATCGGCGTGCTGACCAGCGTGAACTGCAGCGCCACCGCGGCGCGCGCCATCGCCGACCAGTTCCGGCGCGACATCCACCCCGAAGCGCTGGCGGCCTTTCCGAATGTCGACGGCATTGTCGCGCTGACGCACGGCATGGGCTGCGCCACCGACAGCGAAGGCGAAGAGTTGGAGGTGCTGCGCCGCACGCTCGGTGGGTACGCCCGCCACCCCAACTTCGCCGCCGTGCTGGTGGTGGGCCTGGGCTGCGAGACCAACCAGATCCAGGGCCTGGTGGCGCAGGAAGGCCTGCAGGAAGGCGCCGACCTCGTCACCTTCAGCATCCAGGACACCGGCGGCACGGCCAAGACCGTGGCGCGCGGCGTCGAGCTGATCAAGAGCATGCTGCCGCGTGCCAACCGCGTGCAGCGGCAGCCGGTGCCGGCCAGCCACCTCACCGTGGGGCTGCAGTGCGGTGGCAGCGACGGCTATTCGGGCATCAGCGCCAACCCGGCCTTGGGTGCTGCGGTAGACCGCCTGGTGCGCCACGGCGGCACCGCCATCCTGAGCGAGACGCCCGAGATCTACGGCGGCGAACACCTGCTGACGCGCCGCGCCGTGAGCCGTGAGGTCAGCGACAAGCTGCTGGATCGCATCGCCTGGTGGGAGGACTACACCGCGCGCAACGGCATGAAGATGGACAACAACCCCTCGGCCGGCAACA
>CAYREA010000142.1:0-11737 GCA_964423075.1 uncultured Rubrivivax sp. | reverse complement strand
CGGCGGCGCGGCGCTGGGCCTCGTCGCGGATCTTGCGGTGCAGCTGGCGCAGGCCTTCGAACACGCCGTAGTCGAGGTAGCGGCGGTAGACGAACGGTGTCACCAGCGAACGCAGCGCCAGCGCGCGGCCGCTTTCCACCGCGGCGCGCGGCGCCACCACGCGGCTCTTCAGCCACGCAAACCGTTCCCACTCGCGGCCCTGCACCTGGAAGTACTCCTCCAGCATCGCCAGGCTTACCACCGGCGGGCCCGAATTGCCGTTGGGCCGCAGCGCCAGGTCGACACGGAACACGAAGCCATGATCGGTGGTGTCGCCGATCAGGGCGTAGAGGCGCTTGGCCACGTAGCCGAAGTACTCGTGGAAGCTGCAGGGCCGCGCGCCGGCGGTCTGGCCTTCGTCGTCGTAGACGTAGATCAGGTCGATGTCGGACGAGACGTTGAGCTCGCGCGCGCCGAGCTTGCCCATCCCGATGATCCACAGGTCCATGCGGCTGCCGTCGGGGCCAAGCGGCGGGCCGTGGCGCTCGTCGGCCTCGGCCTGGGCCTGGGCCAGCGCCAGTTCGAGCGTGGCTTCAGCCAGCGCTGTCATGGTGCTGGTGATGACCTCCAGTTCGGCGCCGTGTTCGACGTCCAGCACCGCCAGGCGCTCGATCACCAGATGGCGCGCGATGCGCAGCGCGGTGGCGAGATCGTGGCCGCGCTCACGCAGCACCTGCACCAGCGCGGTGATGCCCGCAACGCCGGGCGCGCCGGCGGATAGCAGGGGCAGCTCGGCCGCGTAGCGGCGGCGGATGCGCTGCACGAAACGGCTGTGCGACGCAGCGGCAAAGGTGGCCGGGGGGCTCATCAAGGGGAGCGGGGTGTTCTCGTGTCGGCAGCGCGCATTGTTGTCTGTCCGGCGCTTTTGCGTGCGCGGGTGTCTTCCCCAACCCTGGGCTCGGGGGGCTCGGAAGCCTGCCGAAGCACAATCCCGGCCCATGAAGATCGCCGCCGTGCAGATGGTCTCCACGCCCGACTGGGCCACCAACCGCGACGCCGCGGCGCGCCTGGTGGGTGAAGCCGCCCGTGCCGGCGCCGGCCTGGTGGCGCTGCCCGAGTACTTCTGCCTGCTGGGGCGCAAGGACACCGACAAGCTGGCCCTGGCCGAAAGCCCGGGCAGCGGGCCGATCCAGGCCTTCCTGTCGGCGCTGGCGCGCGAGCACGGCATCTGGCTGGTGGGCGGCACGCTGCCGGTTTCGGCCGGCGCCGAGGGCCGCGTGCTCAACCGCTGCTGCGTCTACGCGCCCGACGGCAGCGGGGCCACCCACTACGACAAGATGCACCTGTTCGCCTACGACAACGGGCGCGAGGCCTACGACGAAGGCCGTACGCTGGCCGCAGGCGGCACGCCGGTGGCGCTGCAGGCCGGGCCGCTTCGCGTCGGCCTGTCGATCTGTTACGACCTGCGCTTCCCCGAGCTGTACCGCGCGCTGATGCAACCGCCCTGCGACCTGCTGGTGGTGCCCGCCGCCTTCACCTACACCACCGGCCAGGCGCACTGGGAACTGCTGCTGCGCGCCCGCGCCATCGAGAACCAGTGTTACGTGCTGGCGCCCGCGCAGGGCGGCACGCACGAGAACGGGCGCCGCACCTGGGGCCACAGCCTCATCGCCGACCCCTGGGGCGAGCTGCTGCAGGTGCTGCCCGAAGGCGAGGGTTTCGTGGTGGCCGAGGTCGACGCCAGACGCATCGCGCAGGTGCGCCAGCAATTGCCGGCGCTGCAGCACCGCCGGCTGTGAACGGCCAGGCAGGGCTCGTCGACGCCATCCGCGCCGGGCTGGCGGCGCTGGCCGAGCCCGCGCGCGCCGCGCCGATGCAGGCCTACATGAAGTCGGCCATGCCCTTCCTGGGCGTGCCCACGCCGCAGCGCCGAGCCGTGGTGAAGGCCTGCTGTCACGGCCGCGAATGCGCCGGTGCGGCAGCCCTGCATGCCGCAATGGCGGCGCTGTGGCGCCAGGCGCGCTTCCGCGAAGAGCGCTACGCCGCGCTCGACCTGCTGCATCTGCCACGCCACCGCAAGCACCTGGACCTGAGCCACCTGCCGCTGCTGCAGGAGATGCTGCAGACCGACTCCTGGTGGGACTTCAACGACGAGATCTCGGGCAACGCCCTGCAGCTGCTGCTGCAGCGCCACCCGGAAGCGCTGAAGCCGCTGCTGCGGCAGTGGGCGCGCGGTGACGACCTCTGGCTGCGCCGTGCCGCCATGTTGTGCCAGCGCCGCATGAAGAGCGGCTTCGACGCCGTGCTGCTGTACGACTGCATCCTGCCTTCCCTGATTGGCAACCCGTGCGCCGACGAGTTCTTCATCAGGAAGGGCATGGGCTGGGCGTTGCGCGAACGCGCCTACCAGTCACCCGACGAGGTGCGCGCCTTCTGCCGCGAGTACTCGGACCGGCTGTCGCCGCTGACGAAGCGCGAGGCGCTGCGCGTGATTGATTCCTAACGCCCGCCGAACATCATCCGCCGCGCCAGCCAGCCCTTCACCGGCGGCAAGCCCTGCAGCGCCGCCAGCCCCAGCCCGCGCAGCGTGGCCGCGCCGGGCAGCTTCCAGGTGAAGCTGCGGGCCAGGAAGTCGGTGGTGGCGATCATGGTCCAGCGGTCGGGCGCGCGCGCCCACTCCACGCGGCGCAACGCGGCGTCCAGGTCGGGCGCGCCGCGCAGCGTGTCCACCAGTTCCTGCACGTCGCGCAGGCCCAGGTTCAGGCCCTGCCCGGCCACCGGGTGCAAGGTCTGCGCCGCGTTGCCGATGCGCACGCTGCGGCCGTTCACCAGCGTGCGCTCGGCGTTGAGGCCGAGCGGGAAGGACTTGAGCGGCGTGATCGAGGTGAGCCGCCCGGCGGCCACCGGGAAGATGGTGTTGAGCACCGCCAGCCGCTGCGCGTCGTTCAGCGGCTTCACCGGATCGCTGCCGTTCGGCACGCACCACACCAGCGCCGCGCGCACGGTGCCGTCGGCCGCCGTCGGCAGTGGCAACAGCGCGGCCGGGCCGTGGCGCGTGAAGCGTTCGAAGGCGGTGCCGGGGGTGGCGCCGGCCAAGGTCACCGTGCCCACCCAGGCCGTCTGGCCGTAGTCGCCGGTCAGCGCCTTGCGGGCCTGTTCGGAGAACACGCCGCCTTCGGCCACCACCGCCAGGTCGAAGCGGTCGGCGATGCCGGCGTCGATCTCCACGCCACCGGCCACGGGTTTGAGGGCCGTCACCGGCGTGCCGAAGCGGGTGTGCAGGCGCTGCGGCTGCTGTTCCGCCAAGGCCAGCCAGGCCGCCTGCAGCGGCGCCAGCAGCGCGCCGTAGCTGAGCACGGCACCGAGCTGCGGCACGCCCAGTTCGCTGGCCTGCAGGCGCACCTCGGCCTCGCCGAAGCTGGGTGGTTGCTGCGAGACGTGCACCTCGGCAATCGGCATCGCCGCCGCCGCGGGCCAGGCGCCCAGGCGTTCGAGGAAGCGCACGCTGCCCAGCGACAGCGCGAGCGTTCGCGGGTCGGCCCCCACGTCGCGCTCCAGCGGCCGGGCATCGAACAGCGTCACCTGCGCCTGCGGCAGCAGCCTTGCGGTGTGCAGGGCCAAGGCCAGCCCGACCGGGCCTGCGCCCACCACGGCGATGTGCCACGCGGTCTGGTTCATCACTTCTCCCTGAAACTGCCGCGTATTATTCGCCGCACCCGCACATCCATACGCGGGTTCTAGGAGATAGCGGCCATGGCGCTGATGGACTTCATCAAGAAACAGTTCATCGACATTCTTGAGTGGACCGAGGCCGGTGACGGCACGCTCGCCTTCCGCTACCCGATGGCGGGCAACGAAATCCAGTACGGCGGCAGCCTCACGGTGCGCGACAGCCAGGCCGCGGTCTTCGTCAACGAAGGCAAGGTGGCCGACGTCTTCGGCGCCGGCATGTACAAGCTGACGACGCAGACCCTGCCGGTGCTGACCTACCTGCAGAACTGGGACAAGCTGTTCCAGAGCCCGTTCAAGAGCGACGTCTACTTCTTCAGCCTGCGCCAGCAGCTCGACCGTCGCTGGGGCACCAGCCAGCCCATCACCATCCGCGACAAGGATTTTGGTGCCGTGCGCCTGCGCGCCTTCGGCAACTACGCCTTCCAGATCAGCGACCCGAAGCTCTTCCACACCGCCGTGTCGGGCACGCGCGACCGCTACACGGTGGAAGACATCGACGGCCAGCTGCGTGGGCTGATGCTGCAGCACATCAGCGACGCGGTGGCGGCCAGCGGCATCCCCTTCCTGGACCTGGCGGCCAACCAGATCGAGTTCGCCAAGCAGCTGCAGGAAGCCACTGCGCCCGAGTTCACCAAGCTCGGCCTGTCGCTGGTGTCGGTCACCGTGCAGAGCGTGAGCCTGCCGGAAGAGCTGCAGAAGATCCTCGACCAGAAGATCGGCATGGGCATGGTCGGCGGCGACATGGGCAAGTTCATGCAGTACCAGACGGCGCAGGCCATTCCCAAGTTCGCCGAAGGCGGTGGCGGCGGGGGTGGTGGCATTGCCGGCGACGCGATGGGCCTGGGTGCCGGCGTCGCCCTGGGCCAGGTGATGGCGCAGCAACTCGGCCAGGGCCTGCAGGCCGCACCCGCGGCTGCTGCAGCCGCCGCCGCCGCTGCAGCCGGCGTGAAGCCCGACGACGTGATGGCCCTGCTGGAGAAGTTGGGCGACCTGAAGGCCAAGGGCATCCTCACCGAGGACGAGTTCACGGCCAAGAAGGCGGAGCTGCTGAAGAAGCTGGTCTGAACGACCCCTAGTTCCAGAAGAACAGGCCAATGGCCACCACACCGCAGCGCGCCTGGCGCGCGGCCTGCCCGAATTGCGGCGCGCCGGTCGAGTTCGCCTCGGCCGCGTCGGCCAGCGCCGTCTGCGGCTTCTGCCGCAGCACGCTGGTGCGCGACGGCGAGGCGCTGCGCCGCATCGGCGTGTCGGCCGAACTCTTCGACGACCACAGCCCGCTGCAACTGGGTGCGCGCGGCAAGCGCCAGGGCATGGACTTCACGCTCGTCGGCCGGCTGCAGTACGGCTACGCCGACGGCACCTGGAACGAGTGGCACGCCCTCTTCGATAACGGCCGCAGCGCCTGGCTGAGCGAAGACAACGGCGCCTACGTGATTGCGCTGGACGCTCCGGCGCCGGCCGACGCCCCCGCGCCGGCCACGCTGCGCGCCGGCCAGCGCGTACTGGCAGACGGCCGCGCCTGGGACGTGGCCTCCGTCGCCACCGCGCACCTCATCGCCGCCCAGGGCGAGCTGCCCACGCCGCCGCGCCTGCAAGGCGAGTTCACCGTCGTCGACCTGCGCAACAGCAGCGACGAGGTGGCGACGCTGGATGACAGCGACCCGCAGCGCATCGCCTGGTCGGTGGGCCGCCCGGTGCTGCTGGCCGACCTGGCGCTGGTGGGTCTGAAGGAAGGCAACGAGAAGACGCTGAAGGCCAAGGGCGTCGAGTGCCCCAGTTGCGGCACTGCGCTGGAAGTCAAGCTATCCACGACCCAGAGCATCGCCTGCCCGCAGTGCAAGGCGGTGGTGGACCTGTCCAAGGGCGTCGGTGGCGACCTCCAGCACTACGCGCAGAACAACTCGGGCGTGGGCGGCCTGGAGCCGCAGATCCCGCTCGGCAGCCACGGCAAGCTGGCGCTGGACGGCCCGCCGCTGCCCTGGCAGGTGGTGGGTTTCCTCGAACGCTGCGACATCCCCGAAGGCGACGAGGACGAGACCACCTTCTGGCGCGAGTACCTGCTCTACAACCGCGAGGCGGGTTTCGCCTTCCTGGTGGACAGCAACGAGGGCTGGAGCTGGGTGCGCCCCATCACCGGCGCGCCGCAGGTGGGCGGCAACTTCGCCAACTGGAAGGGCAAGCGCTACCGCAAGCGCTGGAACTACGGTGCCAAGGTCACCTGGGTGCAGGGCGAGTTCTACTGGCGCGTGAGGCGCGACGAACGCGCCCAGGTCACCGACTACGAAGGCGAGGGTGCCGACGCGGCGCTGCGCCTCTCACGCGAGCAGAGCGGCAAGGAAGTCACCTGGTCGGCCGGCCGCACCGTGCTGGCCGAGACGGTGGCCGATGCCTTCGCCATTCCCGCCGCCCAGCGCCGCGCGCTGCAGCGCGACGTGGCGCCGGCGCTGAACCTCGGCAGCGGCTGGAGCGGCGGCGCTGGCAAGGTGGTGCTGATCATCGTCGTCATCCTGGTGCTGATGATGGTGCTGCCCACCTGCGGCGGCAGCTGCGACGATGAACGCCGCACCTTCGGCGAATCGAGCCTCGAATACCAGCAGTGCCGCGCCCGCAACAGCAGCGGCAGCGGCGTGCGCACGGGCGGCGGGTCCTACGGCGGCTGGTCCAGCGGCGGCGGCGGACACAAGTGAACTAACAATGAAGGAGCACTGACATGATCGGTATCGAATGGCTCAAGCCGGGCGTCTTCTTCGGGTCGCTGCTGTTCGCGCTGCTCGGCGTGGGCATCTTCTGGCTGTGTTTCATCATCATCGACAAGCTCACGCCCTACGACCTGTGGGCCGAGATCATCGAGAAGAAGAACACCGCCCTGGCCATCGTGGTGGGCGCGATGTGCATCGCCATCGGACTCATCGTGTCCGCGGCCGTGCACGGGTAGCACTCAGCTGTAGGTGACCCAGTCGCGCCGCGACGCGTCGGCCAGGTGCGGCAGGTGGTTGTAGCTCTGCAGCATGTGGCGCTTGGGGGTGTAGGCGAACTCGGTCAGCGCGCTGTTGCGGATGCGCATGTTGAGTTCGATCATGGTCGCAGCCGGCGTGCCCAGCACCTGGTGCACCGCGGTGGCGATGGGGCCGCCGCTGCTCACCAGCAGCACGTCGCCCTGGTGGTTCTGGCGCACATGGTCGAGCGCCGCGGCCACGCCGGCGGTGAACGCGGCCCAGCTCGGCATGCCGGCGGGCTGGGTTTCACCCGCCATCCAGCGCGCCAAAGCGTCGCGCAGCAGGCGGAAGTGCGAGCGGTACATCTCGGGCGAAGTTGGCACGGCCAGCGGGCCTTCGTGCACGGTGCGCAGCAGCGCGTCGCTGTCGTACTCGTTCAAGCCCGGCCAGGGCAGGGCCGCAGGCAGTTCGCCATAACCGTCGGTGATGCCGTCCAGCGACTGCATGTGGCGCTTCAGCGTCCCGCGCAGTACCCCCTCGAACGTGATGCCGCGCGCGGCGAACCACAGGCCCAGCGCGTGGCACTGGCGCGTGCCCAGGGCGCTGAGCTGGTCGTAGTCGGCGGCACCGAAACTGGCCTGGCCGTGGCGCACGAGGTAGAGGGTTCCCATGGCGCCGATTGTGGCCAGCAGGCGCGCCGGCCCCTGTCGCCCGCGTGACCGGCCATGGGCCTGGGTTAGTCTCGCCGCATGGCTGCCGTCGCACCGCCGTCTCCTGAATCCGCTGCCGAGCCTTCGCGCGTTTCCGTGGCGGAACTGGCGCTGCTGGTTTCGGTCTTCGTCGTCGCCGCCTGCGGGCTGGTGTACGAGCTGGCCGCCGGTGCGCTGGCCAGCTGGCTGCTGGGTGACTCGGTGCTGCAGTTCTCCACCGTCATCGGCACCTACCTGTTCGCCATGGGCCTGGGCTCGTGGGCCAGCAAGCTGGTGCAGCAGCAGCTGGTGGCGCAGTTCCTGCGCATCGAGCTGCTGGTGGGCCTGATCGGCGGCCTGATGCCGGGCGCGCTCTTCGTCGCGCACGCCAGCCTGCCGGCCGATGCGGCCCTGCCTTTCCGCCTGCTGCTGTACGGCCTGGTGGGGCTGATCGGCATGCTGGTGGGGCTGGAGATCCCGCTCGTGATGCGCATCCTGAAAGCGCACTTCGCGCCGCGCTGGGCGCTGTCGGAACTGGTGTCGCAGGTGCTGACCTTCGACTACCTGGGCGCACTGGTGGTGGCGGTGGCCTTCCCGCTGCTCTTCGTGCCCCACCTGGGGCTGGTGCGCACGGGGCTCTTCTTCGGCCTGCTCAATGCGGCGGTGGCGGTGTGGGCGCTGTTCATCTTCCGCGCCGACCTGCGGCGCTGGGCGGCACATGCCGCGGCCTGCGCCGTGGTGGTGCTGGTGCTGGCCGCGGCCATGGCCGGCGCCGAGCGCCTCACCACCTGGGCCGAAGACCGCTTCTATGGCGACGACATCGTGCTGCGCGAGACCAGCCCCTACCAGCGCGTGGTGGTCACCGCCGGCGCCGCGGGCGTGCGGCTCTTCCTCAACGGCAACCTGCAGTTCCACAGCCGCGACGAGTACCGCTACCACGAGACCCTGGTGCACCCCGTGATGGCGGCCTATGCCGCACACGCCGCGCCCCGCCGCGTGCTGGTGCTGGGCGGCGGCGACGGCATGGCCGTGCGCGAGGTGCTGAAGTACCCCGGCGTGGAGCAGGTGACGCTGGTCGAGCTGGACCCTCAGATGACGCGCCTGTTCACCGACGACGCCCGCCTGAGCGCACTCAACGGCGCCGCGCTGGCCAGCCCGAAGCTGCGCATCGTCAACACTGACGCCTATGGCTGGCTGGAAAACTGCACGGACAGTTTCGACATCGTCATCATCGACTTCCCCGACCCCACCAACTTCGCCCTCGGCAAGCTCTACACCACCAGCTTCTACGAACGCGTTGACCAGGTTCTGGCCGCCGGCGGCTGGATGGTGGTGCAGACCACCTCGCCCCTGGTGGCGCGCAAGAGCTACTGGACCGTGGTGGCCACGCTCGAAGCCGTAGGACTTTCGACCACGCCGCTGCACGTGCACGTGCCCAGCTTCGGCGAGTGGGGCTTCGTGATCGCCGGCCGCAGGCCCTGGTTGCCGCCCACCACGCTGCCGGCGGGCCTGCGCTTCCTCACACTCGAAGGCCTGCCGGCGCTGCGCCAGTTCCCGCCCGACATGGCGCGTGTGCCGGCGCAGGCCAACCGCCTGAGCAACCAGGCCCTGGTGAGCACCTTCGAAGAGGAATGGGGCCAGGTGGCGCGTTGAAGCTTAAACGGCGCACCCTCCTGGGCGCCGCCGCGCTGGCCGCCTGCACGCCGCGCGACGTGCCGCCGTCACCGGCCGCCTGGGTGGGCGCACGCCACGAGCGCGGCCACCGCCTGCAACAACCCGCGCCCCTGCCCGCCGCGGCCGTGCAGCGCCGCGCCGGTGCGCTGGTGCTGGGCGCCGGCGTGGCCGGCCTGGCGGCGGCCCGCGCGCTCGCGCGCCAGGGCGTGGACGACGTGCAGCTGCTGGAACTGGAAGACCAGCCCGGCGGCAACAGCCGCGGCCATGTGCTGGCCGGCATAGCCTGCCCGCTGGGTGCGCACTACCTGCCGCTGCCCGGGCCGGCCGCGCGCGAGGTGAGCGAATGGCTGCACGAGATCGGCCTGCTCAAGACCGTGCTCGGCCGCACCGTGCCTGACGAACGCCACCTCTGCCACAGCCCGCAGGAACGGCTCTTCTTCGACGGCGCCTGGGCCGAAGGCCTGTTGCCGCCCGTGGAACCGGCGAGCGAAGCCGCGCGCCAGATGTTGGCCTTCGGCCGCCGCGTGGCTGCGCTGCAGCGCAGCGGCGCCTTCACCTTGCCCGCCCACCGAGGCGTGCGAAACGCTGAGGCAGCAGCGCTGGACACCCTCCCCTTCGCGCAATGGCTCGACGCCGAGGGCTTCAACCACACCCACCTGCGCTGGTACCTCGACTACTGCTGCCGCGACGACTACGGCGCCAGCGCCGCCTTCGTCAGCGCCTTCGCTGGCGTGCACTACTTCGCCAGCCGCCACGGTTTCCACGCTCCGGGTGACGGCGAGTCCGCGGGCGAGCGCGAAGGCCTGTTCACCTGGCCCGAAGGCAACGCCTGGCTGACGCAGCGCCTGGCCGCGCCCTTCACCGGCCGCCTGCACACCGGCCGCACGGTGCTGCGTGTGGTCGAAGGCAAACACGAGGTGCGCGTGCTGGCCTGGAACGAGGCCACCGCGCAGGCCGAAGCCTGGACGGCGCGCACGGTGGTGATGGCGCTGCCGCTCTTCATCGCCGCGCGCCTCCTCGAAACTCCGCCCGAGCCGCTGCGCCAGGCCGCCGCGATGATGGCTTACGCACCCTGGCTCGTGGCCAACCTGCACCTGGCCGAGCCGCTGCTCGACCGCCCGGGCGCACCCCCGTCGTGGGACAACGTGATCTACGGCAGCGCCGGCCTGGGTTACGTCGACGCCATGCACCAGAGCCTGCGCGCCGTGCCGCAGGCCACCGTGCTCACGGCCTACCGCGCCCTGCCGCGCAGCGAGCGTGCCGCGCTGCTGGCCGACGACGCCGGCACCTGGGCGCGCCGTGTGCTCGACGACCTGGCCGCCGCCCACCCCGACGTCCACCGCCGCGTGCAGCGCGTGGACCTGATGCGCTGGGGTCATGCCATGGCCATCCCCGCGCCCGGCGTGATGCACCACCCGGCGCTGGCCGCCTTGCGCGCCCAGCGCGGCCGGCTGCGTTTTGCCCATGCCGATCTGGCGGGCTGTTCGGTGTTCGAGGAATCCTTCACGGCCGGTTGCGAGGCGGCGGCCGGCCTAGGGAGCTCAGCCTGATATTTCTCAAGGCGGAATGGCATTCCTGAGCCACAATCTAGGTACTAACCCTAGGTTCCGATCTTCGACTGGTTCCTGAGCTTGGTTTCACTTCCCGAGAACCCATCATGTCCGCCGCTTCCATGACCTTCGGCCGCCCCGCGCGGTTCGACCTTTCCCACTTCTTCGGCCGCGTGCAAGGCGCCGCCATCACCCTGCTCAGCATGCCCGGCCGCCTCGACGCCTGGCTCGAGCGCCGCGAACAGGCCCGCATGAGCGCCGACGACGTGCTGGCACTGGCGCGCAGCATCGAGAGTAGCGACCCCGGCTTCGCCGCCGACCTGCGCGGCGCCGCGATGCGAGCGTCTGAACTGAACTGACATCCCAGGCACCCCCGTTGCGGTGCCTCAATGCATCGTGCGGGCTGCGACCTAGACTGACTCCGTAGCGGGCCTCTTCAGGCCCGTGGCACGGAGGATCCCATGGCAGTCCTCGCCTTCCGCACCCAGCCTGGCGCCGTGGTCATCGCACCTGGCCAGAGCAAGCAGATCGGCGTCGTCGACGTCAGCCGGTTCGCCAAGATTCGCGTCGTGGCCGACGAGCGCACCGGCTCGGGCACGGGCATCAACGTGCGCCTGACCATTACAGAAGGCAGCGAACTGGTGGCCCAGCTCGACTCGTTCAGCCTGGTGCCGCATGCGCAGGTGACACGCGTCTACGACGTGCCGGGCACCAAGCTCAGCATCTACGCCGACGCCGTGGGCGGCAGCGGCAGCGATTCGATGGACCTGCTGGTCTACGGCGTGTAGTGCCGCGGGCTGTTGGTTTTGTCGTGAAGCGCACAGCGCCTGCACGGCCTAAGTGACTGATTCATAAGGCCGCAGACGCTGGCATGCGTCTCGCAATGGAGGCTCCGAAGCCATAGCGGCTGGAGGGGCCTTCATGAGCAACGCAGCGTTCGTCTCGATCAGCGATCTCAAGCGCGGGCGGCAAGCCGTCAGCCAGATTCTGGAGACCGTCGGCAGCGGCGGCTGTAGCACCAGCGGCGGCGAAGGCAAGGCCAGCTGCGGCTCTTCCGATGGCCAGGGCGACATGCCGGCCGAGATCTGGGAGAAGGTCAAGAACCACCCCTGCTACTCGGAGGAGGCGCATCACCACTACGCCCGCATGCACGTGGCCGTGGCGCCGGCCTGCAACA
>CAYREA010000141.1:0-11813 GCA_964423075.1 uncultured Rubrivivax sp. | reverse complement strand
ATCAGCACGCCCACCGGCAGCATCAGGATGGCCACCAGCGCCGAGCGCATGTGCATCAGGAAGATCACGCACACGGCCGCGACGATCAGGCTCTCTTCGATCAGGGTGCGTTGCAGGGTCGCGATGGCGCGGTGGATCAGCTCCGAGCGGTCGTAGACGGCCTGGATCGTCACGCCCTCGGGCAAGCCGGCCGAGATCTCGGTGACCTTCGCCTTCAGGTTGTGGATCACCTCGAGCGCGTTCTGCCCGAAGCGTGCCATCGCGATGCCCGAGACGACCTCGCCTTCGCCGTTCAGCTCGGACAGGCCACGCCGCTCGTCGGGCGCCATCTCCACGCGGGCGATGTCGCGGATCAGCACCGGCGTGCCGCCCTCGCTCTTGACCACCAGCTGCTCGATGTCGGCCTTGTTGCGCAGGTAGCCCTTGCCGCGCACCATGAACTCGGTCTCGGCCATCTCCACCACGCGGCCGCCGACATCGCGGTTGCTGTCGCGGATCACCTGCGACACCTTCATCAGCGGGATGCCGAAGCTGCGCAGCTTCAGCGGATCCACCGTCACCTGGTAGGTCTGCACGAAGCCGCCCAGCGACGCCACCTCGGCCACGCCGGGCGCCTTCGTCAGCTGGTAGCGCACGTACCAGTCCTGGATCGTGCGCAGCTCGGCCAACGTCTTGTTCTTGGCCAGCAGCGCGTACTGGTAGACCCAGCCGACGCCGGTGGCATCGGGCCCGAGCGCGGGCGACACGCCCTTGGGCAGGCGGCTGGATGCGAAGTTCAGGTACTCGAGCACCCGGCTGCGCGCCCAGTAGATGTCGGTGCCGTCCTCGAAGATCACATAGACGAACGAGGCGCCGAAGAACGAGAAGCCGCGCACCACCTTCGACTTCGGCACCGCGAGCATCGCGGTTGTCAGCGGATAGGTCACCTGGTCCTCGACGACCTGCGGCGCCTGGCCCGGGTATTCGGTGTAGACGATGACCTGCACGTCCGACAGGTCGGGCAGCGCATCGAGGGGCGTCTTCATGACGGCGACCACACCGCCGAGGACGACGAACAAGGTGGCGAGCAGAACCAGGAACGGGTTCCTGCCTGACCACTGGATGATTCTGGACAGCATGGCGTCCTCTGCTCAGTGGCCGGAGTGCGATGTAGCGGCGGCACCAGAGGCCGGTGCCCTCGGCTTTGCTGGCGCCGTCGCGCCTGGCGCTGCCGCAATCGACGTCACCACGTACTCGCCGGGCTGTCGCTCGACGAACTCGAAGCGCACCGCCTGTCCTGTCTTCAAGCCGTTAAGCAAGGACGCATTCGCGGCCTTGAACTCCATCGTCATGGCCGGCCACTTCAGGGTCGGGACCGGACCATGGTTGAGGCTCAGCGTGCCGGCCTTGAGGTCGACGCCATCGACAATACCTTCAGCCTTGTGGCCGATCGCGGCAGGCGCCGGAGCCGCCGCCTGCGCTGCCACAGGTGCCGTAGCAGCACCACCCGATGCGGCGGCGTCGGTACCCTTGGCCGGGCTGCCATGACCGGCGTGACCGCCGAGGCTCCCCACGGCCGCCTTCAGGTTGCTCTCCGCGTCGATCAGGAAGTTGGCGGCGACAACGATCTGTTCACCACCACGCACACCCTTGAGGATCTCGACGTAGTTCTCGCCGCGTCCGCCGATGTCGACTTCTCTGGGCTCGAAGCGGCCTTCCTTGATCTGGACCAGCACGATGCGCCGCGTCCCGGTATCGATCACGGCCGAGTCCGGCACGGTCAACACCGGCGACTTGCCTCCGACCGAGACCTCCACCTGCGCGAACATCGCCGGCTTGAGCTTCTGGCCCGGGTTGGGCATCTCCACCCGCACCGGAATGCTGCGCGTCTCGGCCTTCAACGTGGGATAGATGTAGGTGATGCGGCCCTCGAACCCCTCGTTGGGGTAGGCCGTGGTGGTCACGCGCGCCTTTGCGCCGCTCCTGACGAGACCAATGTCCTGTTCCGACAGGTCGGCGATGACCCAGACCGACGACAGGTCGGTCACCTGGTAGAGCATCTCGCCCGGCATGAAGCGCATGCCCTGCAGCGCCTTCTTTTCCGAGACGATGCCCGACACGGGCGAAGGAAAGGAGATCGTGCGCTGCGGCTGGCCGGACTTCATCAGCGCGGTCACCTGCGACGGCGACAGGTCCCAGTTGCGCAGCCGCGCCAGGCTGGAGTCGGCGAGTTGCCGCATGCCGGCCTGCGCGTCTGCGCCCGCGTCCTTCATCGCTTCGAGCCCCTGCATCGCGATGGCGTACTCGCGCTGTGCCGACACGAGTTCGGGGCTGTAGGCCTCGAACAGCGGCTGACCCTTGGTCACGGGTTGCCCGGTTGCGTTGACGTGCAGACGCTCGACGTAGCCCTCGAACTTCGCGGTGACTGCGAACACCCTGCGTTCGTCGGGCTCGATGCGGCCGGCGGCCCGCACGGTCTTGCCGAGCATGCGCATCGCAGCGGCCTCGGTGCGCACGCCGAGCTTCTGGATCTTCTCCGTGCTGATGCGAACCTGATTCGGCGACGCGGGCTCGCCGCCCGCAGTCGACTCGTCCTCGCCTTCGTAGACCGCGATGTAGTCCATCCCCATCGGGTCCTTCTTCGGCGTCGGCGAGGTGTCGGCCAGGCCCATCGGGTTGCGGTAATAGAGCAACTTGCGCTGCTTGGGTGTCGGGGCGGCTGCGGAGGCAGCGCTGGCGACGGCCTCAGCGGGATGCGACAGCGAGCGGGCACCCAGCCAGTAGCTGCCCGCACCGACCGCCCCGAGCAGGACGATCGCGAGCACGGTGGTGGTGGTCTTCACAGGTCTTCTCCCAGGATGCGTTCGATGTCGGCCAGGCGCATCTGCGCTTCGACCTGCGATTTGAGGATCTCCTGCCGGGCCTTGCGGATGGCCCGCTGGGCTTCGAGCAGCATCGAGAACTCGGCCTTGCCGTTCTCGTAGGCGGCCAGCGCGGACTGCAGGCCCAGTTCGGATTGCGGCAGCAGCTGGGTCCTCACCAGCGCCTCGGTGCGGCGCGCGGCCTCCAGGCCGGCCAGGTTGACGGCGAGGTCGCCGAGCAACTGCTGCGACAGGCTCTCGGCGCGGGAGCGCGCTGCGGACACCATCGCCTCGGATTCACGTTCCTGGCTGCGGCGGGACTCCTGCTGCAGCGGGATGTTCATCTCCACCATGACGCCCCAGGTCGTGATGCGCGAGCCCATTTGCGACGGCGATACGCCCACGGTGAGGTCCGGGTAGCGGTTGCGCTGGGTGAGGTCGCGGTTTTTCTGGGCCACCGCGACGCGGGCCAGTTCGGCCTGGATCAGCGGGTTGCGGGCACGGGCGCGCTCGGCCAGCGCGGCGGCGTCGGCTGTCGCCACGGGCGGGATCGGACGCAGGACGAGGGGATCGGCCAAGGGCGCTGCGCTGTCGCGGGCGAGAAGCGCGTTGAGCTTGGCCCTGATCTGCCGCTTTTCGCCGTCCAGTGCGATCAGCTCGGAACGCATCGCGGTCTGCTCCAGCTGGGCACGGATCGCGTCCGACTGGCCGGCGAGCCCACCGGCGTAGCGGGCTTGCGAGACCTGCTCGAGGCGCGCCATCAGGGCAAGCACCTCGTTCGAGAGCCGCTCGTTGCCGGCGGCACGGTAGTACTCGGCATAGGTGGCCTTGATGCGTGCCGACAGCTCCGCCCATGCGGCGCGGGTGCGTGCGTCGGCCTGGCGGGCATCGGCGGAGGCGGCGTCGCGCTTCAGCTCGCGCTTGCCCCACAGGGGCAGAGACTGCATCAGCGTGTACTTGGTCTCGCCGACCTTCGATGGCAGGAGGCTGGGCGATGCATCCGTGCCGTAGTTGTTGATGTTCATCAGCTCGACGCGCAGCACGGGATCGGGCAGCGCGCCTGCCGGGCCAACGCGCTGTGCGGCGGCGTCGGCCTCCGCCTGCATGGCCCTGAGTTCAGGGCTTTCTGCGCGGGCGTGAGCCAGGAGGCCCGGGATGTCTGCCCCCAAGGCCGCCTCCTGCGCCACTGCCGGGCCTGACAAACCCGTGGCGGCCAGAAGGGCGAACAACAGGTCGCGCAGCCTTCGTCCGAGCACATGGCTCGGTGCCATCGCCCCGACTGCCGACCCGCTGTTCAGCGGCCTCGTGGCCGGATGGTGAAGTGTGGTCATCAAGGGACTCCTGGCGATATCGACGAAGGGCGCATGCCCATCAATTGTTCTTCTCAGCGCCGTGGTTGTGCTTCGGCAGCTTCTTGGCCTGCGCCGTCGATGCAGCAGCTTCAGGGGCCGTGGCTGCCGCACCCGCCGTGCAAGGGCCGGACTTGGCCATCGCCCGCGGCGTGCCCTTCTCAGCGCCGTGGTCGTGCTTGGCCATCGGCTTGGCGCAGTCGTGGGACATCATGGCGCCGCCCATGGGCATGGAAGCGCTTGCGGCGGGCGGGGTCTGGGCCGAAGCAGCCAGAGCTGCGGAGGCGAAGAGGGCGGAAACGAAAAGGGTGCGGAACATGCTCATGATGAACTCCGGGAGTTGGGGTGCAATGGGATCGACGGAGAGGCACGCCATCGGCGAGCCAAGCGGGGTCGAACTGGGTGAGTTGCCCGCGAATCGCGACCACCATCGATCGATGGCAATCACCGCAGCGCGGGTGTGCACTGGTCAGAGCGGCTGCAAGAGCCGTCTGCCAGTGTCAGACGTCAAAGCGTCAGACGCAGGAAGGCGATGGGAATCGGCGGGGACCGGAAGCCATCCCGGTTCGGTACCCACATCAGCACCGGCGAGTGCGCCGGCGCGGGCATGACTGCAACAGTCGCCGTCGCGAGCATTGCATGCGACTGGACATCGTCGAGCGCCGACTTCGCGGGTGGAGTCGTGGCGTTTGTCTTGTTGCAGAAGTCCTGGCAATTGGCCTTGGCCAAGCTGCCCTGATGCAGCTGCGCAGCAGCGTCGTGTGCCAGCGAAGGCCCTGCGTCGAGCAGGGGCTCGCGATGATGAGACGGAGCGGTGTGACTCAGCGCCGGCGAATCCAACAGATGTGCTGTGACCGCTCCAGCGGGCAGGCCAGGCCCCGTCGTGAGACAGGCATTGGCGATGCCCACGGCCAAGCCGAACACCCACATGAACAGCACACGGGCTGCCCAGCGGCGAGTTTGTTGGCGGTGGCGGAACATGGTCATTGGCTGGAGATCGTTCCGACGAAGTATGGGAGTCGAACGCTCCGATGCAATTGAGGCGCATCAAGGAGATGTGCTTTGCCGGGGTGGTGCGTCCAACGGACAGACGCACCGCACCTCTGGCACGGCTCCCGCCAGCACCCAACACTTGGATCGGTCAATCCGGACCCTTGCCCATCGGCTGGCTGCTGAAATTGGACTGAAAGTTGGTTCACTCGTTGAGGGCTCGACCTCTGGTCATCTCCAACATTCCGTTCGGTGCGCTCCATGTCGGATCGGCCACGGTGCTGTCGCAGATCGTGCAGATGGTCGCGATGGCACAGCGCTCGCGGGCGCCGATGCATCGCATGGCCGACGTCGTCGCCGCCTACTTCGTGATGGCGGTGGTGGCCAGCGCGCTGCTGACTTTCTTCGGCTGGGGCCTGTTCGGGCCCGAGCCGAGCTGGGTCTACGGCCTCATCAATGCCGTGGCCGTGCTGATCATCGCCTGCCCCTCTGCGCTGGGCCTGGCCACGCCGATGTCGATCATGGTGGCCACCGGCCGCGGCGCGACCAGCGGCGTGCTTTTCCGCGATGCCGCGGCAATCGAGAACCTGCGCAAGATCGACACCCTGATCGTCGACAAGACCGGCACCCTGACCGAGGGCCGCCCGGGCTTCGAGCGGGCCGTTGCCGCGGCAGGGCACAGCGAGGACGAGGTGCCGCAGCAGGCCGCCAGCCTCGACCAGGGCAGCGAACACCCGCTTGCCGCCGCCATCGTTGCCGCCGCGCGGGAACGCGGACTGACTCTGCGGAAGCCCGAGCAGTTCGATTCCGAATCGGGCATCGGCGTGCGTGGCACCGTCGGCGGCAAGGCGCTCGCACTGGGCAATACCGCGCTGATGCAGCAACTCGGCGTCGACGTGGCGCCCCTGGCCGCACAGGCGGAGGCGCTGAGAACTCAGGGCGCCAGCGTGATGCACCTGGCGGTTGACACCAAGCTCGTCGGGCTGCTCGCCGTGTCCGACCCGGTCAAGTCGACGACGCCCGATGCGCTGGCCTCGCTGCGTGCGGCCGGACTGCGCGTGGTGATGGCCACCGGCGACGGGCTGACCACGGCACGCGCCGTCGGGCAGCGCCTAGGCATCGCCGAGGTCCACGGTGAAGTGAAGCCGGCCGACAAGCTCAGGCTCGTCGAGAAGCTGCAGGCCGAAGGCCGTCGCGTCGCGATGGCCGGCGATGGCATCAACGACGCGCCCGCGCTGGCACGGGCCGATGTCGGCATCGCCATGGGCACGGGCACCGACGTGGCGATGAACAGCGCGCAGCTCACGCTCGTCAAGGGCGACCTGCGCGGCATCGCCACGGCACGCGCCCTGTCGGTCGCCACCGTCGCGAACATGAAGCAGAACCTGGCCTTCGCCTTCGTCTACAACGCGCTGGGCGTGCCGCTGGCCGCAGGCGTGCTGTTTCCGTTCACCGGCTGGCTTGCTGTCGCCGATGATCGCGGCGCTCGCGATGAGCCTGAGTTCGGCCTCGGTCATCACCAACGCGCTGCGACTGCGCAGCGCTGCGCTCAAACCGGACTGATTGCGGACCAGCGATGGACATCGTCGCGCACACACTTTTGGGCGGCCGCGGCGGGCGCCATGTTGATCCACCGTCGGCGGCCTTCGTCCCGAATCTAGGTGCATTTCTGGATGAATCACCTGCACTGCGTGATGCATAGCGCGCCGTCACCGGCTTCCTCGCCCCGGCGACGTGGGCCGTGCGCCGCGCCAAGCGCTGGATGGCCTTGCACCGGGTGGTCTATCTCATCGCACCGCTCGGCGTGCTTCATTTCTGGTGGATGGTGAAGAAGGATGTCACCGAACCGGCTCTCTACGCGGCGGTGCTCGCCGTGTTGCTCGGCTACCGCCTTGCGGCCAGACTCGCCGAGCGGCGGCGTGTGCAGCGGACGCACCCGATCAGCCCGAATGTCACAGTTGCGAGCCCGCAAGGCACCTGACGCGAACGCAAGTCCGATTGACCACCCCTACAATGTGCACGAACATGCTGGCTCTGGCGTTCTTCGCCTCATCAGTTCCGACCTTCATGATTGCCACTCCCATCAACGACCTGTTTCCCGTAGGCGCTAGCTGCGCCCGCGATGCGTCGTTGTCCGCGTTGGAGGAGCCGCGGTCATGACGCGATCATTCCTGCGAACAGTGGCCCGTGGCCTTGTCGGTGTGCTGCTCATCGCCCAAATGGCCATTGCTGCCTATGCATGCCCGGCTCTGGCGTCGGGGGCGAGCGGAAACATGCAGATGCCTGCGCAGAATGCCTCGCAGGACGAGCGTGGCCAGGCGGATGTCGGTATGTCGATGGCACAGTCGAGCAATTGCGACGACATGGTCGGTGCGATGGATCCGTCATCGCCCAACCTGTGCGTTGAACACTGCAAACAGGGCCAGCAGAGCGACAAGGCGCCGACGCTGAACGCACCGGCGGCCGTGCTGACAGCCCTGTATTCCACGCCCCTGGTGCCCGAGCTGGCACCGCCGCCGCGCCCTGCGGCGGCCTCGCTGAGCGCGTTGGTTGCGGCCTCCCCGCCGCACACCATCCTGCACTGCGTCTACCGAATCTGATCCTCCAGACGACGCTGCGCTGGTGACCGTGATGGTCGCCTGGGCGTATCGGTCGCGCTCGTCCTCAAACGCGAGCCATTGCTCGCATCGGCGAATCGAGCTCGACACGAAGCCACCGGTTCGTTGTCTGGAGATCCCATGTTCACTGCTTCATCGCGCCACGCTGCACCTGCGTGGCGGTCGCCTCGCCGCTGGGCGCCGGCGCTGGCCTTGGCCTTGCTCAACGCGGCCGCCATCGGTCTGAATGCCCATGCCCAGCAGCCGCTGACCCTCGCTGAGGCGCTGCGCCTAGCGCAGGATCGGTCACGCCAATTGCCGGCGCAGGAGTCGGCCGCTATTGCCGCGCGCCAGATGGCAATGGCCGCCGGGCAGTTGCCCGACCCGGTGTTGAAAGCCGGCATCAACAACCTGCCGATCAACGGGGTTGACCGCTTCAGCCTGACGCGCGACTTCATGACCATGCGCTCCGTCGGCGTGATGCAGGAATTCACCCGCGATGAAAAACGCAAGGCGCGCTCGGCGCGTTTCGACCGTGAAGCCGAAGCGGCCGAGGCTGGCCGCGCAGCGGCGCTGGCCAACCTGCGGCGCGACACCGCGATGGCCTGGCTCGAACGCTACTACCAGGAGCGCACGCTCGAGGCGCTGCAGGCGCAGCGCGTGGAGGCCACCCTGCAGATCGAAGCCGCCGATGCGGCCTACCGCAGCGGGCGCGGCGCCCAGGCCGACGTGTTCGCGGCGCGCGCGGCGGTCGGATGGATCGACGATCGAATCCGCCAGACCGGGCGGCAGATCGCCACCGGAAAGACCCGGCTCGCGCGCTGGGTCGGCGACGGAGCCGACCAGGCCCTGGGTGCGCCGCCCCCTCTCGCGGCGGTTCGCCTGTCCGGCGCAAACCTGGAGGCCCAGATGGAGCGCCACCCGCAATTCGCCATGATGCTCAAGCAGGAAGCCGTGGCACGGGCCGAAGTCCACATCGCGCAAAGCAACAAGCGAGCGGACTGGAGCGTCGAGCTGATGTACCAGCAACGTGGCCCGGCCTACTCGAACATGGTCTCGGTCAATGTCTCGGTCCCGCTGCAGTGGGACCAGAAGGACCGGCAGGACCGCGATGTGGCGGCCAAGCTCGCGCTGGCCGAGCAGATGCGCGCCCAGCGCGAGGAAGCCGTGCGCGAGTACATGGCCGAGATCCAGGCCTGGCTGCAGGAGTGGCAGAGCAATCGCGACCGCCTGGCGTACTACGACAGCGCCCTGATCCCGCTCGCGGCCGATCGCACGCGCGCGGCGATCGCCGCCTATCGAGGCGGCGCTGGGCCGCTGGCTTCCGTGCTCGAAGCACGGCGCCTGGAGATCGACGCGCGAATCGAGCAGCTGGGGCTGGAGCGGGAAACCGCCAGCGTGTGGGCGCGGCTCGAGTACCTGTTTCCGGATGAACAACAGGCGTCCGCGGCCGATGGCCCTGCCGCCCCCACCGAGCAACAACGATGAAGCTCAAACCCCTCCTGATCGGCCTGATTACAGCGGGTGCCCTCGGCGCTGCCGGCTACGGCCTTTACGCCACCGGCATGCAGCGCGGCATGGGCATGGCCTCCGCGCCGGCACCGGCCAGCGGCAGCGGCGCAACGGCAGCCGGCTCTCCAACGGAGGCGGTGCCGCAAAGCATCGCGCAGGGCGAAGACGCAACCCGTCGCCACATCAAGGCCGGCCTCAAGGCCGGCGACGTCGATCCTTCCACAGGCAAGAAGGTCTTGTACTACCACGACCCGATGGTGCCGGGGAACAAGTTCGACAAGCCGGCCAAGTCGCCGTTCATGGACATGATGCTGGTGCCGGTCTACGCCGACAGCGATGGCGGTGACGGCAGCAAGGTCACGGTCAGCCCGCGCATCCAGCAGAACCTCGGCGTGCGCAGCGCCGAGGTCACGGAAGGAATCCTGTCGCCCCAGGTTGCAGCGGTGGGCAGCATCACCTGGAACGAACGCGATCAGGTCATCGTGCAGGCGCGCGCCACCGGCTTCGTCGAACGGCTGCACGTGCGCGCCACGCTCGACCGCGTGGCCAAGGGCCAGCCGCTGGCGGAGCTGTACGTGCCGGAGTGGATCGCCGCGCAGGAAGAGTTCCTGTCGGTGCGGCGCATGCAGGGCACCGAGCTCGCCTCGCTGGTCGACGGTGCCCGCCTGCGCATGCGCCAGGTCGGCATGAGCGAGGGTCAGATCGGGTTGGTTGAAAGCAGCGGCCGCACGCAGCCGCGTTTCACGCTGGTGGCACCCATCGGGGGTGTGGTCACCGAGCTGATGGCGCGCGAAGGCATGACCGTGATGTCGGGCGCCACGCTGTTCCGCATTAATGGCATCGGGACCGTTTGGGCCAATGCCGAAGTGCCGGAGAGCCAGGCGGCACTGCTGCGCCCGGGCGCCAAGGTGCAGGCCAGGAGCCCTGCCGCGCCCGGCGCCACCTTCGACGGCAAAGTGCAAGCCATCCTGCCCGAAGTCAACATGACCACGCGCACGCTGAAGGCGCGGCTCGAACTCGCCAACCCCGGTGGACGCCTGGTGCCGGGCATGTTCGTGCAGATGCAGTTCATGGACATGCGTGCCGAGAAGGCGCTGCTGATTCCGACCGAGGCCGTCATCCAGACCGGCAAGCGAACGGTGGTGATGCTTGCCGAAGACAACGGCCGCTTCCGTCCGGTCGATGTCGAGATCGGCATCGAAACCGGCGGCCAGACGGAAGTCAAGCGCGGGCTGCAGGCTGGGCAGCGCGTGGTGGTGTCGTCGCAGTTCCTGATCGACTCCGAGGCGAGCCTGAAGGGTGTGGAATCGCGCCTGAACGTCGAGCCCAAGCCCGACAGCGCGAACACCGCGCCGCGCCATCAAAGCGAGGCCAAGGTCGAAAGCATCGGCCGCGATGCGGTGACGCTTTCGCATGGCCCCATTCCATCGCTCAAGTGGGGCGCGATGACGATGGACTTCAAGCTGCCCCCGCGTGGGCTGCCACGCGGCCTGGGCGTCGGCGACAAGGTCAGCTTCGAGTTCTACATGGACGCGCAAAGCCTGCCGCAGTTGACTGCAGTGACCGTGCTGGCACCCGAACCCAAGGCCGCTGCCGCCGCTGCTTCCAACCCGGGGAGCAAGCCGTGATCGCCGCGCTGATCCGCTGGTCGATCGTCAACCGCTTCCTGGTGCTGCTGGCCACCGTGATGCTCAGCGCCTGGGGCGTGTACTCGGTGCTCAGGACGCCGCTGGACGCGTTGCCCGACCTGTCGGATGTGCAGGTCATCATCCGCACCACCTACCCCGGCCAGGCGCCGCGCATCGTCGAGAACCAGATCACCTATCCGCTGACGACGACGATGCTTTCGGTGCCGGGCGCGAAGACGGTGCGCGGTTATTCGTTCTTCGGCGACAGCTTCGTCTACGTGTTGTTCGACGACGGCACCGACCTGTACTGGGCGCGGTCGCGGGTGCTGGAGTATTTGAACCAGGTGCAGGCCCGGTTGCCGCCCGGAGCCACCGCGTCGCTCGGGCCCGACGCCACCGGCGTGGGCTGGATCTACCAGTACTCGCTGATCGATCGCAGCGGCCAGATGGATGCCGGTCAGCTGCGTGCGCTGCAGGACTGGTTCCTGAAGTACGAGCTGAAGACCGTGCCCAACGTGGCCGAAGTGGCCTCGGTCGGCGGCATGGTGCGCCAGTACCAGATCGTGCTCGACCCGGACAAGCTGGCGGCTTACGGCATCGCGCACACCAAGGTGGTCGATGCGATCCGCAAATCGAACCAGGAAGCCGGCGGCTCGGTGCTCGAACTCGGCGAGGCCGAGTACGTGGTGCGCGCGTCCGGCTACCTGCAATCGCTCGACGATTTTCGCAAGGTACCGCTCGTCACCACCGACGCCGGCGTGTCGGTGCGCCTGGGCGACGTGGCGCGCATCCAGATCGGCCCCGAGATGCGGCGCGGCATCGGTGAACTCGATGGCGAGGGCGAAGCCACCGGCGGCGTGATCGTGATGCGCTCGGGCAAGAACGCACTGGAGACGA
>CAYREA010000140.1:0-11995 GCA_964423075.1 uncultured Rubrivivax sp. | reverse complement strand
ACGCGCAGGCAGGCGCCCAGGTTGTGCGGGTCGGTCACGCCGTCGAGCACCAGCACCAGGGGCGCGCCTTCCACCTCGTCGAGCACTTCGTCCAGCGAATGTCGCTGCGCCAGCGGCGACACCCGCGCCACCACGCCCTGGTGGCGCGGCCCACCAGCCAGCGCGGCCAGGCGTTCGGCGTCGCTGTCGACGATCTTCGCGCCGGCTTCGCGCGCGCGTTCGACGAACTGGCGCATGCGCGCATCGCGCCGCGTGGCGTCGACGTGGATCTCGGTGATGGACTGCGGCGCCGTCTTCAGCCGCACGGTGACGGCGTGGAAGCCGAACAGGACCTTGGTGCTCATGGGCCCATCGTAGCCCGCCGGCCGATTGAGGCAACGCAATGCGGGCGCTGCGCGGGCGCCTACGCTTCGGGACGTGGCCTCTGCGGGTTCACGAGGGGCCGCGCCCCTTGATCCCCTGAAGGAGTTGTCATGCGTACCGCTGTCGCACCGCGCTTCGCCTGGCCCGCCATCGTGGTCGCCGCCCTGGCGCTGCCGGCCTGGGCACAGACCACACCCCATGCCGTGCTCGCTTCGCCCGACATCTACAAGGTGGCTGCCGAGAACGACCAGTACCGCGTCATCGTGGTGAACTGGAAGCCCGGGCAGCGCGACGCGATGCACTCGCACGCGTCCTCGGGCGTGTACTTCCTGACCGACTGCCAGCTGCGTTACTTCAACCTGGAAGGCGGTTCGCGCGACGGCCTGATCAAGGCCGGCCATGCGGTGGTGCAGCACCCCATCGTCGGGCACGCGGTGCAGAACATCGGCAGCACCGATTGCCGCTTGATCATGTTCGAGCCGCGCCTGCCCTGAGCCGGGCTACCACCAGCCCAGTTGCCGCCCGCCCAGGATGGCGCCGATGAACACCGGCTGGTGCAGCATGTAGAAGCTGAGGCTCCAGCGCCCCAGCAGCGCCAACGGCTGCGCCACCCGCGGTACCGGGCCGGTGAACAGCGACCGGCGGTGCTGCAGCAGCCAACGCCCCGCCGCCAGGCCGATGAACATCACGCCCAGCCAGGGCAGCACGGGCACGTAGTCTTCGGTGAGCGGTTTGCGCGTGGCCAGGCCCGCCCACAGCATCCAGGGCGGGTCGAAAAACTCGTGGCGCCAGATGCGCGGCAAGGTGATGGCCAGGGCACCCAGCGGCCACAGCCAGTGGCCCAGCGGCCAGGCCAGGCGCGCGATGATCAGCATCACCGCCATGCCGTGCAGCACGCCGAAGGCGATCCAGGTCTTCGGAAACATGAAGGCCGAGCCGATGCTCACCAGCAGCGCGCAGCCCGCCACCTGGGCCCAGCGGCGCCAGAAGCGCGGCCAGCCCTGGGCCGCGTTCAGCGCCACCGCCTGGCCCAGGCCGGCGCAGAAGACGAACAGCGTGACGATGCAGGTGCGCTGGGTGGTCCAGAAGGGGTCGCGCGTGAAGAACTGGCGCGGCTCCCACAGGCCGTAGTGGTTGAGGTCGAAGCAGAAGTGGAAGGCCGCCATCCAGACGATGGCGACGGCGCGCAGCAGGTCCAGGCGCTCGAAGCGCTCGCTATTCACTCGGTCTTCTCGAACACGTCGGTGAAGGCCTGCCCGTCCCAGGCGTAGAGCAGGATGGCGGCGTGCAGGCAGCGGCTGGCGCCACGCGGGCGGAACAGGCCCACGCATTGCCCACCCGGGCGGCGCACGCTGCGGTAGGCCACACCGGCCGAACCCGCCGCATGCAGCGCGTGGCCCAGGGCGCGGGCGGGGCCGTAGTCGTCGGGGTCGTGCACGGCCGCGGGCACGGCGCCCACGGGCCGCAGGTCGTGCAGGCGGGCGTCGATGGCTACGTGGTACAGGCGCATCGGCAGGTGCATCGGGCCCTGCTGCGTGGCGGCGAGGAACTTGCCGTGGTGGTGGCGCGTCTCGGCCACGGCGGTGGCGCGTTCGCGCGCGGCATAGAACACGCCGTGGCGGCCGTCGGAGAAGCGGCTGCCCAGCAGGTTCACGTGCGTGAAGGCGGCCATGATGGGGCTGCTGCCGGGGCCGAAAAGGCGCTCGTCGCGCGGCACCCGTTCGATCTGGCCGATCTCGTCGCGCACGCGCTCGTTGGTCATGGCTTCCAGCGCGTAGAGCGCGTCGAAGTCGTCGGCGTCGGCCACGCGGTCGAACAGCGACACCGTGGGGTAGCGCGTGGGCACGATGCGGCAGGCCTGCTGCCAGCGGATGCGCTTGAGCTCGGGTGCGCCGCCCGCGGTGGTGTTCAGGACCAGCCGCCGCCGCGCACGCCGTCGAGGTAGCGGCGCACGAGGTTCAGGTCGCTGACGTTGCCGGCCAGCATGCGCGCCAGCGCCGTCTGCCCGCCGAAAGGTGCCGCGGTGTTCGGCTGGCGCACCCAGGCGTCGGCCGCGGCGGCGTCGGGCAAGAGCAATTGCAGGCTCTTGTAGATGCCCAGGATGTTGGAAAGCCGCTCCAGCGTGTCGCGCGACAAGGCGGCCTTTTCGGGCTGCTTGCGCCAGGCGAAGAAGGTGGAACGGGGTGGCTGGCCCAGCAGGGCGAGTTGCTCATCGACGCTCAGGTGCCAGGCTTCGGCGATGCGGCCGAAAGCGCGCAAGCCGGCGGCGGACAATCGTTCGGGGGAGACTTCGGGCGCCGGCACGGGGGCCAGGACAGCGCTCATGGCATGAATCCTTTGCTGGACGTTCGCCTGATATTAGTCCAGAAATGGATCAAACGGCAAGCGGCGCCAGCAGCCGCGGCAGCACCCCGGCGGCGGTGCCGCGCAGCACCAGATGGGCCTCGGCATCGATCTCGCTCTCGGCCGGGTTGAGGATCAGCACCTGCGCACCCCGCGCGCGCGCCCGCCCGGCCAGCCCCGCCGCCGGCCACACGGCGCCCGAGGTGCCCACCACCAGCATCACGGCGCAGGTTTCGGCGGCGCGCTGCGCGGCTTCGAGGGCGCGCACCGGCAGCGGCTCGCCGAACCACACCACGCCCGGGCGCAACTTGTTGCCGCAGTCGGCGCAGGCGGGCGGGCGGCTGCCCTCGGCCCAGGCCGGATCGCAGACGTTGCCGCCCTGGGCATGGCGCGCGCAGGCGTCGAGCCAGCGGTCTTCGAGGATGTCGCCGTGCAGGCGGATGGTGCCGGTGTTGCCGGCGCGCTGGTGCAGGTCGTCGACGTTCTGCGTCACCAGCGTCAGCACGCCGGGGTGACGCACCGCGAACTCGGCCAGGGCGCGGTGGCCGGCGTTGGGCTGCGCCTTGCGCACGCCATCGCGGCGTTCGGCGTACCAGTCCCACACGCGCTGCGGGTTGGCGCGGAAGCCGTCCTCGCTGGCCAGCTCCATGGGGTCGAACTGCGACCAGTAGCCGGTGAGCGCGTCGCGGAAGGTGGGGATGCCGCTCTCGGCACTCATGCCGGCGCCGGTCAGCACGCACAGGCCGCCCGGGCGCCGCAACGCCGGGGCCAGCCTCTCGCGCGCTTCAGTGATCCTCGAACCGTCCGCCATCGGCGGCCATTGTCACCACCAGCGGGGCCGGCTCGAAGCGCGGGCCGAACTTCGCCGCCAGTTCGCGCGCCCGGGCGACGAAGGCCGCCGGGCCCATGGCGTTGATGTACTGCAGCGCGCCGCCGTGGAAGGGCGCAAAGCCCCAGCCGAAGATCGAACCGATATTGCCGTCGGCCACCGAGCGCAGCACGCCTTCCTGCATGCAGCGCACCGCCTCGTTGGCCTGGGCGAACATCAGTCGGTCGATCAGTTCGCGCTGCGCGGGCTGCACCGCGGCCACGGGGTACAGCTGCGTCAGCTCCGGCCACAGCTGCTTGCCGTCTTCGGTCCAGTCGTAGAAGCCCTTGCCGGCCTTCTTGCCGATGCGGCCAATCTCGCACAGCTGCCGCGCTACCGCCATGCCCGGGTGTTCGACATAGGCCGTGCCTTCGGAGGCCAGGTCCTTCTTCGTCTGCTCGGCCACGTGCAGGCTCAGGCTCAGCGACACCTCGTCCTGCAGCGCCAGCGGCGGCATCGGCATGCCGGCCTGCAGGCCCGCCACCTCGATGCTGCGCGGGTGCACGCCCTCCTTCAGCATCGCCAGGCCTTCCATCACGTAGGTGCCGAAGACGCGGCTGGTGTAGAAGCCGCGGCTGTCGTTGACGACGATGGGCGTCTTGCCGATCTGCAGCACGTAGTCGAAGGCGCGCGCGAGTGTCTGATTGCTGGTCATCGCGCCGACGATGATCTCCACCAGCGGCATCTTGTCCACCGGGCTGAAGAAGTGCAGGCCGATGAAGTCTGCCGGGCGCGCGCTGGCCTGTGCCAGGCCGGTGATGGGCAGCGTGGAGGTATTGGACGCGAACACGGCGCCGGCGCCGATCTGGCCTTCAGCGCGCTTCGTCACCTCGGCCTTGATGGCACGGTCTTCGAATACGGCCTCGATGACGAGGTCGCAGCCGGCCAGCGCCGCGTAGTTGGTGGTGGGCGTGATGCGCGCCAGCAGCGCGTCGCGCTTCTCGGCCGTGCTGCGGCCCTTCTTCACGGCCTTGTCGAGCAGGGCCTGCGAGTAGGCCTTGCCACGTTCGGCCGCTTCCTGCGTGGTGTCGAGCAGCACCACGTCGATGCCGGCCTTGGCCGACACGTAGGCAATGCCCGCACCCATCATCCCCGCGCCCAGGATGCCCAGCCTCTTCACGCTCGACTTCGGCACGCCCTCGGGACGCGACGCACCCTTCTTGATCGCGTTCAGCTGGTACCACAGCGTGGCGATCATGTTCTTCGATTCCTGCGACATCGCGCAGGCCGCGAAGTAGCGGCTTTCCACCACGCTGGCGGCCTCGAAGTCGAGCAGGCCGCCTTCGAAGATGCTGCTCATGATGTGCTGGATGGCCGGGTAGTTGCCCCAGCTCTTCTGCGAGGCCACCGAGGGCGCCACACTCCACAGCTGCGCCACGGCCGGCGCGCGCGAGTCGCCGCCGGGGAAGCGGAACTTGGGCAGGTCCCAGGGCTGCTTGGCCTTGGGGTTGGCCAGGCACCAGGCCTTGGCCTGGGCCAGCAGGTCTTCGCGATCCTTGGCCAGGCCGGCCAGCAGCCCCATGGCCAGCGCATTCTGCGGGCTGAGGTCGGCCCCTTCGCCACAGATCTGCAGCGCCTGCTGGATGCCCACCAGCCGCGGCAGCCGCACCGTGCCGCCACCGCCCGGCAGCAGCCCCAGCTTCACCTCGGGCTGGCCGATCTTGAGCTTCGGGTCGTCGAGGGCCAGGCGCGCATGCGCGGCCAGCGCAATCTCAAGCCCGCCACCGAGCGCGTGGCCATTCAGCGCGGCCACCACCGGCTTGCCCTGCGTTTCCAGCTGGCGCAGCACGACCTTCATCGCCATGCTGGCCTCGAAGGGCTGCTTCGGCGTCGTCCACTTCGACATGCGGTCGATGTCGCCGCCGGCACAGAAGTCGGCCTTGGCCGAAGTCAGCACCAGGCCCTTGGCATCGGGCTGCGCCAGGCGTTCCAGCGCAGCCGCGATGCCGCCCATCAACTCGTCGCCGACCACGTTCATCGGCCGGCCCGGCAGGTCCATCGTCGCGACGACGATGCCGTCGTCGCCCATCGTCAGCTTGATCGCCGAACTCATGCTCAAACCCTCTCGATGATGGTGGCGATGCCCATGCCGCCGCCCACGCACAGCGTGGCGCAGCCGGTGCTCAGGTTGCGGCGTTCCAGTTCATCCAGCAGGGTGCCCAGGATGATGCAGCCCGTGGCCCCGAGCGGATGGCCCATGGCGATGGCGCCGCCGTTGACGTTCACGCGGTCCAGGTCCACGCCCAGGTCGCGCGCCGTCTTCATGGGCACCACGGCGAAGGCCTCGTTCACTTCCCATAGGTCGATGTCCTTGGCCGACATGCCCGCCTTGGCCAGCGCCTTGCGGCAGGCCGGCGTGGGGCCGGTCAGCATGACGGTGGGCTCGCTGCCGATCACCGCTGCGGCGCGGATGCGCGCGCGCGGCTTCAGCCCCGCCTTGGCACCCCCCTCGGCCGAACCGACCAGCATCAGCGCCGCGCCATCGACGATGCCGCTGCTGTTGCCCGCGTGGTGCACGTGCTCGATGCGCTCCACCGTCGTGTAGCGCCGCAGCGCCGTGGCGTCGAAGCCCATCGCGCCCATCATCGCGAAGCTGGCGTCCAGCTTGGCCAGCGCCTCGAGGCTGGCGTTGGCGCGGATGGTCTCGTCCTCGGCCAGCATGGGCAGGCCGGCGATGTCGACCACTGGCACGATGGAACGCTTGAAGCGGCCTTCGGCGCGCGCCGCAGCGGCACGCTGGTGCGAACGCAGCGCGAAGCCGTCGACATCGCCGCGCGTGAAACCTTCCAGTGTGGCGATCAGGTCAGCACCCACGCCCTGCGGCACGAAACCCAGCTTCTGGTTGATGCGCGGGTCCATGAACCAGGCGCCGCCGTCGCTGCCCATGGTCCAGCGGCTCATGCTTTCCACGCCGCCGGCCACCACCAGGTCTTCCCAGCCGCTCTTCACCTTCGCGGCGGCCAGGTTGATGCTCTCCAGCCCGCTGGCGCAGAAGCGGCTCTGCGTCACGCCGGCCACACTTTCGGCCCATTCGGCATCCATCACCGCGGTGCGCGCGATGTCGGCGCCCTGCTCACCCACCGGCGTCACGCAGCCCAGCACCACGTCGTCCACCAGCGCGGTGTCGAGTTGCTGGCGCTGCTGCAGGGCCTTCAGCAGCGTGCGCAGCAGCCACACCGGCGTGGCCTGGTGCAGGCTGCCATCCTTCTTGCCCTTGCCACGCGGCGTGCGCACGTGGTCGTAGAGGTAGGCGTCGGTCATTCGGGGGTCCTCAGCGGATCAGGAACTTGAGCATGAAGTCGGTGAGCCGGCCATAGGGCGGCCCCATCAGCTTCAGCGCGGAAAAGCGGGCCTGGTGGAACACCGGGCGCAGCTTGGAGAAGGTCTCGAAGCCCTCGCGCCCGTGGTAGTGGCCCATGCCCGAGGCGCCGACGCCGCCGAAAGGCAGGTCGTGCTGGGCGACGTGGAACAACGCGTCGTTGACCGAGACTCCGCCCGACATCACGCGATCGAGCACCGTCTGCACGAAGGTGCGGTCATGGCTGAAAGGGTAGACGGCCAGCGGCCGGTCGCCGGCGTTGATGCTGCCGATCACCTCGTCCAGCTGGCGGTAGGGGCGCAGCGGCAGGATGGGGCCGAAGATCTCGCGCCGCATCAGCGCACAGTCTTCCGGCGCGTTCAGCACGATGTGCGGTGCGATCTTGCGCGTGGCGGCGTCGTAGGCCGGCCCCGGCAGCAGCGGCACCAGCTTCGCGCCGCGTGCACGGGCTTCCTCCAGCGCGGCCAGCAGGCGCTCGAACGAGCGCGCATCGATGATCGATGTGTAGTCGGGCGAAGCCAGTGTCGGATATCGCGCCGGCACGATGGCCTGCGCCAGGCGCACGAACTCATCGATGCGGCCCTCGGGCAGCCAGGCGTGGTCGACCGTGGTGCAGATCTGGCCCGCGTTCAGGCATTTCACGAACAGGATGCGCTCGGCCGCCGTCTGCAGCGGGAAGCTGCCGTCCACGATGGCCGGCGCCTTGCCGCCCAGCTCCAGCGTCACCGGACAGAGATTGGTGGCGGCGGCGGCCATCACGGCGCGGCCGGTGGTGCCGGAGCCGGTGAACAGCAGGTGGTCGAAGGGCAGCTTCGAGAACTCGACGCCGACACCGCCCGTCTCGTCGAAGAACTGCAGCTTCTCGGGCGGGAAGTAGGCCGGCGCCTTCTCGATCAGCAGCGCGGCCAGGTGGCGCGAGTTCTCGCTGAGCTTCACCAGCGCGCGGTTGCCGGCCGCGAAGACGTACGTGAGCGGCAGGAAGCTCAGGTTGACCGGGAAGTTCCAAGGCACGATGACGCCCACCACGCCCAGCGGCTGCGGGATGACGCGGTTGCCGGCGCCCGGGAAGGTCATCAGGTCGACGCTGCGGCGTTGCGGGCGCATCCAGCCGCGCAGGTGGCGCAGCGCGTGCGAGATGCCGTCCACCGCCGGCACCAGCTCGCACAGGCGCGTCTCGTGGCTGGAGCGGTGGCCGTAGTCGGCGCTGATGGCTGCGCACAGCGCGTCCTGGTGGTCGCGCAGGAAGGCCTGCAGGCGGCGCAGGTCCTCGCGCCGCTCGGCCAGCGTGGGCACCGGGTGGGCCATGTAGGCCCGGCGTTGCAGTTCCAGCGCGGCGCGCAGGCGTTCGGCCAGGGGTAAGTCGGTGACATCCATGGAAACTCCTGTGGCGGCCGCCGGCGCGCTTCACATGAAGCGCGCCGCCAGCTCCTTCATGATCTCGTTGGTGCCGCCGTAGATGCGCTGCACGCGCGCGTCGACATACAGCTCGGCGATGGGGTAGTCCATCATGTACCCGTAGCCGCCGAAAAGCTGCAGGCATTCGTCCATCACCTTGCACTGCTGTTCGCTCACCCAGGCCTTGGCCAGCGCGGCGCGCGCGGCGTCGAGCTGGCCCTTCAGGTGCGCCAGCATGCAGGCGTCGACATAGGCGCGCGCGGCCAGCACGGTGGCCTGCACCTCGGCCAGCTTGAAGCGTGTGTTCTGGAAGTCCCACAGCGTCTTGCCGAAGGCCTTGCGCTCCTTGGCGTAGCGCAGGGTCTCGTCGAGCGCGCGCTCCATCGCACCGACGCCGCTCACGGCGATGATCAGCCGCTCCTGCGGCAGTTCCTGCATCAGCTGGAAAAAGCCCTGCCCTTCCTTGTCGCCCAGCAGGTTGGCCACCGGCACGCACACGTCGTCGAAGAACAGCTCCGAGGTGTCCTGGGCCTTCATGCCCACCTTGTCGAGGTTGCGGCCGCGGCGGAAACCATCGGCGCCCTCGGTCTCCAGCATCAGGAGCGAGATACCCTTCGCCCCGCTGTCGCCACCGGTCTTGCAGACGACGACGATGAGGTTCGCGTTCTGGCCGTTGGTGATGAAGGTCTTGGCGCCGTTCAGCACGTAGTGGTCGCCGTCGCGCCGCGCCGAGGTGCGCACCGCCTGCAGGTCGCTGCCCGTGCCCGGCTCGGTCATCGCGATGGCGGTGATGAACTCGCCGGTGGCCATCTTCGGCAACCAGCGCTGCTTCTGCTCGTCGGTGCCGTAGTGCAGGATGTAGGGCGCGACGATGGCCGAGTGCAGCCCACCGCCCCAGCCCGAGATGTTGGCGCGCGCCTGCTCCAGCAGGATCACGGCCTCGTGGCCGAAGTCGCCACCCGCGCCGCCATAGGCTTCCGGCATGCTCAGGCACAGCAGGCCCTTGGCGCCGGCATCGCGCCAGACCTCCGGCCCCATCTTGCCGGCAGCGCGAAACTCGGCCGCGCGCGGCACCCACTGGTCGGCGATGTAGCGGCGCACGCTGTCCTGCAGCATCACATGTTCTTCGCTCATCCAGGCCGAAGGGAACTGGGGCAGGCTCACTTGGTCTCCAGGTGCTTGCGCACGGTGCTGTTGATGACGCGCAGCTCGGCCAGCGTGGCCTCGATGTGCGCGCGCTTGGTTTCCAGCTCGGCGATGGCCTTGTCGGTGCGGTCCAGCACGTACTTCATCTGCTGCACGCGGCCTTCGCCGTGCGCGCCGTACATGTCCAGGTAGTGCTTGATCTCGGCCAGGCTGGCGCCGATGGCCTTGCTGCGCAGGATGAGCGCCAGCCGCGCCCGGTCGCGCCGCGTGTAGACGCGCGTGCCGTTGATGCGGCGCGGGCTCAGCAGGCCCTTGTCCTCGTAGAAGCGGATCGTGCGCAGCGTGATGCCGAACTCGCGGCACAGCTCGGTGATGCCGAACAGCTCGCCGGTGTCGGCGTCGCGGTGCGAGTCGACCACCTCCTGCGCCGAAGGCGGGGCCCGCTTGCGCGCCGCGGTCTGCAGCATGTTCAGACGATGCGCTGCAGCTTCATCGCCACGCTCATGTCGCCGCTGACCTTGAACTTGCCCATCATGAAGCCGGTGGCCGGCTCCAGCTCGCCCGTCAGCAGCGCCGCCAGGTTCGCGAGCGTGATGGCCACGGTGCAGTCGGCGTCCTTGTTCTCGTTGCTCACGGCATTGGGCACGCTCTTGCCGTCGATATAGGCCACGCCGTCGGCGCCGCAGTCGAACTTCAGCGTCGCGTTCAGGCTGCTGCCGGCGGCCACCTTCGTGCGCAGGGCTTCGGTGCAGGCTTGCATGTCCATGGGTGTGTCCGGGTCCGTTGTTGGAAGAGCACGCATCCTAGGGTCGCCCGCTGCCCCGGGCATCCGCGTAATCCCCTATAAGGCATCCAGTTGACGTTAACGTTACCCTGCCGCCTAATGCGGGATCCCGAACCCGCCACGCCCCGCATGACCGAACAGGCCCGATACCGCAGCGTCTTCCACCCCGGCCTGTTCAGCGGCCAGGTGGTGTGGGTCACCGGCGGCGGCAGCGGCATCGGCCGCTGCGTGGCGCACGAGCTGGCCGCGCTGGGCGCGAAGGTGGTGATCAGCGGCCGCACGCAGGACAAGCTGGACCGGGTGACCGCCGAGATCGTGGAAGACGGCGGCACCTGCGACACCCGCGCCTTCGACATCCGCGACGAAGAATCGGTGAAGGCCGGCGTGGCCGCGGTGATCGCCCGGCATGGCCCGGTTGCGGGCCTGGTGAACAACGCCGGCGGCCAGTTCCCGGCGCCGCTGCTGGCCATCAGCAAGAAGGGCTTCGACGCGGTCGTCGCCAACAACCTGACCGGCGGCTTCCTGATGATGCGCGAGCTGTTCAACCAGTGCATGCAGCAGCACGGCGGCAGCATCGTCAACATGACGGCCGACTTCCGCAACGGCATGCCCGGCATGGGCCACAGCGGCGCGGCGCGCGCGGGCATGAGCAACCTCACGGCCACGGCCGCCTTCGAGTGGGCACACGCCGGCGTGCGCGTGAACGCGGTGGCGCCGGGCTGGATCGCCAGCAGCGGCATGGACAGCTACGGCGGCGCGATGAAGAGCTTCATCCCCAATCTGAAGAACCACGTGCCGCTGCGCCGCCTGGGCGCCGAGGCCGAGGTCAGCGCCGCCATCGTCTTCCTGCTCTCGCCTGCGGCTTCTTTCATCACCGGCGTCACGCTGCAGATCGACGGTGCGGCTTCGCTGGGCAGCGAGATCTTCCCGCTCGGCAGCGAATCGAAGTCGGTGCCCTTCGACGGCTTCCACCGCGCCGTGACCCCCGACGTGCTCAAGTAGATGCCCCAGCTCACCTCGAACCTCGACCCACGCTCGGCCACCTTTGCGGCGAACGCCCAGCGCATGCAGGAGCGCCTGGCGGAAGTGCAGGCGCTGCAGGCCCGGGTGGTGAGTGAATCCGAGTCCAAGCGCGCCAAGTTCGAGCAGCGCGGCCAGCTGCTGCCGCGCGAACGCGTGGCACGCCTGCTCGACCGCGGCAGCCACTTCCTGGAGCTGAGCCCGCTGGCCGGCCTGGCCATGCACGACGACGACGGCAAGAAGAGCGTGATGGGCGGCGGCAGCATCGTCGGCATCGGGGTCGTCGCCGGCAAGCGCGTGATGCTCAGCGCTTCCGACAGCGCCGTGAAGGGCGGCACGGTCGCCCCCATGGGCCTGAAGAAGGCGCTGCGCGCGCAGGAGCTGGCGCGCGAGAACAAGCTGCCGCTGATCGCCCTGGTGGAAAGCGGCGGCGCCAACCTGATGTACCAGGCCGAGATCTTCGTCGACGGCGGGCGCACCTTCGCCAATCAGGCCAGGCTGTCGGCGGCCGGCATTCCGCAGATCGCGGTGGTGCACGGCTCGTCCACCGCGGGCGGCGCCTACCTGCCGGGCCTTTCCGACTACGTGGTGCTGGTGAAGGGGCGCAGCAGCATCTACCTGGCCGGACCGCCGCTGGTGAAGGCCGCCATCGGCGAAGACGCCGACGACGAGGAACTGGGCGGCGCGCAGATGCACTCGGAAGTGACCGGACTGGGCGAGTCCCTGGCCGACAACTACGCCCACGCCATCGCACTGG